>NZ_JQNI01000002.1:2480000-2636324 GCF_000745175.1 Deinococcus sp. YIM 77859
CTGACAAAGGTCTTGATGGCCGCCTCGCCCCATGCCCCGAGGGTAAAACGCCCGAAGCCTCCCGCAAAACCCTTCACGCCCGCAAAGCCCACGCCCTGCACCTCGCACGCTTCCCCATCGAGGACGGTGACGCCCGTTTCCGCCAGAACGCCGCGCACGTCCTCGGGGCTGCCGCTCTCGAAGTCGTGGTTGCCCAGCACGGCGATCACCGGCACCCGCACCCCGGCGAGTTCCTTTGCCAGAACATGCGCCTCGTCCGCGGTGCCGTAGTCGGTGAGGTCGCCGGGCAGCAGCAGCACGTCCGCCTCGCGGGCAGCCTGGGCGAACAGGGGAGCCAGGGTGCCCTGTGAGGTCCGGGTGCAGTGAACGTCGCTCACGGCGGCGATGCGTACAGTTCGTGTCATGGGTTCTCCTCTGTGGGTTCGATGGCAGCCGTCCAGTGCGCTACGTTCGCGGGTGTCATGTAGCCCTGCGTGATTCGCGCGTCCGCGTACCCCCACACCCGCAGATCGGGCAGGTACTGCTCGCGCGAGATCAGGGTGCCCTGACAAACCCGCTCCTGTGGCGGGTTCAGGTCGTCTTGAACCAGAAAGCGGTCAAGCATTCCCTGGCGAAAGCTCGCGGGAATCCGTCCGCGTTCGCCGGGGTACACGAAGCCGAACAGCAGCACGTGGGCGAGCAGCAGTTGCCAGTGCGGCCCGAAGCGCTGCACCAGGCGGCCCCAGTCGATCTCCTCAGCTTTGGCGCGGATCAGGTGCGCTACGTCCGCCCCGTCGAAACGTTCGCGCTCACACACGTAGGCCTTGTGCCACAACATCTCCTCGACCGGCACCAGCCGCACCGGGACGCCCAACACCTCGTCTTCAGGCGCGTGCTCGAACCACGAGTCGTCCACCCTTCCAACACCGTTCGCGCTGCTATAGATCACGTCCACGAAGTCCTCTCCGTGGTGCGCCTTGCCCAGCCAGTGCGCAAAGGGCACCTCGGTCTCGTACCCCGCGTCCCGCAGGACGGCGAGAAGGCGTGGGGCGTCCTCCGGACGGGTAAACACGTCGAGGTCCTTGGTGTGCCGCTCGATGGCGGTGTAGCGTGCAAAGGCGTACGCGCCTCCTAGCAGGAACGGTACGCCGGAAGCGTTGAGGAGGCCGAGGGTGCGGATGTAGAAGTCCCGGGTCTCTGGGGCAAGCGCCGGAGTTCCTGAAGGGGATCGCGTCACGTGAGTCCAGTCCTTTCGCCATTTCACCCGCACGGCACACGCACAGCAGGCGTGCGCTTAGGCTGGCCGCTCCCCAGGAGCCTCAGATTTGACCCTAGGCAAGAGGTCTTCAGCTTCGGGCGGGACGGTCTTGACCCTCTGCTCATTCCGCCCCGGCTGCAGGCGGCAGAATGGCCTTTGTTCCAGAGGGGAGGTCCGGGATGACGCGAGAACACGCCTTCCACCTTCAACTGCTCGGCGTCGAGCGAACCGCTCAAGAGGACGGGGCGCAGGGCCTGACACTTCACACCAGCCGGGGGGCCATTGATAGCCGGCTGCACGAACCGCCGGGGGGGACAGGTACGGCGGGCATCGTGTGGGTGTTCGGCGCGGGTGGTGGCCTGGGTGGTCCGGCTGGGGGAATGTACACCCGGCTCGCCACGCAGCTGGCACCCCAGGGCGTCACGTCGTTGCGACTTGATTACCGCCGGCCCGGCGAATTGGCGGAGTGTGTGCTGGACGTGCTGCTGGGAGCGGCCTTCCTGGAAGCGCTGGGCGTGGCTCGCCTGGTGCTGGTCGGCCACTCGTTCGGTGGGGCGGTCGTGATCGCGGCGGGGGGAAGCAGTGCCGTGGTGGTGGGGGTGGCGGCCCTCAGCAGCCAGACGTACGGGGCGGACGCGGTGGGTAACCTTAGCCCCCGCGCCCTGCTGCTGTTGCACGGCATGGCCGATGAGGTGTTGCCCGACACCTGTTCGCGCCTTCTGTATAAGCAGGCCCGCGAGCCCAAAGAACTGCGTCTCTACCCGGGGTGCCGCCACGGGCTCGACGAGTGCCGCGAGGACGTAGACCGCGACCTGCTGGAGTGGCTGCGCCGCACCCTGGCCCTGCCCGCCGCGTGAGGGGGCAGAAGGGAACCTTTGCTGTGCTGGCCGCGTACCTCATATTCTCCCCGGGCCAGGGACCCGCCCGCAGGAGATGGTGACAGGTGCCCGAATATCGGCGGGGGGTTTGCTAGACTAACGCGCTACGGCACCGGCTTCCTGGCCACACTGGTCTCAAGTCGCCCCGCGCCACAGGAGGACGCATGGCAGAACCCACTCGAGCACGCGCCCGCAGCAAGGTCCCCGCGACCGGCACCCCGGTGACGGGTGCCCCCGTGACCGCGGACGCTTCTGAAGAAACCCCCATCAAGACCCCCGCCCAGCCCCGTACCCGTACCGCGAAGACCGCGAAGGCCGCCAAGCCCCCCGCAGCAGAGGACACCGCTCCCGAAGCGGCGCCGAAAAAGGCTCCTCCGAAGAAGGCGGCGCCCAAAAAGGCCACGGCCAAGCCCACCCCTGAGGAGGACAGCCCGGCCGAGGAGGCTGCCCCCGCCAAGGCGGCGCCCAAAAAGGCCGCGGCCAAGGCCGCTGCACCCGCGAGGAGCGCCGTGGCTGCCGGTCCTGCCGATAAGCCCTACTACGCGCACCCCAGCATTCAGGAACTGCTGAAGGTGGGCCGCGCGGCGGGCGTTCTCTCCAGCGAGGAGGTGGCTGCCGCCCTGTCGGTCGCGCTGGAAGCGGCGGGCATGGACCCCGAGAGCGCCGAGGCGTTCGAGGACATGCAGCTTTACCTTGCCGGGCAGAACATCGAAGTGCAGGACCTTGACGAGGAGGACGAGGACGACGACCTGGAGGGAGACGACGTCGAAGGTGTCGCGGGCGTGGTCGCTGCGGACGACGACGAGGAACGCTACTTCGACGACATGCCGCGTGCCGTGTCCAACGACCCGGTGCGGCAGTACCTCCACGAGATCGGCCGGGTGCCCCTTCTCACCCTCGAAGAGGAGATCGCGCTTGCCCGGCGCATCGAGGAGGGTGAGGAGGCCCGCAAGGAGCTGGAGGAACGGGGCGACGAGCTTGATGACCGCGCTCGCCGTCAGCTCCAGCGCCGAGTAGAGGACGGGGCCGCCGCCCGCCAGGGCCTGATTGAGGCCAACTTGCGCCTGGTTGTCTCCATCGCCAAGAAGTACACCGGACGTGGCCTAGGCTTCCTCGACCTGATTCAGGAAGGAAACCAGGGCCTGATTCGCGCGGTGGAGAAGTTCGAGTACCGCCGCCGCTACAAGTTCTCGACCTACGCGACGTGGTGGATCCGGCAGGCGATCAACCGCGCGATTGCCGACCAGGCCCGCACCATTCGTATCCCGGTGCACATGGTCGAGACGATCAACAAACTGACGCGCACCGCCCGTCAGCTTCAGCAGGAACTCAGCCGCGAACCCACCTACGAGGAGATTGCGGAAGCGATGGGGCCGGGTTGGGACGCCGCCAAAGTCGAGGAGGTGCAGAAGGTTTCTCAAGAACCCGTCTCGCTCGAAACGCCCATCGGCGACGAAAAGGACTCCTTTTACGGCGACTTCATCCCCGACGAGAACCTTGACTCCCCGGTGGATAACGCCGCCAAGACCCTCCTTTCCGAGGAGCTAGAAAAGGCCCTTTCTAAGCTTACCGAGCGGGAAGCGATGGTCCTGAAGTTCCGCAAGGGGTTGGTCGACGGCCGCGAACACACCCTGGAGGAGGTCGGCCAGCGCTTTAACGTGACCCGCGAGCGCATCCGCCAGATCGAGAACAAGGCGCTGCGTAAGCTGAAGTATCACGAGAGCCGCACGCGCAAGCTGCGCGACTTCCTGGACTAAGCAGGGAGTTGAGGGTGGGTGGTTCCTGCGGGGGCCGCCCATTTTTGCTGGACGGGTTGGGGCCGAGGTCATAGCTTGGGTAGATGGTGGTGGATCAAGACCCTCATGGGGGTCCACACCCGACCGCTGAATCAGGAGCCGTGCTCCAGAGTCAGCGGTTCCCGCTGTCCTCTCAGATGCTGCCCCCGTCCCCGTGGTGTGGGCTTCGGTTTGGGGACGCATGGAGGCGGGTAGGGAGGGAGAGGGAGTGTGGCTCTGCGGGCATCCTCGTCCCCGGCGGGCACCACGCTGCGCTAGGCTGGTCCCACCACCTCTATGACGACCCTTCCCGCTCCCCCCGCCCGGCGGCCCCTGCGCCTCGACCGCTCGTGGCTGCTGCTCGCCGCACCCCTTGTGGCGGCTTCCTGGCTGCCGTGGTGGGGGGTGCTGGCTTTTGTGCTGGTGCTGCTCCTCACCCACCTTGACCCGGCGGCACAGATCGCCCGGGTTCCGCTGCTGCTGCTGGCCGCAGGTCTCACCGTGCTGCCCCTGCTGCTGGATGTTCTCAGCGAAGGGCTCCCGGCGCTGCTAGCCTACGCCGCCCTCGTTCTGCCCGTGTTGGGCACGGCAGCGCTGCTGCATATCGGCCTGAGTTTTCTGGAGCTTGGTCGCCCTGTTGGGATCGCCTGGCTCGCGCTGCTCCTCCTCCCGGGCGTGCTGGGCCTGTCCCCCAGCCCAGTCTTCGGTCTCCCAGCGGGACTGGGAGTTGGCCTGCTCGCGCTGCTGCTGTGCGGCCTGGGCTCCATCGGGCGGGAGGAGCGGCCCGCCCACCGCCTGGCGGGTTCGGGCCGTGGAGTGGGGCAGAGTGCTCTGGCGGGCGCGCTTCTCGCCGGGGCACTCGCGCTGGGCACGCTGGCGCTGCCGCCGCAGACCGGGGAAGCCACACCGCCGCCCGCTGCCGCTACCGTGGGGACGGAGCAGGGATCAGCCGCCCCGGAGGGTGAGGCCCAGGAGGCTATTGCAGTCCGCCCAACCGGGGTCACTGTCTGGCGCTCGGCGGGCGGACGGGCATTGCCCGGAGCGGACCTGATCTTCCTGGGTATGGCCCTGTTCCTGCTCGCTGGAGTCTTTGTCCTCTGGCGTCTGGGCAGCGGCCGCGCCAGATCCATGACCACCCGATTCCACTGGTGGGAAATCGCGGCGGTCGCTGGGATGATCCTGACGGCCCTCCTCCTGGTGGCGTACGGAATTTCTGCTCGCTTATCAGGGGCGCTGCCCGCTGCGACGGGGGCTGCTGCGCCGAGCGGTGCCGCGCAAGGGGAGCTGGTCGTGACGGTGGGAAAGCCTCCCAGCTGGCTCGCCCCGCTTGCCCACGGGTTCAATCTCATCGCCTTTGTGGCTGTTCTCCTCTTCTGCGCCGCGCTGGTCATCCTGGCCTGGAAGCTGCGCCGCTCCACGGCGGAGGAGGGCGGCAAGGAAGGTGACGACGGGCCGACCTCCGCCACCCAACCCGAGGCCCTGCACCGCGTCCGGCTCGCCTACCGAGCGGCCCTCGCCTCGCTGGCGGGGGCAGGCCTGGGGCGCGGTCCGGCGGAGACACCCGCCGAACACGCCAGCCGCGTTGCCGCTGAGCGGCCCGCCCTGCATGGACCGCTGAGTACGCTGGTCGCCGTCTACGCCCCCGTGCGGTACGGGGGGCGCGTGACAGAGGAGGAGGCCGTGACCGCCGAGCGGGCCGCGCGGGAGGTGGCGCAGCTCGCGGCCCGCTCGGCAGTCGCGGCACCGGAAAGAGAGACACCATGACCAAGGAGAGGCCAAGAGCGGATGTGGAGCAGGTACAAGCCTACGCGGCGCGGGTGCAGGAGAACGTGGCCCGCGTGCTTGTGGGCAAGGAGGACGTGACCCGCCTCGCCCTGGCGGGCCTTCTGGCGGGTGGTCACCTGCTGCTGGAGGACGCACCTGGGACCGGCAAAACGATGCTGGCCCGCGCGCTGGCCGCCAGCCTGGGGCTCACGTTCCGCCGCGTGCAGTTCACGCCTGACCTCCTGCCGAGCGACGTGACCGGGGTGAGCGTGTACCGTCCCGCCACCGGCGAATTCGAGTTCGTGCCGGGGCCGATCTTTACCGGCCTGCTGCTCGCCGACGAGATCAACCGCGCCACGCCCAAGACCCAGTCGGCGCTGCTGGAGGCGATGGGGGAGGGGCAGGTGACCGAGTCGGGGGTAACGCACGTTCTCCCACCGCCCTTTGTGGTGATTGCCACCCAGAACCCGCTGGAGCACGAGGGGACCTACCGCCTGCCGGAAGCGCAGCTTGACCGCTTCCTGCTGCGGCTCTCGGTGGGTTACCCCACGCGGGAGGAAGAGGTGCGGATGCTGGGACGCCTGCAGGAGTCACATCCCATCGGCACCTTGGGGGCGGTCGCGACGCCCCAGGACCTGCTCGCCGCGCGCAAAGTGGTGCGGACCGTGTGTGTTTCGGATGACCTGCGGCACTACATCGCGGGCCTGAGCGCCCGAACGCGCGGGCATGCCCAGGTGGCGCTGGGGGGTGGGCCGCGTGCCAGCCTTGCGCTTCAGGGGGTAGCCCAGGCGCTCGCGGCTCTGGCTGGGCGCAACTTTGTGTTGCCCGACGACGTGAAGGCCGCTGCGCCCGGCGTCCTCGCGCACCGCCTGGTCCTGCGGGTCGAGGCCCGGCTTGCCGGAATGCGCCCAGAAGAGGTCATCGCGGACGTGCTGCGGCAGGAGCCGGTGCCCGCCGAACCCGTCACGGCAGGAGTCACCCTCTGAATCTTCCTGCGCTCCTCCTCGTTCTGGCGGCGCTGCTGCTCGCGCTGCTCGCCGCGTTCCTGCTCGCGTGCCGTCCTCCGCGCGTGACCCTTGTGCGCGCCTTTCCGGCGCAGGGGTTCGAGGGAGACCGCCTGCCCTACCGCGTGCGCATCGAGGTCGAGTCGCGCTGGCCGCGCCGGGTACTGATCGAAGACCCCACGCCCCTGACCGTCGTGCCCGGCGAGCAGATCGCGGTCGGCGGCCTGACGGTGGGCCGCAGCGTGACCGAGCAGGCCACGACCCTCACCCTCAACCGCCGCGGCGTGTTCGAGTGGCCGGGGGGGACCCTGCGCTGGGCCGATCCCTTGGGGCTCTTCTGGCGCTCGGTTCCCCTGAAGGTGGCGGGCCAACTGGAGGTGTATCCCGGTACGCACGGGGTGCTTCTCCCCGACCTGCTGCGGCCCCTGCTCAGTGAAGGCACGCTTTCGCGCACGCTCGGCCTGGAAGACCCCATCAGCCTGCGGGGGGCGAGACCCTACGTGCCGGGTGACCCACCGGGCCGCCTTCACTGGCGGCTTTCTGCCCGCGTGGGCGCGTTGACGGTGCGCGAACTCGAGCGTACCGCCGCGAGCAGTGTGACTGTCTTTCTCGACCAGAACGGGACGGACGTGTTTCTCGAGAGCGCGGTGCGGCTGGCCAGCAGCCTGATTCAGGAGGCCCTCGCGTTGGCGCTGCCCGTCAGCCTGGCGACGAATGCGGGGGCTACCCCCAGCGGGCGCACGCCCGAAGCGCTGCGGGCCGCCCTGCGCCGGCTCGCGCAGGTCCAGCCGGACTCGGCTCCGCCGGTGATTCCTCCCCCTCGCGCCGGAGGAAACCTCATCGTGCTGACGCAGCGGGCGGGAGCAGCCCTGGTCGCCGAGGCCCTGCGCGCCCGCGCCACCGCGAGCCGGGTGGTGATCGTCGCCATTCCGGAAGGCTTCTACCTCGAGCCCGGCGAAACCCCCCGTCGCCAGTGGGTCGGCGCGCCCGACACGGTCCGGGACCTGGAACGCCGCGCCGGAATTCTGGCTGAGGCCGGCGTTCTCGTCCTGGTGTTGCGCGGCAATCAGAGTGTGCTGCGGCTGGGGGGCTGAGGCGGAGACAACGTTAAAGGGACGCTCACGCCAGTTCCAGAGCTGCCCTGTTAGCGTAGGACCATGACCAAACCCGATGATGCTCGCAACGAGACCGTCAAGACAGAAGACGAGATCACCAACGTGGACCTTCAGTTTATGGGCCGCACCGACGAACACCGCGACGCTCTCAAGGACGCCCGCGCCGAGGCCCGCCTTGCCGACGAGTTCGAGGACCGCGGACTTGACAAGCAGGATGTGGCCTCACAGGGCAGCATGATCACAAGCGATCCGGCGAGTACCACGCCCGGCGAAGAAACTTCGCTGGATACCCGCGCCGACGAGCGCTAGAGAAGCCTTGGCCCGGTGGGGCCAGTCACTTCCCGACGCAGAAATTGCGAAACACTGCGTCTACCACGTCCTCCTGCACGTCCCGGCCGGTGAGCTCTGCAAGGGCTCGCAGCGCCTCTTCCAGTTCGTAGCCCGCGAGGTCGTCGGGAAGGGTGCGTGCGGCCTGAACGTGGGCCAGGGCTCGCCGGGCCGCGTCGGCCTGCCGCTCGGTGGTGAGCCAGGCTTCACCACGCGCGGCGTCCCCCAACAGCGCAGCCTGAATCGCGGCGCGCAGCTCGGGAAGGCCCTCACCCGTCACGGCGCTGACCGGCAGGGCGGCGGGGTCCTCCCAGGCGGCGGGCAGGTCAGCTTTGGTGCGCACCCGCAACACTGTTCCGCCTGGGGAGAGGAGCAGGGGGAGTGCCTCGCGCGCCTGGCTGCCATCCTCGAGCACCAGCACGAGATCCGCCTGTGACGCGAGGTTGACGGCTTGCCGCACACCTGCCGCCTCGACGACGTCTTCTGTTTCGCGTAGACCGGCTGTGTCCACCAGCGTCACCGGCACACCCGCAAGCGAGAGCTGCGCTTCGAGGTAGTCACGCGTGGTGCCGGGCAGAGGGGTGACAATGGAGCGCTCATAGCCCAACAGGGCGTTGAGCAGGCTGCTTTTGCCGGCGTTCGGCCGTCCGATCAGGGCGAGGCGCGCGCCCCGGGTCGCGACCTGCCCGGCCCGCGCTGTCCCCACCAGCGCCGTGAGTTCGGCTTCTGCCGCCGCCAGGGGAACGGTGCGGTCTTCTTCCGGGACCCCCTCTTCGGGGTAGTCCAGCATCGCCTGCAGCGCTGCCAGGGTGCGCGTCACCTGGGTGGCCACCCGTTCCACCCGCTCACCCAGTGCGCCGCAGAGGCCTAGGGCCGCTTGGCGCCGAGCGGTCTCGGTGCCCGCATTCACCAGTTCCAGCACCGCCTCCGCCTGCGCGAGGTCAAGCCTGCCCGCCAGGTAGGCCCGCAACGTGAACTCGCCGGGCCGAGCCGGACGCGCCCCCAGTTCCAGAACTCGGGCAAGGACCCGGGCGAGGACCGCCGGGCTGCCGTGTGTTTGCAGCTCGGCCACGTCCTCACCGGTGTAGCTGCGCGGCGCGCGGAACACCAGGCACAGCCCCTCGTCAAGGACCTCGCCGTCCTCGCCCACCAATCGGCCAAACAGGAACCGGCCTCCCCGTGTTTCGCTTGGTCTGCGCCGTGCCCGAAAGACCCCGTCCGCGACCGTCAGGGCCTCTGGCCCACTGATCCGCACGATACCTACCCCCGCGCTTCCCGGGGCGGTGGCGATGGCGGCGATGGTGTCTGAAAGGCCGGTGCGCGTCACGGCGAGCAGGGTAGCAGGACACAAGGTCAGCCAATAGGAAGGCGCTTTCCCTTGGAGGGCGTCGCGGGGGACGCCGCACAGGGAGGCGCCCACGGGGCTCTGAAGTGATCAGAGCGGATTCGGGCGGCGCTACCCTCCCTTCTTCCACTTCCCCTTGCTGCGGTTGCCCGGCTTGTTGCCCACCGGCGCCGTGCGTGTCCTGATCTTTTCGTCGTCGTAGCGGAGCATAACGGCCAGGCGAGCGCGGCTGATGATGTGGTGCGGCTGCTTGGGCACAAACGCGGTGACCACGTCGAGAAAGCCGTCCCGCTGATGCTCGACAACCACATGCAGCGGGAGCCGAACGCCACACGCCTCGAAGTAGCCGCACACCAGCCAGCGGCGCTCGATGGGGTACACCGCCCGCACCCGGCCAGCGACCAGCACGTCGATGATGTCGTGTTCCAAAAAGCCCTCGGCGCGCGCGTGGCCAATCGCATGGGGGCAAAGGTGATATCGGCCCTCATACACCGCCTCGCGCAAGCGGGCGTGGGCGCGGGCGAGCGAATGGTCACTCGTGTCGATGCCCGCCAGGTCCGCCTCGCGCTGCGGCGCGACGGGCTTGGCGGCGGGACGGGTGGGGGGCGGCGTGGGGACGCGGCGAGCGGCCTTTTCGGCGCGGGCAAGCTGCGCGCGCAAGGCGAGCAGGTCGGCCTGCCCGGCGTGGCAGCGCGGCGCAGCGGTGGTGCTAGACCCGTTGATTTTCGTCACGGCGGACCTCCCAGCGGTGGACCTTCCCCGGACCTCTTCTGTGGAGAAGGGGGAGCACGCGCACCTTCTCCAAAAGAAAAAGCCCCTCAAACACGGCAGCGTGTTCGTGGGGGAGAAGGTCACGTACCCTGCTTCAGGGCATAGGCAAACTATAGCACGAGCGGGGGAGGGCGCGGGGTGACCGGACGGGCAGACGCCGCGACGTGCGGCTTTCTAGGCTGAGAGAACCGGTGACTCCCCCGCTCCCTCTCCAGGAGGTGCTCCCCATGATTCGTCCGATGCGACAGGCCGACGCTCCCGACGTTCTCGCCCTCCTGAGCTGGATGGACGACGCGCCGGAGCGCGAGGTGTTTGCCCCCGATGCCCGTGAGGCAGATGAGCTGCGGGTCGAGTGCGAGGACCGGGTGTGCCTGGTGGCCGAGGGGGAAGACGGCGAGGTGCGCGCCTACTGCGGCCTGGCGCCCTTTCGTGATGGCCTGGTGCTGGAAGGCCCGCTGGGCACCGGTGAACTGCGTGCGCTGCTCGCCCGCGCCGTCGAGCGCTCGGATGGGCTGCCCATCTATGCCTTTAGCGCGCGGGACAACCTGGCGGTACGCGAGGTGCTGGAGGAGGCGGGCTTCACGCCCATGCACACCACCGACTTCTACACAGCGCGCGTGCCTGCCCTGGCCCGCTTTGCCCGCGTTCCGGAGGGCTACACCAGTGTGGAGGCTCTTTTGCCGGACGCCTACCGCGCCCTCTACCGCGCCAGCGAGGACGGCTGGGCAGGACGGCTGGAATGGACCGATGCCGAGATCGGGGCCCATTTCGCGCGCGATGACGTGCGCCTGGTTGCCCTTTTGCGCGGCGAAAAGCCCGTCGGCTTTGCCGAACTGGAGCTGAACCCCGAAGCCGCCCGCGCTGACCTCACCTACCTCGCCGTGCACCCGGCCGAGCGCGGTCAGGGCCTCGGGCGCGTTTTGTTGGCCCTGGCCGCCGCCGAGGCCGCTGCCCACCCCGAAATCCGCGACCTGCGCGCCCGCGCCCACGACCATGCCCGCGCTGCTCGAGCCCTCTACACCCACGCGGGGATGACGCACTGCCGCTCGGTGGTGACGTACCTGCGTGACGATACCGAAGGCGAAGTGTAGGGAGAGGAGGTGGAGGGCGGTCCCTCGTCACAATCCCTCCTCTCCCCTGGAGTAGCCTTCTGACATGGGGAAACGTGACCGGCGTGGCCTCCGGCCTGCGTTCGTGACCCTGCGTGATCTGCCGGGCACGCGGGTCATGTTCTGGGTGGTGGAACACTGCCCGTACTGCGGCGGCCAGCACGTCCATCCCGCTGGAAATCTCCGCACCGCCGACCCCGGTGAGCGCTTGGGCGAGCAACCCGCTCCCTGTGAACCGGGGCGCACCTACGACCTGACGCTTCCGCCCCGTCCGAAGAAGAAGAACAGCATCAGGCAGGAGCGCCGCCGGGAACGCCGCGCGGGCAAGGTCAGCGACTGGGAGGGCGAGGAGGGGTGATGTCCCCGTTGGCTTCTCAGGACACGCCTACGGCAACCCACTACGTTCCACTACGTTTTGTCCTGATGGGCGTTCCGCCCGCGAGCTGGACACCTCGTCTCGCTATGGGAAGGCGGCGTTTGGGCTCTGGCTCTTCCTTCGGTGTCCGAGTGTAGTCGGGCTTCGGCCTGAGCTGGAACTCTCCATCCCAGGGTTAAACCCCCGAGCGGAGCAAGAAGCCAAAGCGACCTACAGGGGGGCTACCCTGCCCAGCGGCAGCTCGTAGCACAGGCTGTTCGGCATGCCGACGTAGTACCCGTACGGCGGAATGCGGAGAAAGCCCGTCGCCTCGTACAGGTGGATGGCCGCGGGCTGGAGATCCCCGGTTTCCAGCACCAGCCGCCGGAAGCCCAGGGCCCGCCCCCGCTCGATCAGCGCGAGGAGAATTTGGCGGCCCAGCCCGCGGCCACGGGCTTCCGGCACGGTGTACATGCGCTTGACCTCGGCGGTGTCCGCGGCGATGCGTTTCAAGGCGCCGCAGGCCAACAGCGCTCCATCCTCCTCGATGGCGAGCAGCACGCCTCCCTCCCCGGAGAGGACGGCGGGGTTAAAGGGCTCGGTGCGCTCGTCCGTGTCTTGGTAGAGGGCCCGCAACTCGCGCTGCTGGGCCTTCATCAGCCGGATGGCGCGTGGATCCGTGGGAGGAACATCGAGCAAGACAGCCATGAGGCACGCTAACACGCCTCTTCCGGCCTCAGTGCTCGTGCGTGTCGCCGGCGGCTGGGGGGGCGGGGAGCGGCTGGGCGTTTCGCGCCGCGAGCAGGCGAGTCATCAGGTTGATCTCGCCCCCTTGGGTCGCTTGGATCTGCCGGGCGAGGGTCTGCACCTCGGGGCGGATACCGGGCGCAAGGGCAGGTTCCACCATCGCCAGCGCGCCCTGGTGGTGGCGGATCATCAGCTGCAGGAACAGGCGTTCGGCCTCCGGCACGGGCAAGGTGCTGAGTTGCTCCAGCTCTGCGGGGGTCGCCATCCCCATCATGCGGGCGTGCTCGGCGGTCATGCCCGGGCCGCCCCACGGCTGGCCCCAGAGGGTCAGCCAGCCACGCATCTGCCCGATCTGCTCCTGTTGTGAGAGCATGATGTCGAGGGCCAGCGCCCGCAGGGTCTGGTCCCGGCTGCGGTCGCGGATGCGGGTCGCCATATCCACCGCCTGGGCGTGGTGTTGGGTCATCTCCCGCACGAAGCGCACCTCGGGGCTGCCTTCTCGTGGAAAGCCCGTGCGTGACCAGGGGGCGAGGGCCACGGCAGTCAGGGCGGCGACAAGCAGGGCGGCAGCGGCGAGAAAGACAGGGCGGCGGGCCATGCGGGGAGTATAGGCAGCGGGAATGAGGCCGCTTTCACCACAAACCGTGGGCCGCCCGTCCCCTACACTGCCCCCGATGAGCATCCCTGAGGCAGCTATCACGGTCATCGGCGCGGGCCTGGCGGGCTCGGAAGCGGCCCTCGCGGCGGCGCGGGCGGGCGTACGGGTGCGCCTTCACGAGATGCGCCCGCACAAGATGACGCCCGCCCACCGAACCGGGAACTTTGCGGAGCTGGTGTGCTCGACTTCTCTGGGGGGTGAGGGCGAGATGCAGGCCAAGGGTCTGCTTCAAGCCGAGCTGCGCAGCGTGGGCAGCGCGGTTGTGGGGGCCGCCGATCAGAGCCGCGTTCCGGCGGGCAACGCGCTGGCGGTGGACCGTGACGAGTTCAGCGCCCGCGTGACCCGGGCGGTGCGCGAACACCCGCGGATCGAGGTTATAGAAGGCGAGGTGGAGGCGGTGCCGGACGGCATCACGGTGATCGCCACCGGCCCCCTCACCGCGGACGCGCTGGCCGCCGACCTCGCGCGTCTCACCGGCAGCGAGCGCCTGAGCTTCTACGACGCCGCCGCGCCCGTGATCGCCTTCGAGAGCATCAACCTGGACGTGGCTTGGCGAGCGGGGCGCTACGACCAGAGCGCCGATTACATCAACTGCCCCTTCACCAAGCAAGAATATGAGCGGTTTTTCGAGGCGCTCGAGCAAGCCCGTTCTCACACCCCCCACGACTGGGAGAAGCTGGAATTCTTTGAGGGCTGCATGCCCATCGAGGAGCTCGCTCGCCGTGGTGTGGACACGCCCCGCTTCGGTCCCATGTCCCCCAAAGGCCTGGATGATCCCCGAACGGGACGGTGGCCCTACGCGGTCGCCCAACTTCGTCAGGAGGACAAAGAAGGCCGGATGTGGTCCCTGGTTGGCTTCCAGACCGGGCTGAAATGGGGGGACCAAAAGGCGGTTGTTCAACGGATTCCAGGGCTGGAGAACGCCGAAATCGTCCGCTACGGCGTGATGCACCGCAACACCTACCTCAACGCGCCGGAGGTGCTGGACGCGACCTTGCAGCTCCGCGCGGACCGAACCAGATTCGTGGCGGGTGTCCTGGCGGGCACCGAGGGGTACCTGGAGTCTGCGGCGACGGGCTGGCTGGCCGGAACGAATGCCGCGCGCCTGGCTCTGGGCCGCTCACCCCTCGTCCCGCCCGCCGAGTCCATGCTGGGGGGGCTGGTGCGCTACCTCGCCTCGGCCAATCCCAAAGGCTTTCAGCCCATGAATGTGAACTGGGCGCTGGTGCCCGACCTCCCTGTGCCGGAAGGCCGCCGCAAGCTCGGCAAGCGTGAGAAACGTCCGTTGCTGTTCCGGCGGGGCCTCGCCGCCTTTCTGGCCTGGGCGGGGGAGGAGGCAGGGCTGAATGTGACGCCGCCTGCTGTGCTGGAAGCGCAGGCGGCCGCGGTGGCGACGGATTAAGGGGGCGTAGACGCTAGAGGGCGGGGCGCAGGTGCAGCCGGACCAGCAGGCCGGTCCACCTACGTTGCAGTGCCGCTGGCCACCGGAGGCCAGATGCCTCTTTCCCGGAGGCGAGCAGGCGGGCCACCTGCGCCTCGCGGAGCAGTTGCTCGTGGTGGGCTACGGCGCGCTCATAGTGTTGCTGAGCAGCCCAAGTTGTGCCCTTCATATCCATGGTGTGCTCCTTGCGGGAGTTCGGTGGAGGGGACGCGCTGGCCCAAGAGGTGGCCAAGCACCGATGGGCCGTCCACGTCGCTGTCCATCAGCAGGCTCGGCGTGCTGTTGTCATTGAAGTCAATCCCAATGGCGTGGGCACTGGATGGAGAGCCGGGCTGCCAGCTCGAGTCCTTCCACTTACCTGCGCCGCTTCCCCATTACCGCCCCGCGCTGTTGAGCCACTCTCCGTCTGCATAACCGGGTTTCAGCTTGAGGATGGCAGTCGTGAACTTGGCTTGGGTGTTATAGCCGTCGGGCCGCAGGAAAAGCCGATAGACGTTGCTGTCGGGGAGAGTGAAGGTGGTGCGCAGCACGTCCTGCTGGCCTAGGGTCATGCGGTTGGGCGTCAAGACAAGCTGATACGAACCGGGCTCCATGGCGGGCATCTGCATGAATGAGCCGACTGCGACGTTCTCTAGGGCCAGTTGACCATTCACGTAGACGTCAAGGGCTCCTCCCGCGCCGAACGTGTTCTCAAAGTAGACCGTACCCGAGGCAACCGTGCTGGAAGCGGTGACCAGGGTGGAGAGCAGCAGGGCGTGCCAGAACGCGAAAGCGCGCATGGTGTCGTTCCTTTCCTGAGGCCCAGAAGACCGGGCGAGACGCGGGGAAGCGGAAACAGCGGGGAAACCTGGAGTCGAGCGCCTCAGCCTCCTTTGGAGCGGTGAGCATGGTGACCGCTCCTGCTTCCCAGCGTGCTCTTTGAGGCGTGGACAGGCCGTGGACAGCGCGTTGTGCCGGAATACGGGACGTTAAGGCAGACCGCCCGGTGCTTGGTGAACCTGGGCGGGAGATGGCGGCTGAGCGGTCTTCTGGGCGAGGCGGATGCGGGCTGCAGAAACAACAGTGGGTTGTTGCCTCAGCCTTAGTAGGCCTTAGGAGTTGCTTCATCGCTGCCCTCCAAGGGGAGGAATGTCACTGCACCTACTCGCGGCGTGCGCCTGCCAGCGTGGACAATACGTCGACAACGCTCCTCGTTTCCTCTGCGAGGCTGACCATGCTGGAACTTTTGCTGCTGGGCCCCCCGCTTGTGCGGGTGGAGGGGCATGAGGTGCGGTTTCGCACCAGCAAAGCTCTGGCGCTGCTCGCCTACCTGGCAGTAGAGGGCCGTCAGCCGCGTGAGGCACTCTCGGATCTGCTTTGGGACGAACAGACCCAAGACCCCCGCGCCGAGTTGCGTGGCACCCTGCACCACCTGCGGACCGCACTGGGGAACGAGGCAGAGCGCCTGAAAACGAGCGTTCACGCCCTATGGCTGGACCTGGAGGAAGCTGTCCTCGACCTCCACGTGCTCGACGCAGCGGCCCCCGACGCCCTGTTGGGGGTATGGCGTGGTCCTTTCCTGGCCGGGCTGTCTGTTTGGCACGCGCCCCGATGGGATGACTGGGTGGTGCGGCGGGGGTTGGAACTGCAAGACCGCTACGATACCGCGCTGGGGCGGGCCAGCGAGGCGGCGCTGGCCCGCAGCATCGTGGGGACAGCCCTGCTCCTGGCTCGTCGTCGCGTAGAGGTCAACCTCCTCAGCGAGGCGGCCTACCTCGGCCTAATCCGGGCGCAGCTCGCGGCGGGTCAACGCGCCGAGGCCTACGCCACCTTCGTGACCTGCCGCCGCATCCTACGGGAAGAACTGGGGGTCGAACCTTCGTTCCGGCTCGACGGTCTGCGCTGGTCTGTGGCGGACCAGGCAGCTTCGTCGCCCGCGCCGCTTGGGGACACGCCTGCGCCGGTTCCCTTCGTGGGCCGTGAACGCGAGTTGCGCCAAATGGAAGAAGCCTGGGCGAGGAGCCCGGTGGTGTTCCTGGCGGGGGAAGCAGGCAGCGGCAAGTCACGGCTGGCACGGGAGTTTTTCGCCCTACGAAAGCAGAAGTACTTCGTCCTGGAGGCCCGGCACGCGGACGCGGACGTGCCCTTTGCAGTCGGGCAACGCGTCTTTAGGGCTGTGCTACCGCGCATCAATCTCAGGGACGTGCCCGACGAGGTGCGGCGCGAACTCTCGCGAATAGTCCCCGAGTTCTGGCCCGAACCGCTGCCACCCCTGCGCGTCCCAGAGGACCGGCTGCGCTTCTACGAGGCCTTCGTCCGCTTCATCGCCTTGGCGTGGCCACTGGACACTGCCGCGCTGTATGAGGACCTGCATTTCTGGGACCTCGAAAGCCACCGGGCCGGCGCCTACGGCGCAACGCACGGGACCGAGCAGGGGGCGGTGGTGCCCTGTGTGGTGACATACCGCTCGGACGAGCTGCGCCGGGAGATGCTCGACCTGATCCTGCCGGTCGTGGCCTTGGGACACGCTACCATCATCGAGGTGTCGCCGCTGACGGTCGCGGAGGTTCACGCTCTGCTCCACAGCCTCGATCCTCGCGTTTCGGACACACTGGCGGCCCGGCTGCACCGCTTCACCGGTGGCAACCCGCTTTTTGTCTTCGAGACAGCTCGGCTGCTTCAGGAGTGCGGCGGCCTGGTGGGCTCGGACCTGCGCGAACTGCCCCGCTCCCCGAACGTGAGTGCGGTACTGCTGCGCCGTCTTCAGCGGGTATCCGAGGAAGCGCGGCGCGTGGTGCAGGCAGCAGCGGTGGCGGGCGAAGCCTTTTCGTTTGACCTCGCCCGTCGTGTGCTGGCTGCCGACGACCTGCGGTTGGCTGCGGCCTATGAGGAGTTGGAGGCAGCGGGCGTGCTGCGGGGCGAGCGGTGGACGCACGACCTCTGGCGAGCTTGCCTCTACGACGCGCTGAGTGCGCCGGTGCGGACGGTGCTGCACAGTCGGGTGCTGGACGCTCTGTCCGGCGGTCACACCCCGGTGGCCGTGTTGGCCCAGCATGCCCGCGAGGCCCGGCGTTGGTCGGAGGCTTTTGCGCTGTTCCTGCGCGCGGCGAACGAGGCGCGCGCTGTCCTGGCCCTCACGGAGGCCGCCGCCTTCGAGGACCAGGCCCGGCGGCTGCTGCGCACGCATGGCGGTCCTCTACGCGAGGAGGAGGTGCCCGCTGCTCAGCTCGCGCTGTTGCCGCGAACCGGAGGCACCGCCTGAACCGTTTCACCTTCCCGGGCGCCTTTCCCGTATCGTTGGGGGCGTGAATGTGGGGGAGAGGGTACTGATCTACGGGCTAGGCAGAAGTGGGCGCGGCGTGGCCCGCTTCCTGGCCCGTGAGGGGCTGCGCGCCGAGTGGCACGACGCGCGCCCAGGGGTGGAGGATGAGGCGCTGATGGCCGAGCTGGGCTTTGTCCGCGGGCATGTGGAGGAGAGCTACCGCACGGTGGTGGCCGCGCCCGGCGTGCCCATCGACCACCCGGACCTGCTGGCCCTCGCGGCGCGTGGGGCGGAGATCATCGGAGAGGTGGCCCTGGCCGCTCGCCTACGTCCGCAGCTGCCGCTCGTCGGTGTGACTGGCACGGCGGGCAAGGGCGGCACGACGGTGTTGATCGCGCACCTGCTCAGAGAAAACGGTGTGCGGGCCCGCGAGGGGGGCAACATCGATCCCCCCCTGCTCGACGTGGTGGACGAGGCGGAGGTGGCGGTGGCAGAACTGTCGAGTTTCCAGCTGGAGCGGGTGCCGGGGCTGCGGCTGCCGGTGGCCGTCATCACCAACCTGGGCGTAGACCACCTCGACCGTCACCGCACTGTAGAGGCGTACCACGCGGCCAAGCTCAACATCACGGCGGGGCAGGAGGCGGGGGATGTCCTCGTCATCCCGGCGGGGCTGGCGGTGGCTACGCGCGCGCAGGTGCGGTCCTTCCGGCCTGACCGCATCGCTCTGGCAGGCGGCCACGAGGTCCTCTGCCCCGCTGACCTTCCCGAGGGCATTCACCCCGCCAATGCCGCCGCCGCCGTTCTTGCCGCAGAGGCCCTCCTCACGCGGCTAGGCCGCCCAGTCGTTCCAGCCGTGTTCGCCGCTGGCCTCCGCTCTGCTCGCCCGGTTGCCGGCCGCTTTGAGACGGTTGCCCGCGTTGGGAACGTGCGCTTTATCGAGGACAGCATCGCGACCCGAACGCTGGCGGTAGAAGCGGCACTGACGCGCGCTCCTGCCCCGATCGCCTGGCTGGTCGGCGGGCGAGACAAGGGCGCGGACCTCGGACCGCTGCGGGAGGCGGCGCGGGGCCGGGTCCAGCGGGTCATCGCCTTTGGAGAAGACGGAGAGAAACTGGCCCGTGGATTGGGTCTTCCCTTCGAGACGGTCACGGGCGCAGACGGGGACGCCGTGATGGCAGCCGCCGCGCGCGCTGGGCTGGCAGCACTGGGTGGCCCCGGCGGGACGGGGACGGTGCTCCTCGCGCCCATCGGCACCAGCTTTGACCTGTTCCGCGACTACCGGGCGCGCGGCGAGAGCTTCCGGCGGGCTGCCTGCGCCCTGGCCGCCGGGGAGGAGCGCGCATGAGCCTGCAACTCGTGCTTGCGCAGGTGCTGCTGCTGACGCTGGGCCTGATGGGGGTCGCGACCGCCTCGCCTGAAAAGATTCTCGATCACGGCAGCAAGGCGCTGCTGGCCCTCGCCGCGACCTTTCTGGTGGCGCGGTTGCGGCCCCGCTTCTTCCTGAGGCTGGCCCCCTATTTCTGGGGTTTCACACTGCTGTTACTCCTGCTCACGCTCTTTATCGGGCAGGGAGCAGCGGGCAGCGAGGGGGTGAAGCGCTGGCTGGAGATCGGCCCGCTTCGCTTTCAGCCCTCGGAGCTCGCCAAGCTGGGGCTGGTCCTGCAACTGGCGTCGTTTTTCTCCCGCCGGGGCGTGCAGAACAAGCTGATCAGCGCCACGGTGATGATCGTCCTCACGACGCTGCTCGTCATCCTGGAACCCGACTTGGGAACTTCGGTGCTGACGTTCGGGCTGGGCATCATCCTGATGTACGCCGCTGGGGTCCGCATCACCAACATCACCGGCTTTGTGCTGGCCCTGGGCCTGCTGGCGATTCCTTTTCTCAGCCGGTACCTGGAGACCCACCCCTACATTCTCGAACGCTTTTTCGGCCACGTGGAGCGGGACAAGACGCTCGAAGTCGGCCTCGATCAGATCGGGATGGCGCACCGCGATCTGAAGTTCGGGGGGCTGTGGGGCCGAGGGCCGGACGGCGAGCGCTGGTCGTATTTCGCCGCGCACACCGACATGATCGTCGCCTCGGTGGGCTACTCAGCGGGCCTGCTGGGCGTCACCATGCTGCTCTTTTCCTACTGGCTGGTCGTGTCTACCGCCCTACAGGTTTCGCAGCTCGCTACCCGGGTCCGCCCGATGACGCCCGAGATTCACGGGGCGACCATTCTGGCGACCGGGGCGATGTTTATGATCGTCGGCCAGGCCTTCGTGAACCTCGCCGTCGCGGCGGGCATCTTTCCGGTGACCGGCGTCCCCCTGCCCCTGGTGAGCTACGGCTTTTCCTCCATGCTCACCATGAGTATCGCCCTGGGCGTCATTCACAGCGCCATGCGCGAGGTCCGGCGCCACCTGCCGCAAAGCGAGGTACCGCCGGACCTGGCCGCTGTGCCCGCCGACTGAGTGGGAACAGCGCCGAGCGCAGCAAGCAGAAGCCGTTTCTCCGGACCCGCTGCGCTCGGTGCCCCACGCCTTAGCTGCTGTGAAGCACGTTCATGATGTCGCCGTCCTGCATCACGTAATCTTTGCCTTCCGTGCGAACCCAGCCCTTGGCCTTGGCGTTCGCCCAGCCCCCCGCCTCCACCATCTTGTTCCACTCGATCACCTCGGCGCGGATAAAGCCGCGCTCCAGGTCAGAGTGGATTTCCCCGGCAGCTTCGGGAGCCTTTTGGCCGCGGCGGATGGTCCAGGCCCGCACCTCCTTCTCGCCCGAGGTGATAAAGGTGATCAGTCCCAGCGTCTCGTAGCCGACCTTGACGAGCTGATCTAGGCCGCTTTCGGCCACGCCCAGTTCCCTCAGGAACTCGCGGGCCTCCTCCTCGGGCATCTCGGCGAGTTCGCCCTCGATCTGGGCGCTGATCTTCACCACCGGGGCGCCCTCGCGGGCAGCGTACTCGCGGACCTGGCGGACATAGTCGTTGTCTTCCGTCAGCTCGTTCTCGCCCACGTTCGCCACGTAGATCACCGGCTTGGTGGTGATCAGGCCGAAGTCTTTGGGAATCTTCCCCTCGTAGGTGCCCGTGCGCGCGGGTTTGCCCTCCCCCAGCACAGCCAGAATCTGCTCGGCGAGTTCTGCCTGCTCCCGGGCGTCTTTGTCGCCGCTCTTGGCCTTTTTCTGGAGGTTGGCCAGGCGCTTTTCGAGCCCGGCCATGTCGGCCAGGATCAGCTCGGTGTTGATCGTCTCGATGTCGTCAATCGGGTCTACTCGGCCCGCGACGTGCACCACGTTGGGGTCCTCGAAGCAGCGCACCACGTGGGCGATGGCGTCCACCTCGCGGATATTCGCCAGGAACTGGTTTCCCAGACCCTCGCCTTGTGAGGCTCCCTTCACCAGCCCGGCGATGTCCACAAACTCCACGTACGTGGGAATGATGGGCGGCACGCGCTCGCCTCGGGTAAAGACCCGGCTGAGGGCCTTGAGCCGCTCGTCGGGCACCGTCACGCGGCCCATGTTGGGCTCGATGGTGGCGAAGGGGTAATTCGCGGCCAGCGCCCCCGCGCGGGTGATCGCGTTAAAGAGGGTGCTTTTTCCGACGTTGGGGAGGCCGACGATTCCAATTGACAATCCCATTTCCTGTGTCCTCCGGCAGTCCTGTGGGTGCAGACGCTGTTTGCTGCAGCCTTAAGGCAACCGAATAAGTATAGGGGAGGGCAGAGAGCCTCCTTCCCCCTGGCCCCTGCGGGTCTGAACGAATCCCGAAGGTGGGCGTCACATGGCCACGCGCTGATCCCTTAACGTCAAAAGACATCGGTCTTCAGGAGGGCCCTATGAGTGACGACCGCGTTCCGTCCGCCCGCTCCATCAACCGCCGCAGCGCGCTGCGCCTGCTGGGAACCGCCGGGCTGCTCACCGCCGCCGCGCCCCTCGCGCGTGCGCAGGCCACCCCCACGCCGGAGGTGCCGCTGAACGGGAACGGCTTCTACCGGCAGCGCATCGGTGACCTGACGGTGACGGTGGTGAGTGACGGCACCGCGCCGCTGGCCGCCGTGCTGCCGACCTGGGGCGCCAACCCCGACCGGCAGGCCGAATTCGCCGCGACCCTCGCGGAATACCACGTGCCCACCACAAACACCGTCAACCACTTCAACCCGGTGGTGATCGAGACGGACACTCACCGTGTCCTCATCGACACCGGAAGGGGGGGTGCCAACGGACAACTGCTCACCCACCTGCGCCGTGCGGGCATTGACCCCGCGAGCATCGACACGGTGTTTATCACCCACGGGCACGGCGACCATATCGGCGGGCTGACCACACAAGGGCAGCCCACCTTTCCAGCGGCGCGGCACGTGATGGGGGCCGCCGAGTTTTCGTTCTGGACAGCGCAGCCCAATCCCAATGCGGCCGTTCAGGCGAACCTGATCGGCCTGCGCGACCGCTTGACCCTGCTGGAGCCGGGAGCCGAGATTGTGCCGGGCCTCACCGCCGTCGCCTCACCGGGGCACACGGCCGGACACCTCAGCGTCCGCGCCCAGCGGGGCGGGCCCGGGCTCCTCGTCTTCGGGGACGCCGCCGGGCACTTTCTGCTCAGCCTGAAGCACCGCGGAGCGTACGTTTCCTTTGACGCGGACGGTCCCCTTGCCGCGCGCACTCGCCAGCGCCTCTTCGCGCAGGCGGTGGATGAGGGGCTATGGGTCACCGGCTACCACTTCCCCTTCCCCGCCATCGGCCACCTGCGCCGCGTGATTGGCGGAGCCTACGAGTACGAGCCGACGGTGTGGCAGTGGAGTTGAATGTGGTCGTCATGGCACCTCCGCCCTTGTTCTGTGGCAGGAACACGCTAGCCTACGCCCATGACGGCCCCTCTCCCACTTCGCGAGGGCGGCAGCCTGTATGACCGCATCGGACCGCAGGCGCTGGCGCGGCTTGTCCAGCGCTTCTACGCGCGCGTTGCCGCTGACCCGGACCTCGCCCCGCTGTTTCCCGCTGACCTCACCCTGACCGCCGAGAAGCAGCTCGCGTTCCTGACCGGCTTTCTGGGTGGGCCGCCCCTCTACCACGAACGTTTCGGGCATCCCCGGTTGCGGGCGCGGCACCTGCCCTTTCCCATCACGCCCGCGCGCGCCCGTGCCTGGCTCGCCTGCATGCAGGCCGCCCTGCACGAGACCCCCGAGATCGCGGAGACCGACGCGCGCGAGCTGTACGCGGCTCTCTCGCGGGTGGCGGTGCACATGGTGAATACGCCGGGGCAGGGCTGAACCTGGACAGGTTTTTCCAATTGACTAGTGGTGTCAGGGCAGTTTCAGACCCTCTTTTTCTACACTAACGCCATGACTCAACCGCCACGCAGCATCGACGACCTTCGCGCCGAAGTCGATGCGATCAATCGTGACCTGCTGACCCTCCTTTCCCGCCGCGGCGAGGTGGTCGCGCAGATCGGCCGGGCCAAGACACTGGAAGGCCGCCCCCGCCACTACGACCCCGGCCGTGAGGAACAGCAGCTGCGCGAGCTCGAGCGCTTGAATGCTGGCCCCTTCTCGACCGCTGCCATCAAGGCGATCTTTAAAGAGATCTTCAAGGCCAGCCTGGACCTCGAAGAGAGCAACGACAAGAAGCAGCTGCTGGTGTCGCGCAAGGTCAAGGCCGAGGACACCCAGCTTGACATCGACGGCATCCGCATCGGTGGGGGGGCGCCGCCCGTGATCGTCGCTGGACCCTGCTCCATCGAATCCGAAGAGCAGATGGAGGAGACGGCCCGCTTTCTGGCCTCGCGGGGCGTGAAGATCCTGCGCGGCGGGGCCTACAAACCGCGCACCAGCCCCTACGGCTTCCAGGGCATGGGTGTGGACGGCCTGATTATCGGTGGCCGCGCGGCCCGCGAAAACGGCATGCTCTTTGTCACCGAAGTGATGGATACCCGCGACGTGGAGGTCGTGGCCGAGCACGCCGACATCCTCCAGGTGGGAGCGCGCAACATGCACAACTTCTCCCTGCTGCGCGAGGTGGGCCGCGCGCGCCGTCCGGTGCTGCTCAAGCGGGGGCTTTCCGCCACCATCGAGGAATGGCTCTATGCCGCCGAGTACATCCTCTCCGAGGGCAACCCAGAAGTGATTCTCTGCGAGCGCGGCATCCGCACCTTCGAGAAGTGGACCCGCAACACCCTCGACCTCTCTGCGGTGGCCCTCGCCAAGCAGGAGACGCACCTCCCGGTCATCGTGGACGTGACCCACGCCGCCGGTCGCCGCGACCTGCTGATTCCCCTCGCCAAGGCGGCCTTGGCGGTTGGTGCCGACGGCATCCACGTGGAAGTTCACCCCAGCCCCGCGACCGCCCTTTCTGACAACGAGCAGCAGCTTGACTTCGCGGGCTTCGACCGCTTCAGCGCCGCGCTTGCCCCGCTGCTCAAAGTTCCCGCGACGGTCTAAGCGCCCCCTACGACCCCAACGACAGGTCTGGTTCGGCTTCCTGACTGGGCCGCGGCACGCTGAGGCTGGCCGCGCCCTCCAGCGGAAAGGTGTGCACCTCCTGGACCTCGCCCCGTTCCTCGCGGGTGAGGCTCAGAACGCTCACCGTGAAGCGGTCAAGGGGTGGCCGCAGGGGCTCGACCGCAGCCCACAGCGTGTCCGCCGCCCAGGGAAGGATGCCCAGCGCCAGGGTGAGGTGAGGGGTATACCCGGGGCCGTCGTGGGGACCGTGGCTGGAGGGCCCCACCCTGAGCGCCCGGGCGTGGAGGTCCAGCAGGGCGGGGCTGGCTTCGCACTCCAGGAAAATCACGCTGGTCAGGCGTTTCCAGCCCTTCACCCGCACCTCGAACGGTTCGGCGCCCCGCAGCGTCTCGCGAAAGGCCGCGACGAGTTGGGACGAACTCAGCGCCGTCTGAAAGGGGGCGCGCAGGTTGAGGTGCGGCGCGCCGAAGCCGCGTACGTTGAGACGCTCCTGTGTGCGCCGCAGCCAGGTATCCAGCGCCTCGGGCGGCCAGGCGACCAGGCTGTAGAGCGGGCCGAGCACGCTGCCCCGTTCCGTGAGCGAGAGCTCCGGCATCTTAAGAACCGATCCGGTAACGGCAACTGCTCTGCCCGCAGGCGATGCGCGTCTCGCGCGTCACCGAGACGCCCAGCACCTGCGAAAACAGATGCAGTTCGCTCAGGCACAGTTCCGGGTACTGGCGAGCGACGGTGAGATTGGGGCAGTTGCGCTTCACGACGTAGGGTGTGCCGTTCTCGTCCAGCTCGACCACCGTATCGAAGCCCGCTTGGGTCAGCCACGCGCTGAGGCGCTCTACCCGCTCGGCCAGTGGGAGGCTGAGGGGGATCTCGGCCTGAAGTCCCACCGCCAGCTCTGCGCTGCGGGCGTCGAGCACCTGGAGAACAGCTCCTGTGCCGTACAGCGCCTGTAGGTGCCGCAGGACGTCTACACACAGGGTCGAGTACGTCTTGGGAAAGACAGCCTCGCCCCGCTCGGTCAGAAGAAAGACATGCTGCGGCCGTCCGCGCCCGCCGGGCCGCTCGGTCCGCGCCTCGATCAGCCCCTGGTCCTGCAGGTCGGTCAGGTGCCGCCGCGCGCCCGGCACACTCATGCTCAGGTGAGCGGCAAGGTCCTGCACCGTCTGCGGCCCGTGGCGCTTGAGCAGCTCCAGCAGCCGCCGTTTGGTGCGTTCCGGGGCAGGCGGGGGCGGCGTCAACGGGGAAGAGACAGGCGGCGCGGCCGTCATTCAAACCACCGGGAGCTGCTCGGGAAGCTGCGCGAGAGCCTGCACGCTGACGCGCCCCGCGACGTTGCGGGCAATCTGCCGCAGCGCCTGCGAGGCGGGCGACTCGGGGTGGGCGAGCACGGCGGGTTGCCCCGCGTCGGCGTCTTGCCGAGCGGTGAGGTCCAGCGGCACCTCGCCCAGCAGCGGGAGGCCGCCCAGCTTGCGCGAGCCCCCGCGCCCAAAGAGGTCATAGGTCAGGCCGGTGTCGGGGGCCACAAAGTAGCTCATGTTCTCCACCACGCCCAGCACGGGCACGCTGGCCTTGCGGAACATATCCAGCGCTCGCGCGGCGTCGATCAGCGCCACGTCCTGCGGCGTGGTGACGAGGACCGCGCCCGTGACGTGCACCGTCTGCGTCAGGGAAAGCTGCACGTCTCCGGTGCCGGGCGGCAGGTCCACGATGAGGTAGTCCAGTTCGCCCCAGGCCGCGTCCTTGAGAAACTGCCCGATGGCCGAGTGCAGCATCGGCCCGCGCCACACGAGCGCCTGCCCGGCGGGGGAGAGGTTGGCCATGCTCAGGAAGCGCAGGCCGTGTGCCTCGATGGGCTGCATCTTGCGCTCGGCGTTCGCGGTGACGCGCGCTCCGCTTTGGCCCAGCATGTGCGCCACGCTGGGACCGTACACGTCCGCGTCGAGCAGACCCACCCGCGCGCCATCGGCGGCCAGGCTCACCGCCAGGTTGACGGCCACATTGCTCTTGCCCACGCCGCCCTTGCCGCTGCCGACCAGCAGCACGTGCTTGACGCCCGGCAACGCGGGCTGAGCGGGCGGGCGCACCATCGCCCCAAAGGTCACCACCACGTCCGCGATGCCCGGCACGGCGAGCACCGCCGCGCGCACGTCCCCCTCGATTTGCCCTCTGAGGGGACAGGCCGGCGTGGTGAGGTTGACCTTCACGTGCGCCACATTCCCCTCGACCTCCGCGCGCTCGATCATGCCCAACGACACCAGGTCGCGGTGCAGCTCCGGGTCATTGACGGTCTTGAGGGCAGTCCATAGGGCGTCACGCATGTCTCGCCATTAGTAGCGCGCTCCGGGGGGAAGCGGCAAGCGACGGGGTTACAGTGGGCTGACGGCTCTTCCCGTGCGGCCCATTCCCGTGCTAGACTCCCCGAGTTTGCCCCCTGAGGGGCGAGGTTTTCGCGCACCGGCCGGGCAGGCCCTTTGACCGCAACACTCCGGGTCAGGGCCGCGCCGCCGCGAGAAGGAGAGCAGCATGAAGCGTACCTACCAGCCCAACGTTCGCAAGCGGGCCAAGACCCACGGCTTCCGCGCCCGTATGAAGACCAAAGCCGGCCGCAACATCCTCGCGCGCCGCCGCGCCAAGGGCCGTCACCGCCTCACCGTCAGCGACGAGTAAATTCTCTCGCCGTCAGGAGCGGGCTTATCACCAACCCAGAGCAGACCAGCGCCATGCAGGAACGGCCCCGCCGTTCGGTGGCGCTGGCTTCGCTCACGGGTGAGCGCGAGTTCCGGCGGGTCCGGCAGCAGGGGGTGACGCTGCGCGACGCTCTCTTTACCCTGCGGGTGGCCGACTATCGCCCGCGGCACGGTGAAGCGTGGCGCCCACGGGCGATGATTGGCATCGTGGTGTCCAAAAAGACCCTCAAGCGAGCGGTGGACCGCAACCGTGCTCGCCGCCGCGTGCGAGAGGCGCTGCGAACGCTGCCCGGCGGCCTGCCCCCCTGCCGCGCCATCCTGTTTCCCAATCCCGGGGTGCTGACGGTGCCCTTTCCGGAGTTGCAAGCCGCCCTCGCACGGGTGCTCGCGCAGGTGCCCGGCCGCGTGAAGCGCAGGGGGAAGGGCGGGAACCCCCGCGGCGCTCCTCCCGTACCGGGCACCATGAGCCAGCGGGAGAAACAGCCGTGAGCGCCGCCGCACGCGGCCTGCTGCGGATCGTGCGGGCCTACCAGCGGCACCTCTCGCCGCGCAAACCCGCGCCGACCTGCCGCTTCACGCCGACCTGCTCTCAGTATGCTGTAGAGGCGATTGAGCGGCATGGAGCCCTCCGGGGCGGCTGGCTGGCCGCCTGGCGCGTTCTGCGCTGCAATCCGCTGGTGCCCGGCGGGTTTGACCCCGTGCCGGAGCATGTTCCCCGGCGGCACCCTCCACGCAGAAAGACACCCTGATGAAGACCAGAACCCTGCTTCCCCTTACGGCCCTGGGCGCCCTGCTGCTGACGGGCTGCGGCACCACCGGGCCCCTCCCGACCTTTGGCAAGGCGATCACGCCCGAGTGGATCCGCGCGGACTTTGACGGCCAGCCCGGTGACGAGTACATCGCCACCAGCAACCTTCAGGACGTGGTGTTTAACGCGCGCGGCGAGGTGATCGGCTGGTACGTCAAGCCCTACGCGGGTACGCCCTACATCAAGAAACGCGCGGACGGCACCTACGACTTCAGCGCCCTGAAAAGTGGGCGCGGCATCGTGAACATGGTGGGAGACCGCCGGGCCTTCGCCGTGGAGGGTGAGGGCCTAGATCCAGCGCAGCCCGCCGAGGTCACGCCGCCCCGCCTCTCGCAGAACCTCGAGCAGAACCGCCAGGAGGCGGTGTTCCGTTACACCCAGAATGGAGTAACGGTCACCAAGACGGTCGTGCTGCATCCCCGCAACTTCAAGGTGGACGTTCGGACAAACGTCGTGGGCGGCCCGCAGGCGTACAGCATGCTCTTTCCCGGTCTGGGCCGCGCCGAGAACCCGCGCGTGCAGGCCCTGCCGGTGGGTGGGCAGCCCGCCGCCGTGCAGGGCAGCGGGACGTTGAATGTTCAGAACATCGAGTACGCGGCTCTTCAAGAAAACCCCAGCCAGGTCGCGCACGCGTTGATTGTGCGGCCGCAGGGGGACACGACCGCGAGCGCCACCCTGACGGGAGGGCAGCAGGCGCTGATCCGGGTTGCACTTCGCGGCGAGAGCAACCTGGAAGTCTACGGCGGCAAGAACGAACTGATTCACCTCTACCAGAGCGGCTACGCGACCTACTTCCCGGGCCTGTTTGACCCCAACTGGTTCGGGGACATCAGCCTGTGGATCGTCAAGCTGATGGAGGCGCTGTACCGGCTGGTGGGCAATTGGGGGCTGGTGATTGTACTCCTCACGGTGCTGCTGCGGCTGGTGATGTGGCCGCTGATGCAGGCGCAGGGCCGCACCACGGCCCGCATGCAGGTGATGCAGCCCAGGATTCGGGAAATCCAGGAGAAGTACAAAGACCGCCGGGACATCGAGTCGCAGCGGGCCATGCAGATGGAGATGCAGCAGCTCTACCGCGACTACAACTTCAACCCGGCGGGCTGCTTCTCGACCTTCCTGCCCTTTCCGGTCTTGATCGCGCTGTGGTCGACCATCCGCAACTTCGAGTTCGACAGCGGTTTCCTGTGGCTGCCGGATCTGGCGATCCCCGACCCCTTCTATATCCTGGCGCTGATCTACCTCGTCGTGAACATTGGACAGCTCTATGTGATGACCCGCAAGACGCCCGAGATGTTCCGGCAGCAGGCCTTTATCTACATCATCTTCCTGTATTTTGCCCTGACCTTCCCGGCAGGCGTGACCATCTACATCATCCTCTCTACCCTGATCGGGATCGGCCAGCAGATCCTGATCAACAAGCAGGTGGAAAAGGAGACGGCGGCCCTGGGCCAGACGGTGCAAAAGGCTCCGTCGCGCTCTGCCGGCAAGCCTGTCAAGACCATCGAGGCGCCGAAGAAGTAAACGAAACAGTGAGCCGCCCTGCCGGGAAGGTGGGGCGGTTTTTGGGTTCAGTGGGTGGAGAAAAACCCCCCCAACCTACAACCTTCGCCACGCCCGCAGCGTCAGCAGCGCCTCCAGCGTGAGCACGCTGCGCCAGTCGGCTTCTGCTTGGGGCCACACCTCAGGGAAGGTGCCGCCCCAGTCCCAGCGTGGTCCCCACGCGCCGTCCTCGTCCTGCGAGGTGAGGAGGTGGCTGAGGGCGGCTGCTAGGGGCGCCTCGAGGGTATGGGCCAGGGGAGAAGCAGGGGTAGGCGCGGCCATCAGCGCGCTCAGGGCAGGGCCAGCAACGTCTTCGGGCGTGCGGGCGACCCGCTCGGGCAACACGTCGTGCAGATATTCCAGCACCGGGCGGCGGTGTTCTTCGGGCACGTCTTCTGACTGCGCGAACACGGCGGCGACGTGGTGCCCGTTCACGTCTCCGGGGTCAAGGCCCTCCAGCACGGCGTCACGCACCTCCACCGTGAGCTGCAAGAGGAGGCCCGCCGGGAGCAGGTCCGGCCAGTGCCAGAGCCGCGCCACGATCTCCGCACGGGGGTGGATCCGGAACCCGCCGAACGCGCGTGCGAGCTCCCCGGGTTCCGCCTGACTCCACTGGGGGGCGTGTGGATAGGCCTTGGCCTCTGGGGGCAGGATGGGCCAGACACTGCCGCCGTCCTCGACCTGAAGCCGTAACCGCAGCCACCCGACGGCATCCGCGAGCAGCGGCTCGGAGGCGGGCACGTCCAGGTCATGCAGCACCCGCAGGGCGTACGCGGTCGCCAGGACGCTGCTGAGGGGCGCGCGGACATCCGGCGCGAGCGCCCGGCCAAAGCCGCCGTCCGGATTGCGGTAGGCCCGCAGGGCCGCCAGCACGTCTTGCGGTGCCCCGTCCTCAAAAACCTGCCGAAAGCGCGAGGCTTCCAGCGGACGCCCCCGTTCAAGCAGAAAAGCGCGGGCCCGGGCGAACGCCTCGGGAGTCAGGCGGGCGTCAGCAGGCGTCATGGAAGGAGGGTACACCGGGCCATGAGGAGGGCCCCGCTCAGAGTTTCCCCAGCGCGGCCTGCGCAGCCGAGTAGCTCGGTCGCAGGCGCAGCGCCTCACGGTAGGCGGCCTGCGCTTCGGTGGTGCGGCCCAGTTCGTGAAGGGCTCGGCCGCGCCAGTAGTGCGCCTCCTCGTGGGCGGGAGCGTCACGCAGCACGGCCTGCGTCAGGCGCAGCACGTCTGCGTACCGCCCGGTACGGAGGTACGCTTCTAGCGGCCCGAAGGTATACCACAGGGTTCGCCAGGGCAGACCCCCGACAACGCGGGCTGGGCGCGTCGGATCAAGGCTGAGGTCAGGCGGGGACGCAAAGGCCTGATCAAAGGCCCGCGCCGCGCCCCGCGCGTCTCCTACCGCGAGCTTCGCCTGACCGAGATTCAACCAGCCCAGCGCGTCGTTCCGCCGCTCAGCCTCCGCGAGGGCCACCCGCAGTTCCTCCTGCCGCGCTGCCTTCGGGTTGGCCCGGAAGCCGAGGAGTTCCCGCACCGCCGCCTCCCGCTCGGGGGGTGACACCACCAGATAGGTCCGCCCAAAAGCGCGCCACAGCTCGTCAAAGCGGGCATAGGGCAGGGTGAGGGGCCCCAGGTACGAGTCCAGCGCCCGGAACTGTCCCGCCGCATCGTCGTAGCCGGTCAGCAGCCGGTAGTGTCCCATGCCGCCGCTCTCCTGCGTCACAAACCACGTTTCTACGATCACCGGATAACCCGCCGCCAGCAGCCGCTTGAGCAGGAGGCGGCTGCCGTTGCGGCCCAGGTGAACATTCATTCCCTGCCCCCGCGCAAAGGCCGCCAGTTCCTCGGGCGACACGTTCACGTCGCCCCGGTTGGGCTTGAGCCGGGGTGCAATGTCGTACTGGTTCAGCGTGCTTCCCCAGCGGCTCAGCGCCATACCGACCGTCACCGGGCCGCAGTTGTTCAGCCGCTGGTACTCGTGCCGGACCCCGGAAATGCTGGCTGTGGCGGGCAGGGCTATCTCAGGTTCCGCTGGGGGAGTGAGGGGACGGGACTCCTGCGGAGCGGTTTCCGGCACGGCAGGCGGCGCTTCCTCGACCTGAACCGGTGTCGGCTCCGCAGCCGGACCCGGCGTGGACGGCACCGCGGCGGGGACGGGCGCGCTGTCCTGCGCTGGCAGGCGGCTCCCACCGAAGACAGCGGCCCCTACAAGCAGGCTGGCGGTCAGGAGCAGGGCGGGCAGACGCATCACCCTCTATCCTCAGGGGACTTCATGATCTGCCGCTGAGGATAGAAGGTGTACTGGAACGCCATGCGAACGGCGTGATGTGGGACTTTGCCTTCGACTTGGCGGAAGGGTGTCTCAGGGCGGAGGAGGGGCACGCTCCTCCCTTCAGTAGCTCAGCACCTGCCGGATCGCCTTGGCAACGCGCACCGGGTTGGGCCGGTACACGTCCTCGATGGAGGTAAAGGGCGGGTACGGCGCGTCGAAGCCGGTGACGCGCACGATGGGGGCTTGCAGGTGCTCGATGGCCTCCTCGGCGATGGTTGCGGCGATCTCGCTGTGAAAGCCGCCCGTGCGGGGTGCCTCGGTCACGACCACCACCCGGCCCGTCTTGACGACACTGCTCAGAATCGTCTCGGTATCGAGGGGCACCAGTGTTCGCAGGTCGATGACCTCGACGCCGATGCCGTGCGAGCGGGCCGCTTCGGCCGCCTTTTGGGCCACCTCCACCATGCCGCCGTAGGCGATCACCGTCACGTCGTCGCCCCCCGTCACCACGCGGGCCTTGCCCAGTGGCGTCGTGTAGTACGTCTCCGGCACCTCCTCCTTGACCGAGCGGTAGAGCTTGATGGCTTCCAGGAAGAAGACCGGATCGGGATCCTCGATGGCGGCGAGCAGAAGACCCTTGGCGTCGTGCGGCGTGGCGGGAATCACGACCTTGACGCCGGGCGTGTGGGCCAAGATCGCCTCTGGGCTGTCCGCGTGCTGCTCAGGGGTGTGGACGCCGCCGCCGTAGGGGGCCCGCACCACCATGGGCAGGTGGTACCGGCTGCGGGTGCGGTGGCGGTAACGGCCCAGGTGCGAGAGAATCTGGTCAAGCGCGGGGTACAGGAAGCCCGCGAACTGAATCTCGGCCACCGGCTTCAGCCCCGCCAGCCCCATGCCGATCCCCATGCCCACGATGCCTGCCTCGGCCAGCGGCGTATCAAACACCCGCTCGACCCCGAAGCGGGCTTGCAGGCCGTCCGTAGCGCGAAACACGCCGCCCATCACGCCCACGTCCTCGCCGAAGATATGAACGGCGGGATCACGCGCGAGGGCGAGAGCAAGCGCGTCGTTGATGGCTGCGACCATCGTCATGGTTTTGGTTGACTGAGAAGCGGTGGCCGTCATGCTTGTTCCTCGGCGAGAAGCTGCGCGCGCTGGCGAACGAGTTGCGGAGTGGGCTCGGCAAAGACGTGGTCTACGATCTCGGCGGGAGTCGGCTCGGGAAAGCTGTCGGCCACGCGCAGGGCCGCCTCGAACTCGGCCTCGATCTCGCGGGCAAACGCGTGGTCCTCTTCCTCGGTGAGGAGGCCTTCTTGCAGCAGGTGCGTTCGCAGCCGCGTGAGGGGATCTTTCGCGTCCCAGCCCGCCGTGTCGGCCTCGCTGCGGTAACGACTGGGATCGTCGGCGACGGTGTGTGGCTTGACGCGGTACGTGACGGTCTCGATCAGGGTGGGGCCCTCGCCGTTGCGGGCGCGGGTCACGGCCTCGCGGGTCACCTGGTAGGTCGCCAGGACGTCGTTGCCGTCCACGCGCACACCCGGAAGACCGTAGCCGTCGGCACGGCGCGCAAGGTTGCGGGCACGGGTCTGGGTGTGGGTGGGTACACTGATGGCCCAGCCGTTGTTCTGGAGGATAAAAACGCAGGGGGCATTGAGCGCGCCCGCGAAGTTCAGCGCCTCGTGAAAGTCGCCTTCGGAGCTGCCGCCGTCGCCGATATAGGCCATCGCGACGTTGCGTGTGCCTAGGCGGCGCTCGGCCAACGCCGCGCCCACCGCCTGCGGGTACTGGGTCGCAATCGGAATGTAGAAGGGGAGGATCTTGAGGTTCTGCGGCATCGCCCACCCGTGGGGGCTGGTGCGCCAGTAGGCGATCGTCTGTTCCAGGGGCAGGCCGTAGGTGAGGGCCGCGCCCGTGTCGCGGTAGGTGGGAAAGAGCCAGTCATCCGGTGTCAGCGCGGCGGCGGTCCCGACCTGGCTGGCCTCCATGCCGCCGTAGGGCGGAAACACACCCATTCGCCCGGTGCGGTAGAGCACCCAGGCGCGCTCATCGAAGTGGCGAACACGGCGCATGTGGCGGTAGAGCCTCACACGGGTCTCGGGGTCGGGCAGCCGGTCAGGCCGGGTCACCGTCCCGTCGGGGGCGATGAGTTGCAGCGTCTCGTCTGGGGCCTCAGGGGCAGCGGCGGGCGCGGCCTGGGCCTGGAAAGGGGGTTGGGGCATGCGCAGGGCCTCCACGGCAAAGAGGGGAACAACACAACGGAGAGCAGGCGGAGCAGGCCCGGTCGGGGCCGCCGGTCACGGGGAGCTTGCCTCAGGGCGCGCGGCGCTGGTTGAGGAGCCGCGCCGGACGGTTCCCGCGCAGGCGCGCCGGGTCGGCCGGGGGCAGGGGCAGGCACGAGGACATCGGCATAGGAAACAAGGAGGCAGGCGCCTTCCGGTCCCGCCCGGGTAGGGAATGGGTCCAGCGTAGCAGATTGGGTGCGAAGCGCGCTTCGCTCGTGAAGCTTCTCCCCGTGAAGAAGGAAGAAGTTTGTGAGACGGATTGCGGTACAACGGGTCTGATGGCTGCCTTCCCCCCTCCCGATGAACCGCCGCTTACGGTTCCCTGTGATTGTCAGGCGATGACGCCTCTGGTGGAGACGGAGATGAGTGGCCTCGCCATCTATGCCGCCTCGTCCCACCTGCGGCGCAAACTTGCCCTGCTGCTGGAGGTCCACGCTGCGGCGCCGACCGTGCAGGAGGGGGCTTTTGTGCTTCCTGCAACCTCGTTTGCCTTTCTGGACGGCCTGCTTTCAGCCTTCTCAGCGACCGAGCGGCTGGACCTGTTGGCGGCTCCCTGGAGGGGAACGCGGCTCGACCCCTGGCACCTCCTGCCCCTAGAGCAGTGGGTCCGGCGGCTAGGCACGCCCTGGTTTTTCGCTGCTGCCGAACACCTGTGCTTTCATCTCCAGCCCATTGTGGCGCTGCGCAGTGGCGAGGTGTACGGGTATGAGGCTCTGGTGCGTGCGCAGTGGGAGGGCCAGGTGCTGGGGGCCGGGCCACTGCTGCAAGCGGCTGCCGCCCACGGCCAGAGCCGCAGCTTTGACGCCCGCGCTCGGCGCAGCGCCATTGAGCAGCTCTACCCGCAGCTCGGCCCGCAGCAGGTTCTGTTCATCAACTTCGCGCCGGGGGTGGTGTACAACCCCAACATTTGCCTCCAGACCACCTTCGAAACCTGCCGTGAGGTTGGAGCTGACTTCTCGCGGCTGCTGTTCGAGGTGACCGAGAGTGAGGCTTTCCCGGACCTGCGCCTCTTGGGCAGCATTCTGGACCGCTACCGTGCCGAGGGCGCGCAGGTGGCGCTCGACGACCTGGGGGCGGGTCACACCAGTCTGACGTTTTTGGGCACGCTGCGCCCTGATATCGTGAAGCTTGACCGCAACCTGGTGCGTGGTCTGCATGCCGATGACCCGCGGCTGCCGTTGGTGGCCGCTCTGATTCGCTATGCCCATGCCCTGGACGTTCGGGTGGTCGCGGAGGGCATCGAGACGGCTGAAGAACTCCGGCTCGTGGCTGAGTTGGGAAGCGACTACGCGCAGGGCTATTTTCTGGGCCGTCCCGCCGAGCGGCCGTCCGGTCTGAGCTCACAGGCCGCGCAGTACTGGCTCAACCGCACCGAGCACCACTCTACCGGGCGTGCCTGAGGCCCCCCTTCTGCCCAGCGGGCGTACACTACCCCTATGAGACGCGCGCTGCTGCTGACGGTCCTCACTCTTCTGCTCGGCACAGCCCGTGCTGATCACCAGCAGGGAAACCTGCGGGCTCTGACGGGGGCCGACCTCTGCCCGCCCGTCTCCTACGTGTACCTCGACGACGAGGAACAAGAGGAGATCGCGGTAGAGGTCGACAAGCAGCTGATGCGGTACGCTGCCCTCTACGGCATTCCCTTTGGGGACCCCAAGACCTGCACGGTCGCGCAGATTTTTGCGGTGGATGCCTTTCAGAGCCGTGACGGGCGAGTGCTGTACGCGGTGGACCTAGAGCTGGAGCTGTTGGGGGACGCGCGCGTCACCCTGGGAAACCGGCAGTTCACGGCCAGCCACCTGCAGCTCTGGTCTGCTTCCGGCTACGGCGCGGTAGCGAGCCCCAAGGACCTGGTCAATATGGCCATGAGCAGCGTTCGCGACTACTACGAGGATTTTGCGCTGGAGTGGAAGGCGGCCCATCCCAACCCGAAGTGAGGCCACCAGAAGGCCGCCTCCTCAGAGGGGGCGGCACGACGGGCAGCGAGCGTCAGCGGCGGCTGAGCTTGACCTCGAAGCGTTTGCCCTTCTGTTTGACCTCCAGGGTGGCGCGCCGGCTCCCCTGCCGAAACTCGCCGCGGATGTGGTTGCCGGCCTGCTTGACCCCGGTCTGGGTGTAGCCCTCGGCACGCAGGCGGGCCGCGTATTCACCGTACACCTCTGCCAGGCTGCCGCGGCGCTCGACCTCCGTGCGCCACTCCTGGTCCTGGGGAAGGGGTTGGATGCTCAGTGCCTGGGCACGTTCGCCGCCCGGAAGGGGCTGAATCGGCGTGCCGCGGTTGGGCGTGACGGGAGCGGGTGTCTGAAGAGGTGTGCTCGCCTGGGCCGCGACCGTGTAAAAGGCCGTGTCGGTGACCCAACTGTGTTGCGGAACAGGGCTCACCACGATGCTCAGCGCCTGAGCGAGTTGCCCCTGCCCCTGCACGTTCACGGTCGCAAAGGAGTTCTGCTGCGTCTTAAAGGTGGCGATCTGCTCCAGGTTGAGCGGCGTCAGGCTGGCCAGCGCCAGCACCTTGTTCAGGCCGTAGGGGGGGGCGATGGTGAAGGTGAAGGGGTCGTTGGCCGAGGGAAAAGCGCGGGTGGTGTTCGCCTTGAGGAAGTTGCCGCCGCTCTGGTAGCGGTTAGGAAGAATCAGGTCCACATGTCCCTGCGGATCCACGTTGAAGAGGTACACGTAGGCGTCCTGGTTGACGCGGGTAAAGAGCTGAACGCGCTCCCCGGGCAGGTAGTTCGGGGCCTGGGTACCGCTGCCCCGGTCGGTCCAGACCTGGACGCTGAGGCTGGTGGGGGCCGGGTTCACAATGATGCTCTGCGCGCTGATGACGGGTGCGGCGCTGGCCGTGCTGACCAGCAGGGCCGGCAGGAGAAAGGTAGGCTTCATGCTTCTACCTTGTCCCCCTTTGGTGATGGCGGCCTGACCTGAGCTTCAGAAGGCGCCATCCCCATCTCATCCCTTTCCAATGTGCCGCGCGCACATTGAGGCCGCTTCCGGGGCGCACTAGATTGTGGTGTGCCCACGCGAGTCCGTGTCCTGCTGCCCGTGCTGGCCCTCGTGTCCAGCCTGGCCCTGGGAGCGCCGTCCACTGGGAAGACGGCGACGAAGTTCACGCCCTTTCCCTACATCCGGATGGGTCAGCCCCGACCGGCGGCACAGCCTGGTGAGCGGGTGCTGCTGACCCTGGAGGGGCCGGGCCGCGCGCAGACCTTGACGCGTACACAGCTGCTCGCGCTGCCCACGGTGCGCTACGCGACCCGGCACGCGCAGCTGCACCGCACCTTTACCTATGAGGGCGTGCCGCTGCGGGACCTGGCGGTATTGGGCGGTTTTGCGGGCCGTGACATGCGCGTGTATGCGAGGAATGGCTTTGTCACGACCATTCGGGCCAAAGACTACATGGAAGAACCCATCCTGCTGGCCCATACGGCGAACGGGCGGCCCATTCCGGTTCTGGAAAAGGGGCCCCTAACGGTGGTTCTCCCGCCGGACCCACAGCGGTTCCCGGAGCGGCTGTACGGGGCGGCTTGGGTGTGGTTCGTCGAACGGATCGCGCCCGCCCCGTGACGCCCGCCCACCGCGTGCCGCCCAGCGTGCGCCTGCGTGAGGCGCTGCTTGCCGCGCTGCCTGCCCTGCTCACGGCCCTGCTTCTGCTGCTGGCGACCCAGCCCGCCTACGAGACGCTGATCCGGCGGGGAAGCGGCTGGACGCCCTACGCCTATCAGGGCCTAGTCCAGGACGTGCAGGCGTACCAGGTCGCTCGCCTGGACCCCAGGGTGAGCAAGGAAGAGCGGCAGATGCGGTACGAGATCGCGCTGTCAAGCGCCGTGACCCCCACCCAGTTCACGCAGCTTGCTGCGGTGGAGGCGCGGGGCGAGGCCCGCCTGAGCCGCGTGGCGGCCCTGCTGCGCGAGAACACCCCGCAGAGCGTGGCGGAAGCAGCTCGCGAGGCGGTACGGCTCAATGCCCAGGCGGGCGACTTTGCGGGCGAGACGCGGGTGCAGTACGTTCGGGCGCTGGAGGAGATGCGCCGCGCCCTGGTCGCTACGGCCGCGGCGACGGGCCTCCTGAGCATGCTGCTGACCGGGCGCGCGCTGCTGCTGTGGCGCGCCGAGCGCGAACGCCGTGCTCGGCGCGAGGCGCGCCAACGCGAAGCCCTGAGCCTGGCCAGCCACGAGCTGCGCCGTCCCCTCCAGGCTCTGCTGCTCGCCAGCGACCTGCTGCGGCAGGCAGAGACCCCCGAGCAGCGTCAGCACCTGCTCGCCCTCATCGAAGACAGCGCTGCGCAGCTGGCCAGCCGCGCCGACCTGACCCGGCTCGAAGACCTCTACCTTGACGTGACCCTGCGCCTGACTCGGCCCGACCTGCGCACCCTGGTGGGCCGGGTGGCTGGGGGGCGCGTGAGCGTTCATCTGCCCAGCGAGCCGGTGGTCTGGCCTGTCGACGCGCGGCAGGTCCGTCAGATCGTCGAGAATCTGGTCGAAAACGCCCTGAAGTACACCGCTGGCCCCGTCGAGGTGACCTTGGATACCCCGGGTGGACAGCCTGAGATCACGGTCCGCGACCACGGCCCGGGCATGTCGGCCGAGCTGCGCGAACGGGCCTTTCTCCCCTACGAGCGCGGTCCGCGCGGCCTGACGGAAGGCCGGGGGCTGGGGCTGTCCCTGGTGCGCCGCTATGCCCGCGCACACGGGGGTGACGTCACGCTGGAAGACGCGCCGGGCGGCGGCACCCTCGCCCGCGTGACCCTGGGCGAGCCGCCCCTGGTGGACGAACCGCCGCTCCCGCGCGGGGGCTGAGACCTGATTCCCGCTCAGGGCTGCCCTTCTGCCGGGGTCGCAAAGACCTGCGTCCAGTAGGGCCCGCCCGAATGACCGGGCCGGTTCACGTAGGCCACGCCGATGCGGGTGTAGTCCCCCATGATGTTTCGGCAGTGGCCGGGGCTGCGCAGCCAGGCCTGCATGACCTCCTGCGGCGTGTGCTGTCCTGAGGCGATGTTCTCGCCCGAGGCGACGGCCCGCAGACCCGCCGCCTCCACCCGTTGTGCGGGCGTGCTGCCGTCCACGGCACTGTTGTGGTCGAAGTACCCGTGCAGGGCCATGCCCGCCGACTGTGCGAGGGCCGCCACCTCCAGCCGCGGGTCACGGGTCAGCGGGGGAAGGGCCGGACCGCCCTCGCGCCCCGTCTCACAGTTCCAGCCGCGTTCGCGCGCCCGGTTCGTCAGGCGCAGCACCTCCGTCTCGAAGGGCGCGCTGCCTTCCAGGGGGGCCATCTGAAAGCGCACGCTGTCGGCCAGAGGACCGCTTGCCCCGATCAGGTGCAGGACCGCACGGTGTTCACCCGGCGCGACCGGAAGGGGGCTCGTCCCGACGGCCCGGCCGTCCAGCGTGAAGTCAGGCTCGCCCGGCCGGTACACCACGCTGCCCGCCGCGCTGAGCCGCACCTCGCCCCGACCCAGAAGCACGACCAGTCCGGCGCGCTCGGCGCCCGCGCTGCGCACCTCAATCGTGCCGCTGGCTGTGGAGCGTACCTGCCCGCGTGCGTCCAGCAACTGCGCCTGAACGCGGTACGTTCCCGGACGGTAGTAGGTGTGGGTCACGCTGTGGCCGCTTTCGGTACCGCCGTCCCCGAAGTCCCACATCACGCGGTACTCGGCGGGCGCCCGCGCCGTAAACGTTACGGCCAGGGGCGCCCGCCGGTCCTCCCGCAGGGTGAAGCCCACCTGAAACTGCACCGGCTGGGCCGCGCAAGACCCCAGCCCTCCCGTTCCCAGCATGGTCGCCAGCAGTGCCAGCCTCTTTCTCCACCGCCCTCTGTGTGTCACCCGAGCAGGCTAGCGGGTGGGAGCAGCCCTCTGCCGTGAGGGAAGGCACGGGGAGCACCTCTTCTCAGTGCACGTCCGCCACGTTGGCCAGCAGCTCCGCCAGTTGCTCCTTGGCGCGGAAAACCCGGCTTTTGGCCGTGCCGACCGCCACCCCCTGGATACGCGCGATCTCGTCGTAGGGCAGGTCTTCTACAAAGCGCAGGACGACCGCCTCGCGGTACTCGGGGGCCAGGCTCATCAAGGCGCGCTGCACCCGGTCCTGGGCGTCGGCGCTCTCGGCGGCCTGCACCGGGGAGCGGGCGCTGCTGGTGACCTCAAAGCCCACGTCCTCGCGGGCTTCTTCCAGGCTGAAGCGCTGGAGCTGCTTGCGGCGGTGTGACTCGATCTGGGTGTTGCGCGCCACCTGGTAGAGCCACGGAAGCACCCGCTCGCCCTCCCGGAAGGTGTGAATGCTGCGCCAGGCGCGGTAGAAAACCTCCTGCGTGAGGTCCAGGGCATCCTCGACATTGCCCTCCAAGCGGTAGAGGTAGGCGTACATGCGGCCCTCGTACGCGCTTACGAAGTCGTACCAGGCCGCCTCCTCCCCGGCCCTCAGGCGGGCGAGCAGCTCGGGCGTGAGGATCTCCGGTTCGGCAGTCACGTCCGCCTCACCATACCGCCTGCCCAGCCCCCCATGCGTCAGCCCTTTGGCGGAACGCTCGGGGACGTGTGACGGGGCCGCCTGCAAGACACCCGCAAGACGCCCGGCCGTAGCATGACCCTGCCTTGGCCCCCGACACGCTTTCTGCCGCCCCCATCACCGAAGCCCTGCGGCTCCTGCTGCCCGACCTGAGCGTAGGGATGCTGCTGGGGTTTGCTACCGGCCTCGCCCTCAAAAGGATCGTCCGTCTCGCGCTGCTCGCGCTGGGTCTGCTGTTGATCACCGTGCAGCTTCTCGCCTTCTTTGACCTGCTCACCGTGAATTGGCCGCGAGTGCAGGCTCTGGCGGCCCCGCTCCTGCCGGGGGGCGGCCCCCCGAGTGGCGCGTGGTTAGGCCGCGTGCTGACCGCGAATCTGCCCTTTGCCGGGGCCTTTACCGCTGGCGTACTGGTCGGGGTGCGGGCGCGGGGGTAGCAGACGAACGCCCGCCGTGACGGGGCAGCACCACCGTGAAGCGTGCTCCGCCCAGGGGGGAAGCGCAGGCATACGCCTCGCCGCCGTGGGCTCCCGCCAGTGCGCGGACGATGGCGAGGCCCAGCCCACTGCCGCCGGTATCGCGGGTTCGGCTCTCATCGAGGCGAGTAAAGCGGGTAAACACCGTGTCGCGTAGGGCAGCGGGAATACCGGGGCCGTCATCTTCCACATGGAGGCGCGCCGTGTCGGCGTCCGCCTCAACACGCACGGTGACCTGCAAACGGGCGTAGCGCAAGGCGTTCTCGACCAGATTGGCGGTGATCTGCCGGATTCGGTCGCGGTCAGCGGTCATGGGTGCGGGGTCCGCCCACAGGGTGAGGCGCAGGCCATGCCCCTCCGCCTGGTCGCGGAAGTCGCGCACCACCTCTTCGGCCACCTCCGCCAGATTCAAGGCCTCGTCGTGCAGGCCCAGGCGGCCCGCGTCGGCCAGCGTGAGGGTCCGCAGGTCACCCACCAGACGAGTCAGAAGCTGGGTCTGGGCGCTCAGCAGGGCGATCTGTCCCGTATCGAGGGGATACACCCCATCTTCGAGGGCGTCTAGCCGCGCCTGCATGATGGCGATGGGGGTGCGCAGTTCGTGTGCGATGTCGGCCACGGCCTGCTGGCGCTCGCGCTCCAGGCTCTCCAGGTTTCCGGCCATCACATTAAAGGTGCGGGCCAGCTCCGCAACCTCGCGGTCCCCCCGCAAGGCCGGCGCACGCGACGTCAGGTCGCCGTCTGCGAGCTGCGCTGCGGCCCGCGAGACCGCCGTGATGGGCCGCGCGATGCGCCGGGCAAGCAAGAGGCTCAGCGAGGCGGCGGCCGCCGCCGCCAGCAGCCCCCCCTGCACCAGGCTGGTCTGCACGTCCCGCACGAAGCTGCGCGTGCGGGGATTCAGGACGGCGGGCAGGCCACGGGGCGGCCGGTCGGCAGGCGTGGTCGAACTGCCCGTGTTGCCGCTGGCCGTTCCGGCGGGTGGGGTGGGAGGTCGGGGCGGGGGAGGAAGAGGCTCGCCCCGCCGCTCCGCCTCCTGACGAGCACGCAGGTAGGCCTGGACCTCTGGTGGAAGCCGCGCGACCTCGCGCCGCACAGCGAGATTCGAGAACAGGAACATGCTGCCCACCGCCAGCCCCACGACGAGCAGCATCGAGAGCAGCAGGGTCACCGCGAGGCTGGGCCGTTGCCAGCGGGGAGGAAGGGTCAAGGGTTCGCCTCCAAGCGGTAGCCCACACCCCGTACCGTATGCAGCAGGCCGGTGCCTCCCCCCGCGTCGAGCTTGCGCCGAATGCTGGCGAGATGCGCGTCCACCACCCGCGCCATCGCGTCACTGTCGGGCAGGGCCGCCGTCAGCAGTTCTTCGCGGGTAAAGGCACGGCCCGGGGCCTGTGCGAGGTGTGCGAGCAAGCGGAACTCGGTGGGGGTCAGGTGCAGCACTTCGCCGTTCACACGGGCCCGCGCTGCTCTGCGGTCCACCTCGAGCGGCCCCACACGCAGCGGGCGCTCGAGGTCCTCGAGCGCGCTGTTGACCCGGCGCAACACCGCCTTGACGCGCGCCATCACCTCGCGTGGGCGGAAGGGTTTCACCACGTAGTCGTCCGCGCCCAGCTCCAGGCCCACGATGCGGTCCGTCTCTTCTGCACGGGCCGTCACCAGGATGATGGGTGTGGAGCCACTCGCGCGAACGGCTCTTAAAACGTCCAATCCGCTGCGGCCGGGCAGCATCACGTCCAGCAGGATCAGGTCGGGCTGCGCGGCGCGGTAGAGGGTGAGGGCGGCGTGACCATCGGCGGCGCGTTCGGTGCGGTAGCCCTCCTGCCGCGCGTAGGCGTCCAGCACCTCCGCAAGCTGCGGTTCGTCCTCCACGATCAGGATCAGGGCACTCATCCCCCCATGGTAGAGACGTCCGGCGAAGGTTCTGCAAAGGCCCGTCCCCGGCCGCAAAGGGCGGTGCAGGCCGTCCGGGTGCGGCTCTCCTTCCACCTGCTCCGGCGATTTTCGACAAATCTTCAAAAAAAGTTCGCAGGGCGTTGACGCCCTCAGGGCACGGTGGGGGACATGACCAGCCCTCCCCTCCGCTTTTCCCTTCGCTGGACGCTGACGCTGCTCCTCGCGGCGGGCGGCGTCCAGGCCCAGACGACGGCGCAGACCACGGCGCCGCAAGCCCAGGCCACTGCGGCCAACACCCTGACCCTCGAAGCCGCCCTCGCCCAGCTGGCGCAGGCCCCCAGCGTCACGCAGGCGCAGCTCAGCGTGCAGGTGGCGCAGCGCAACCTGGACGCGGCCCGCAGCGCTCTGGGCCTCAGCATCAGCGTGACAGGAAACGCGAGCTATACCGGGCCGTCTACCACGGCGGCGGACGGCACCGCAACGGCGGTTGCGAGCAGCTTGGGCGGCAGCGCGGGCGTGCAGGCGAGCTTGGGGCTGCTGCCGTGGTCGAGCGCGCAGCGGACGTTGCAGGCTGCGCAGCGCAACCTGGCCCTCGCTCAGGCGCGGCTGGCCGAGGCACAGGCGAGCGCGCGGCTCAACGTGTACCAGCAGTACTTCGCGGCCGTTCTTGCCCAGCAGGACGTGACGCTCTCTCAGCAGGCCCTGGCCCTGCGCCAGCGGCAACTGGAGGTGGCGCTCTCTCAGCAGGCCCAGGCCAACGCCACCCAAGAGAGTGTGCTGAGCGCTCAGGCGAACGTGCAGCTGGCGCAAAGCTCTGTGCTCGAGGCGCAAGAAAGCCTCGAGACCGCCCGTCTCAACCTCGCTGCGGTGCTGGGCCGTGACCTGACCGGTGTGGTCTTTGGCAGCCTGCCCGCGAGCAGCTTTTCCCTGCCGGACCTCGGTGCCCTTGTCGCCCGTGCTCGCCGCGGCACCAGCGCCGTGATCGAGGCGCAGAACAACCTGGCCGCCGCTCAGGAGACGCTTGCCGAGCAGCAGCGTGACGTGCAGCTTCCTGATCTCACCACCACCGTTCGTTACGGCCCAGCGGGAAGCGGTGGCCTGAGTGCCAGCCTGAACCTCAAGGAGGGGAGCGCCAGCGTGGGGTACAGCCTGCCGCTGGGCAGTAGCGCGGCGGAGAGCAGCACGAGCCGCGTGGTCGCCAGCCTCAGCGGCGGCTACGTGGTGTATTCGCCCGCCCTGCGTGCACAGCTGTCGGCCGCGGAGGCGAGCGTGACCCAGGCGCAGCTCACCCTGAATGTCACCCAGCAGAACGCTGAACTGGAAGTTCGCACCCGATACAGCGCCGCCCAGTCGGCATTAACGGCCCTTCCCGCTCGCAGCACCCAGGTCGAGGTGGCGCGGGCGGCCCTGCAGGCGGCTCAGGCCCGCTTGCAGGCGGGAACAGGCACCGCCGACGACGTGACTGCCGCCGAACTGAACCTCGCCCAGGCGCGGCGCGCCCTTGTTCAGGCCCGCGCGAATGCCCAGATCGCCCTCATTCAACTTGCCCATGCTGCCGGAGGCTCCCTGTGAAGCGCGTCCCCACCCTGACCCTCGCCCTGAGTTTCGCCCTGCTTTTGCCCACCGCCGCGGCCCAGACCGCCGTCTCACTCACCCAGGCCGTGCAGGCCGCGCTCACCAATGGAACGGACGTGCGGACGGCACAGGCCAACCTCGAAAAGGCGACCGCCGCGAACCGGGCCGCGCAGAGTGATCCCAGCGTCCTCGCGGCAGCCAGATTGTCGGCGCAAAACGAGCAGGCGCTCGCCACGGTGCAGCTCCGCGCGGCGCGGCTTTCGACCCTCCAAAACACGGTCAGCGCCTACATCGCGCTGTTGGAGGCGCAGGAGAACGTGGAACTCCAGACCCTTCAGACCCAGGTGGACCGGAAGGCTGTGCAGGTTGCCCAGGTCAAGCAGAGTGTGGGCAACGCGACCGCCCTCGACGTGCAAAAGGCGCAAAACACCCTGGCGGGCAGCACGCAGACCCTCGAAGACGCCCGCGCGCAGGTGAACCTCGCCTCCGCCAGGCTCGCCAGCCTCACCGGCCTCTCCAGCGGCGTGCGGGCTTCAGGTCTGGGAACGCTTCCTCCCCTCAAAACGACGCTGGCACAACTCCGCACGGGTCTGGACGACAACCTCACCAGTGTTGTCGCGGCCCGGCAGGCGGTGGCCGAAGCGCAGCTCAGCGTGCGGCTGGCCGACAACGACTTTACCCCCGCCCGCACCCTGAGTGACGCCCGCACTGCCCTTGCCAATGCGCAGCGCAGCCTGGACGCCGCACAGAAGAACGCTGCCAATTCGCTTGCCGCGGCCTATCAAACCGCCCAGAACGCCGCCGAGCAGTTGGAGGTGGCCCTCAGCCGCGAGGCGGCCGCTCTGAAGAGCTACAACCAGGACGCGGCTCGCCTCAGAAGCGGGACGATCAGCGCCGTGGAGCTCCAGCAGACGCAGCTGGCCCTGAAGCAGGCGCAGTTTAGCCGTCTGCAGGCGCAGGGCAACGTGCTGGAAGCGCTCGCTGCGCTGTCGGTCGCGGCCGGACAGAACCTGACCGGCATCGGAGGTGCGTGATGACCCTTCCTTCCTCGCAGCAGACCGCCACCGGAGTGGCTGTGCCCTCCCGCCGAGCTCGGCGGCGCAGGCGCTGGCCCTGGGTGCTCGCCGGGCTGCTCCTGATTGGTGGCGCAGGCGGCGTGTGGTATACGCGCACGCACTCGGCTGAGGCGCAGGCGCAGGCCCCAGCCACCCAGACCCAGGTGGTGCAGCTCGGCACCGTACGTGTGAGCGTGAGTGGCCCCGGTACCCTGGAGGCGGCGGCCACCCGCACCATCGGCGTGGACCGCAACGTGACTGTGGGGACACTGCCCGCCGTGGGCGAACGGGTCACGCGCGGGCAACTCCTCACCACCCTCACAAGCGACGACGTGACCGCGAACGTCCGCACCGCCGAGCTGAACCTCGAAAAGGCGCGGGCCACCCTGGACGCCCTGCGCGCCTCGCAGCAGTCGTCGCGGGTGGGGCAGCAGAGCAGCGTCACCCAGGCCGACGCGAACGTCACCCAGGCGCAGGCTGCTGTCAGTGAGGCCGAGCGGACCCTGGCGCAGGCCCGCACCACCCTGAGGGCCCAAGAACGCCTGGCGGCCATCGGCGCGGTGAGTGCTCAGGCGCTGGGGGACGCGCGCAGCGCTGTGGTGAGCGCGCAAGCGGCCCTGCAAAAGGCGCAGAGCAGCTTGGCCACTGCTCGCGTCAGCGCGGCCAGCGCCCGCGTTCAGGCGCAGGCTGAGGCCGAAAGTGGCGCCCAGGACCTGCGCAACGCGCAGCTCGCCGTGCAGCAGGCTGAGGAGAATCTGGCAACCGCGCAAAAGGCCCAAGCGGACCTCAAGGTCTACGCGCCCATCAGCGGCGTTGTCAGCGCTGTCAACGCCTCAGAAGGTGCCGTTGTGGAGACGAGCACCACCCTCCTCACCCTGCTGGACGACACCACCCTCAACCTTCCCGTGCAGGTGGACGAGACCGATATCGCGGGCGTGCGCGTCGGCCAGACCGCCGAAGTGACGCTCGACGCCTACGACGGCGAGACCTTTACTGGCCGGGTGATTCGCGTGTCGCCGGGAGCCACCCAGGAAAACGGCATCAGCGTCTTCACGGCGACCGTGAGTCTGCCTAACCCGGAGGGCAAACTGCGGCCCGGCATGACCGCGGAGGCGGAGATCATCCAGAACGAGGCGTCCGGGTTGGTCGTGCCGCAGCGGGCGGTGCAGACCGTGCGGGACCGGCATTACGTGCTGGTCCAGGGCGAGGAAGGCGGCGAGCCTGAGCGCACCCGCGTGACCCTGGGCCCGACGGACGGCACCAACGTCATCGTAGAAAGTGGCTTGACCGCTGGGCAGGTGGTGGTGGTGCCGGGGAGCACTCGGCGCGGCACCTCCAGTACCGGCAGCAGCGGACAGGAGCAGCGGGGTGGCTTTGGCGGCCCGCCTCCCGGCGCGTTCGGCGGGGGAATGCCATGACGGAATCCACCTTTCAGGTCAGGCCGACCACACTGGCTCCTCCTGTGGTGGACCTGCGGGACATTCGCAAGACCTACGCCCAGGGTGACGTGGTGTTCGAGGCGCTGCGGGGCGTGAGCCTCCAGATCCGGCAAGGCGAGATGGTGGCCCTGATGGGGCCTTCCGGCAGCGGCAAAACCACCCTGATGCAGCTGATCGGCCTGCTGGACCGTCCCAGCGCGGGGACCTATCACCTGGGTGGCCGTGACGTGACCACCCTGAGCGAGAACGAGCGGGCCGAGGCCCGGAACCGCGAGATCGGCTTCGTGTTCCAGGCGTTTCACCTCTTGCCCCGCCAGACCCTGCTGGAGAATGTGGAGGTGCCCCTCACCTACGCGGGGGTTCCGGCGCGGGAACGGCGCGAGCGGGCGCTGCAACTGCTGGAGCGCGTGGGCCTGGCGAACAAGGCCGGGAACCTCCCCAGCCAGATCAGCGGCGGGCAGAAGCAGCGCGTGGCCGTTGCCCGCGCCCTGGCGGGCCGTCCGCGCCTGCTGCTCGCGGACGAACCGACCGGGAACCTCGACACGCGCACCAGCGAGGAGGTGATGGCCCTTTTCAGCGAACTCCACGCCGAGGGCACCACCGTTGTCCTCGTCACGCACGAGCCGGACATCGGCGCCTATGCCGAACGGGTGATTCGCGTGCGTGACGGCCTGATCGAACGCGACGAGCGGCAGACGCCCCGCCGCCCGGAGGGCACTCCATGACCGTTCACCCAGACACCACCCCCCTTGTCACCCCCGTGCCGGAGGCGGAAGCTGCCGTGGTCAGGCGCGGCGGCCTGGGGCTGGGCGGGGCCTTTCGCATCGCCTGGCGGGCCATTGTGGGGACGCCCCTGCGCTCCATGCTGACCGCGCTGGGCGTGATTATCGGTGTGGCGGCGGTCGTCGCCCTCACCGCGATCGGACAGGGCAGCACGGCGGGTGTGACGCGCAATCTCGAAGCGCTGGGCACCAACCTCCTCACCGTGCAGAGCGCGCGGGGACGGCCCGGCGGCAGCCTGGTCCGGGGCGGGCCCCGTCAGACCATCACCGTGGAGGATGCAGAAGCGCTTGCGACGGCCTTTGGGGACCGGGTGGTGGGCGTAGCCCCCACGGTGCAGAGCAGCGTGCAAGCCAAGGTGGGGAGCAGCAACACGCAGGTCACGGTGGTGGGCACCTGGCCCCCCTATGAGACGGTTCGCAACAGCCCGGTGGAGCGCGGAGCCTACTTTACCCAGGCCGATGTGGAAGGTCGCAAGCGGACTGCCGTCATCGGCGCGCAGGTGGTGGCGGACCTCTTTACGGACGGCAGTGACCCCATCGGGCAGAAAATTCGCCTCAACGGCGTGTCCTTTACGGTCGTCGGCGTGCTGCCCGACAAGGGCAACAGCGGCTTTGGCAACGCCAACAGCCAGGTGCTCATTCCCCTGAGCACCTACACCCAGCGGTTTGCCCGCACGAACAGCGCCGGAGGCCAGCCCACAGTGAACAACGTGTACCTCCAGGCTGCCCGCAAGGATGACCTCAGCCAGCTTCAGTCGGACGTGACCGAGCTGCTCGCCGCCCGCCACGAGCAGACCGACCCTGAGAACCTCGATTTTCAGGTGCAGAACCAGGCGGACGCGCTGGCCAGCCTCAACAGCGTGACGGGCACGCTCACCCTGCTGGTGGGCGCGATTGCCGGAATCAGCCTCCTGGTGGGCGGCATCGGCATCATGAACATCATGCTTGTCAGCGTGACCGAGCGCACCCGCGAGATCGGGATCCGCAAGGCGCTCGGGGCCAAGCCCCGCGACATCCTCACGCAGTTTTTGGTCGAGGCCGCCCTGCTCTCTGTCGGTGGCGGCCTGATCGGCCTGGCGCTGGGCATCGGGGCCGCCTACATCGGGAACGCCTTCGGGATCAGCCCGGTCTTCTCGCCCACGCCCATCCTCGTCGCCTTTGCCTTTAGCGCCCTCGTTGGCCTGTTCTTTGGCTACTATCCCGCCGCCCGCGCAGCCCGGCTCGATCCGGTAGACAGCCTGCGGTACGAGTGAAGCTTTCGCCCACCAGCAAACACATACAAGGAGCCCCCTATGAAGCCTATGCAGAAGCCCTTCAAGCTCCTCCTGCCCCTCGGCCTCGTTCTCCTGCCCGTGGCGGGCGCGCAGCAAAGCGGCCAGACGCCGCAGCTCACCCCGGAAATGCGGGCGCGCATGGCGCAGATGCAGCCGGTCATGGACCTGGTCCAGACAGTCAGGTTGCTGCCCGAGCTGGAAAAGAACAGGGCGACGGCGGTGACAAAGGCGCAGGCCAAGCAACTGCTTCCCATCCTGACCGCCCTGCAAAAGGCCAAGGTGGTGCAGCCCAACGACGCCCAGAAGTACCTCACGCAGATCGAAGACAAGATTCTGACGGCGCGGCAGCTCACGGCGCTCGACGATCTGTTGCTCAAGGCCGAGCAGGAGCGCGAGGCGCGGCGGGCACAGGCGCGAAGCGGACCAAATGGGGGCGGCCAGGGCCAGCTGGGGCTGCGGCTTCCAGGGGTGCCCGGCAGGCTCGGCGGCCCGTCTGGTGGGACGGGGCAGAACGCGGGAGCGCGGGGTCAGAGCGGCCCATTTCACCCCTTCGCCCAGGGCCGGGGCGCCGACGCCCTGAAGCAGTACATCGCGGTGCTGCAGAAGAAGTAGAAGTAACCGCCCTTCCTCGCGACCGAACGCCATCCGGCGTCCTTCCCCAGGTGGCGTTTCCCTACAGGTACGCCAGCGCCCATTCCGTTGCCCCGTGTGCCAGCCCCGCCCGCAGCAGCGCCAGGCCGTCCGGCGGCGTGTCCCGGTGGTGGGGGAGACCGGCGGCCAGGGCCTCGAACTCCGCCAGGGGCCGCTTTTCGGGGGCATGAATGACGCGGGTGACCACGCCCCCCCGGACCTCATAGACCGCGCCGTAGACGTTGCCGCGCCGCGCATCAAGCGAGACGGCCACCTCGCCTTCGGGGACGCTTCCGCTCGCCCCGCGCACGAGGGCTTCCAGGGTAGAGACGCCCCTGACCGGCGCCCCCCAGACGCGCCCCAGCCCCAGCGCGTAGCTCGCGCCGACGCGCACGCCGGTGTACGAGCCCGGCCCGGTTCCAAGAACGATGGTTTGGGCAAAAAAGGGCAGACCTGCGCGCTTGAACAGGGCCTTGGCGGCATCCGGGAGGCGTTCGGCGTGCGCGCGGCCCACCTCCTCGGAAAGCTGGGCCTCTGCGCCGTCCCAGGCCAGCGCCAGGGTCAGAAAGGAGGTGGCGGTGTCCAGGGCGAGAGTCACACGGGGCGTGGGGCCTTGCATGGGCGGCATTCTAGGGTGCCTCGGTGCCGGCGCTGTCACCGCCGTGGGAACGTGACTGGGGGTGGATTCGGGGCAGCGCGGCCCGGTGGTATGGTGAACCTACCATGACCAACACCGCCAACATCGCCAAAGGGCTGGAAGGCGTTCTCTTCACCGAGACCAAACTGACCTTTATCAACGGCGCAGAAGGCATCCTCACGCACCTGGGCATTCCTATTCAGGAGTGGGCCGAGAAGAGCACCTTTGAGGAACTGTCCCTGGCGCTGCTTGACGGCAAGCTGCCCACCGCCGAGGAACTCGCCCGCTTCGACGCGGAGCTCCGGGCCAACCGAGCGGTGCCGCAGGGGCTCCTGGACGTAATTCAGGCGATGCCGCGCGGCGTTCACCCCATGCAGGCGCTGCGCACGGCCGCCTCGTACCTGGGCCTGTTGGATCCCCAGGCCGAGGACACCAGCGAGGCGGGCCGCCGGGCCATCGCCATTCGCCTCATCGCGCAGTTTGCCACCATCATCGCGGCGATTGCCCGCGCGCAGGAGGGGCAGGAGATCATCGCGCCGCGCCTGGACCTGACGCACGCGGGGAACTTCCTGTACATGCTCACCGGCAAGGAACCCACGGCCGAGCAGGCCCGGCTCTTTGACATCGCCCTGGTGCTGCACGCCGACCACGGCATGAACGCGAGCACCTTTACGGCGATCGCCACGGCCAGCACCCTCAGCGACATGTATTCCTGCATCACCTCCGCCATCGGCGCGCTCAAGGGGCCGCTTCACGGCGGCGCCAATGAGGCCGTGATGGACATGCTTGATGAGATCGGCACCCCCGACCGAGCAGCGGAATACATCAGCGGCAAGCTCGACCGCAAGGAAAAGATCATGGGCGTCGGGCACCGCGTCTACAAGTACTTTGACCCCCGCTCCCGCGTCCTGCGCGACTACGCCGAGCACGTCGCCAACAAGGAAGGCAAAAGTAACTATTACCAGATTCTCGAAACGATTGAAAAGATCGTGGTGGACCGCATGGGCGCCAAGGGCATCTACCCCAATGTGGACTTCTACAGCGGCACCGTCTACAGCGACCTGGGCATCAAGAAGGAATACTTCACGCCCATTTTCGCCCTGGCCCGCATCAGCGGCTGGTGTGCCTCGGTGATCGAGTACACCCGTGACAACCGCCTGCTGCGCCCCGACGCGCTGTACACCGGCGCGCGGGATCAGCACTACGTGCCGCTGCAAGACCGGCAGTAAGCGAAAGGCAAAGAGGGCCGGGGCACACGCGCTCCGGCCTTGTTCTTTGGACGTGGGGCTGCACGGATTAGGCGCTCATCCCCTTGCTGCCGTGCAGGGTGCGCTCGACCGCCTCGGTGACTTCGGCCTCGAAGCGGCGCAGGTGCTCGCGCAACCTCTCCAGTTCGCTGGAACCGAGGTCGCGCAGCCACAGCACGCTGCGGCCCAGCACGGCAAAGGTGAGGGGGGTGTCGTCGCCCGCCTCCTCATCGTCGACCGGATCAAGGTTCAGGGCGCCGTAGTCGAGGCCCTGGTTGAGCAGGTTCATGCCCATCAGGATGTCCGGCAGAGCGTCTTCCTCGACGTAGAGGTCAAGGTCGAGGTGGAGCCTCACAATCACGCCGCCCTGCGGATCGGGCTCCGCGAAGAGGGCGACGCGGCTTTCCCCATTGCGGACCAGGGCGCCGTCTTCCACCGCCTCGACGGTCATGCCGCTTTCCTCCAGGGCGCGCATGATGCGCTGAAGTTCCGTTCCGGGGGCCGTCATGGGAGGGAGTATAGAGCGGTGGCTGCGGGCCAACCGGTGGCCCGCCCCTTTTCGCGCTTCAGCCGTGATACACCCACTCGTTGCCCTGCCAGGTCCGCGCGAGTTGCCCGAGCAGGTGCAGGTGCTCGGCGTGCGCGAGGGTCTCGGCCAGAGCAAAGCGCCGCCCGGCGGTGTTGAGGTCACGGGGAAACATGGCGAGCGAGAGGCCGTAGGCGCTGCGCGGCTCACGGGTTGCCTCCGCCCGGATAAAGTCCAGCCGTTCGTGGTGGTGGTCACGCAGCTCGCGGGCGCGGGCCTGCACCCCCTCCATCACGGGGCCATGGTGCCCGACCACCGCCCGTGCTGGGTTGAGCGCCTCCAACTTGCCGAGCGTCTGAAGGTAGTCCCCCAGCGGATCAGGCCGGGTGTAGGCGTACAGGCCCACGTTGGGGCTGATTCTGGGCAAAATCGCGTCTCCGGCGATCAGCAGGCTTTCTTCCGCGTTCCAGAGGCCCAGGTGTCCGTCCGCGTGCCCGGGCAGCCACAGCACCTCCCACTCGCTGCCCGCCAGCGTGATCATCTGGCCCTCGCGCAGGGGCGCGACCCGGCTGGCGGGGTGAACGCGGGCACGGCCCCGGCGGCTGTCGTGTTCCAGCGTCGCGATGAGCTGGGGCGGCAACCCGTGGTCCTGCATGTGTTTGGTGTGGCCCGGGAGCCATTCCTCCCACAGGTGCCAGTAGCGCTCGCCGCGCCCGATCTCCACGTCGAGCATCTGCACGCTGGCCCCACTGCGCTCCTCGACCACGCCGGCTAGCCCGTAGTGGTCCGGATGATGGTGCGTGATGATAACCCGCTCCACGTCCGGCCAGTGCAGTCCCAGCGCGGCAAGGCCCCCTTCGATGGCCGCTCTGGCCTCGGGCGTGTCCAGCGCCGTGTCGATCAGGGTGACGGGACCGGCGGTGTCGATCAGGACCGTCACGGTCTTCATGGGGTAGGGGATAGGCACCTGGAGGGCGTGCAGCGTGCCGTGCACGGGGGTAAGAACGGGGTCAGGTGCGGTCATGTCCGGCAGGCTACCACCGGCGGCGAACGCCTCAGGGCAACAGCGTGAGTGACTGCGCGCGCACCTCGCTCGGGCTGAGGTACAGCTGCGCGCAGGCGACCGGGAGCCGGAACCGGCGCGGCCCGGCCGCCCCCGGATTCAGCCGGGTGACGCCCTCCCGTTCCTCCAGCCGCGGCGCGTGGGGAGAGAGGTCAAGGCGTTGCAGGTTGTGCAGCAGGTACACCCACACGCCCTCCAACGTCAACAGCAGGGTTTCTGGCAAATGAGCGAGCGGCGGGGTGCGGTCCACGTTCCCCCGCACCGCGTAGACCGGGTCAGGAGTAGCCGCGCGCAGGGCGTCCAGCACCTCCGGACTGCCCATGTCGCCCGCGTGGAGGACGGCGTCTGCTTCTCGCGCCAGCGTGAGGACTTCCGGGCGCAGCAGGCCGTGGGTGTCCGCGATCATCAGGGCGCGCACAGGCCACCATAAGAAACGCGCCCCCTGTGATGGAGGGCGCGCCGCAGCGCTGGCCTACCTCAGAGGCGGCTCTGGATCGCCTGGAGGCTGGGGGTGTTGGCCCAGCGCAGGCCCTGCTCGACGTAGGTGCGGGCGGCGGTGCGGTCGCCGCGCTGGAGGGCGATGTAGGCGAGCTTGGCCGCGCTCAGAGCGGCCCACTGCCGTTCGGTGTCGTTCAGGTCACCGAGGCGGTTCCAGGCGTTGTAGGCGTTGATCCACCACTGGGTCTTGGTGTAGAGCTGCGCCAGGTACGACTGATAGTTGCGGTTGCCCGCCTCCTGCTGCGCGGCGTAGTAGGCGTGGTCCACGGCGGCCTTCCACAGCGTGCGGTCGTAGAAGGGGACGGGATAGGCCACGTCCGCCTGCACAGCGAATTCTTGGGCACGCGCGAAGTTCTGCTCCGCGGTGAGGGTGGCGGGCGTGCCGACGTCCTGGGTGGTGTCCTGGGTGGTGGTCGTGGTCGCGTCCTGCGTCGTCGTTGTGTCTTGGGTCGTCGTCGTGTCCTGGGTGGTCGTGTCGGTGGTGGGCGGCGTGGTGGGCGTCGTGGTGTCCTGCGCGGCGGCCAGGCCAGCAAGCGCAAACGCGGTCAACATGAGAATCTTTTTCATAACGAAATGCATCTTAGGACGCTACCCTTTGGGCCGTCCATTCGCCCCCGCACCCTCTAAAGGGACTGTAAAGGAGCTTACCTTCACATGAGGAAATCCCTCGCATTGGCTGTATTGACACTCGCCGGCGGCCTCGCGTTTGCACAGCCGTCCACTCCTCCAACGGTCGCCTGGTCTAAGGACCTGAAGGTGCTCTCCAGCGTCGCCATCACCGATGGGGGTGACCTGGTGTTCGTGGGGAGTGACGCCCGCATTCACCGCACCGACGCACAGGGGGCCGAGAGGTGGAATTACGCCACCGGGGACATCGGGCGCGCGCACCCGGTGATCACCCCGCAGGGCACCGTGATTGCGGCAAGCTATGACGACCAGGTGTACGCGCTCGACACGGCGGGCAAGCTGCTGTGGAACATCAAGCTTGATGGGGACGTGTTTGCCAGCCCCGCCCTACGCCCCGACGGCAGCCTGATCGTGGGAACGGCGGGTGGGAGCGTCACAGCCCTTTCCCCGCAGGGGCAGGCGCTGTGGACCTTTCGGGTGGGTTCACCGGTGTACAGCAGTCCTGCGGTCGCCGCCGACGGCACCATCTACTTTGGGGCACAGAATGGCCAACTGTATGCCCTCGCCCCGGACGGACGGCTGAAGTGGGCCTTCCGAGCCGGTTCGACGGTCTTTAGCAGCCCGGCGCTGGACGCACAGGGGAACATCTACTTCGGGTCGAGTGACCGCCGCATCTACTCTGTCGCGCCCGATGGACGCCTGCGCTGGTCGCGCCCTACGGGGATGTTCGTGAACGCCAGCCCCATCGTCACGAGCACGGGCCTGGTGGTCGTGGGCAGCTATGACGGCAACGTGTACGCGGTGCGCACCGGGGGCGAGGACGCCTGGACGTATGCGGCGGGCGCTCCGGTCGCTGCTGCGGCGGCCGAACTCAGTGACGGCAGCGTGATCGTGCCCGACCTGGGCGGCACCCTGCATGCCATCGCCCCGAATGGGCAGCTCCTGTGGAAAATCAGCACGGGCAAGAAGATCGACACGAATGTCGCCGTGAGTGACCAGGGCACCCTCTACTTCACCACCGAGGGCGGCACCCTGAACGCTCTTCAAAAACAAGCCCCCCTCGCCGATGGCCCCTGGACGAGCTTTCGCAACCTGCCCGCCGGGTGGGGGCGTGCGCTGAACACCCAGGAAGTCCAAGCCCGTACCGCAGCCAAACGCGCGGCTGCCGTACGGGCGCAGCGGCCTGCCCCCGTGACGCCTCCCGCTGCCCCGGCTGTGCCGGTGACGCCGCCCGTCCCGGCTCGGACTCCCGAACAACTCGCGCAGGCCGCTGGCCAGGCCGCGCGCGTCCTCGACGGCCAGGTGTACCTGCCGCTGGCGGACGCAGCCGGAGCGCTGGGCCTTTCCGTCGCGCTCCTGACGCCGCGCACCGCCACACTCGCGCTGCCCCAGTCGGCCAGCGCCCCACGCCCGACCCATACCGTTCCCGTGCGGTACCTCAACCGCACGGCATTTGTGGCCCTGGCGGCGCTCGCCGACCTGCCCGGGGCTCAGGTGGCCGCCCGCCGCGCTCCGGCTGGGGTGGCCTTCACCCTGGCGGGACGTACCCTCGCCTTTCCGGTGAATGTCCCGGCCCTGACGCCGCTGCTGAAGCAGCCCGAATTCACGCCCCTCGTTCGCCGCTGAGGGTCACCAGGCGCGGAAGGGCCCCCAGCTGGCCGATGTTGCCCCCCCCTCTCTCTCTGTTCGGTTCGTCTCCATCCTAAGCTGAGAGGGCACATGAACAGGCCAGGCGCACTTCGGCGCACCCCCCGGTTTCTGCTGGGGCTGCTGGTGTTGGCACTGGGGGTGGCCCTGCTCTCGGTGCTGCTCGCCCTCCTGGGTGTGCCGGTGTCGGGGTGGGCTTCCGGCTGGCTGCCCCTGCTGATCAGCCTGCTGAGCGCGGTGTGTTTCTGGTGGGCAGCGGCCCAGGCCCCAGAGGAGCACCGGCCCCACTGGCGGCTGTGCGCCCTGGGTCTGACGGCCTGGTGGTTGGGGGATGTGGTCTTCCTGCTGTACCGGGAGCTCACGCCCGCAGGGGAGCCGCCCTTCCCCTCCTGGGCGGACCTCTGGTACACGCTGTTTGCGCCGCTCATGACCCTGGGCCTCTACCGCCTGCTGCGTCCGGCTGCGGGACCGGCGCGAACACGGCTGCTGCTGGACATCAGCGTTGTGGTGATCACCGTCTTTGTGCTCCTGTGGCACTTCGTCTACGCCGAGACCTTTGTCACCGCCCAGCGCAGCCTGGCCGGGCTGCTGGTCAACCTGAGCTACCCCTTGCAGGACGCGCTGATGGTCAGCCTGGTGCTGCTGGTCCTCTTTCAGGAACGCGTGCCGCTGCCGCCCGCGGCCCTGGCGTGGCTGGGCGTCGGCGCGGGGGCGAACTTCGTGGCCGACGTGGCGTACGCGGCCCTGCTGCCGGAAGCGTGGAGCGTGACCAACCAGGTCATGGACGGTGTGTTTGCCCTGGGGTTGATCGGCTTGGCGCTGGCGGCAGTTCTCGGCGTGGGCTGGCCGGGGGAGTGGCGGGCAGCTTTGCCGCAGCACGCCGTCGCCCTGAGCCCCTACCTCGCAATCCTGATCTGCTTCACGCTCCTGGGAGCGCAGGAACTCGGCTTCACGCTGCGGACCTACGGAGACCTCCTGGGAACCGCCCTGGTGACCCTGGTGGTGGTCGGGCGGCAGAATTTCATCCTGCGCGAGAACCTGCACCTCACGGCAGAACTGGAACGGCGGGCCACCCACGATCCCCTCACCGGCCTGCCCAACCGCCGCCTGCTCGAAACCCGTCTGGAAGAGGCTCTGGCGCGGGCGCGGCACACCGGCGAGCACGTGGCGGTGCTCTTTCTCGACCTCGACCGCTTCAAGGCGGTCAATGACAGCCTGGGGCATGCGGCTGGGGACGAGCTGTTGGTCGCGGTGGCGGGCGTCTTGCGGCGGGCCCTGCGCCCCGAAGACACGCTGGCCCGTCAGGGCGGTGACGAATTCATCGTGGTGCTGCCTGGCCTCTCCGGGCCCCAGGAGGCAGACCGGTATGCGCGGCAGCTGCTGGAGAGCCTGCGCATCCCGCTGCAGCTGGGAAGCCGCTCCCTGGTGATCACGGCCAGCGTGGGACTGGCTGTCTTTCCCCGGGACGGCACCGACAGCGTCACCCTGCAACGGCACGCGGACGCCGCGATGTACACCGTCAAGGCCCGTGGCCGCAACGGTCAGGAACGGTTCCGGCCGGAGATGACCGTCACGGGACAGGTGCTCGACCTCGAACAGGGGTTGCGCCGCGCCCTGGGTGCAGGCGAGTTCGAACTGTACTATCAGCCGCAGGTGCACGCGGTGCGGGGGGTGGTGGGCGTCGAGGCCCTGCTGCGCTGGCGGCGGGGGGACGAACGGATCTCGCCCGGCTGCTTTATCCCGCTGGCAGAGGAAACCGGCCTGATTGTGCCCATCGGCACCTGGGTGCTGCACGAGGCGTGCCGTCAGCTGGCGGCCTGGCGGGCCTCGGGGCTGAGGTTGGAACGCGTTGCGGTCAACGTCTCGGCGCGGCAATTCGCCGCGCCCGATTTCCTGGACGAGGTGCACCGCGCCCTGAGGGAGGCGGGGCTGGTTCCGGCCGACCTCGAGCTCGAATTGACCGAGAGTGCTGTGCTGCACGACGTGCCGCTGGCCGTGCGGCAGCTCACGCACCTGCGCCGTCTGGGCATGCATGTCGCCGTCGACGATTTCGGCACGGGGCAGTCCTCGCTGGGGCTCTTGCGCCACGTGCCCGCCGACGTGCTGAAAATCGACCGCTCCTTTGTGGCCAACCTGGGCGCGTCCGAGGAGAGTACGGCCCTGGTGCGGGTGGTGGTGGCGTTTGCCCATACCCTGGGGCTCGACGTGATCGCCGAAGGGGTCGAGACCGAAGAGCAGTGGGCCGCTCTGCGCGCCCTGGGCTGCGCGACTGCCCAGGGCTACGCCTTTTTGCCTCCCCGTCCGGCCGCTGAACTCGAAGCCTGGCTGCGCCGCCAGCCGTCAAGCTCACGCTGAACACCGCCGCGCCTCTGCTTGACACGCGCGCTCGCACTGCCCTACCTTGACCCTATTCCGACTGTCTAAGTCGGGTTAATCGGAATCTCGTGACGACTCTTCTGCCCTTTTTTTCCCCTGAACGGTATCGTCCCCTCGCTCGGCGGGTGGGGTTCGCCCTCGTCGTGGCTCTGGCGGAAGGCGGGCCCGCGTGACAGCTCTTGCCCGGCGGGCAGACGGGCGGCGGGTGAGCCGCGTTCTGGTTTTTGGAGCGGCCCTGCTGCTGCTCGCGTTGGGCGTATGGGCGTCCCTGGCGCTCGGGGCCTTTGAGCTCCCGTTCGCGCAGGTGCTGGAGCTGCTGCTTCGTCCGCAAGACAGCAGCGGGGGTTTGGTGGTCTGGACGCTGCGGATGCCGCGCACCGTCGTGGCAGCGCTGGCCGGGGCGGCCCTCGCGGTCGCCGGGGCGCTGCTTCAGGGCGTGACCCGCAACCCCCTCGCGGACCCCGGCATTCTCGGGGTGGAGGCGGGAGCGGCGCTGGCCCTTCTGGTCGCGGTGGTGTTTTTTCCCGGGCTGCCCGCCTGGGCGTTCGTGCCCTGCGCGTTTCTGGGGGGGCGGTCTCGGCGGCCTTCACGTATGCTGTGGCGCGCGGGGTGGGTCTGACGCCGCTGCGTCTGGCGCTGGCGGGCGTCGCGGTTGCCTCCTTTGCGGGTGCAGCGGCCAGCGGCCTCAAGATTCTTTTTGAAGAACGCGCCCAGGGGGCTCTGTTCGCTCTGGCCGGCAGTGTGGCCGGGCGCACCTGGCTGCAAGCGGCCCTGATCGCCCCCTGGATTCTGGGCGGTGTGGGCCTGGCCCTGCTGCTCGCGGGCCGCGTGAATCTGCTTGCCCTCGGGGAGGACGTGGCCCGCAGCCTCGGCGTTCGCACCGCGCGGGACACGCTGCTGCTCACCGCCGTCGCCGTGCTGCTGGCCGCTGCCGCCGTCAGCGTCGCTGGCCCCATCGGATTTATCGGCCTGATGGTGCCGCACCTCGCCCGTGCGCTGGTGGGCAATGACCATCGCCTGCTGCTGCCCCTGTGCGTGCCGCTAGGGGCCGCCACCCTGATCTGGGCAGATATCGCTGCACGAATGATCGACAAACCCGCCGAGGTGCCGGTAGGGATTCTGATCGCCGCGCTGGGCGCGCCCTTCTTCGTGGTGGTGGCCCGGCGGCTCGGCGGCGCTGCCGACCGTTCCCGTTAACATTCGCCCCCAGGAGTCTGATGAACAAGTTCACTGCTGCCGGCCTGCTTTCTGCTCTTGCCCTCAGCGCTGCCGCCGCTGCCATCTCCGTGAAGCACGAGCGGGGCACCCTCGACCTCAAGGCCCCTGCCCAGCGTGTGGTGGGCCTGGAGTACAGCTTCCTCGACACGCTGATCGCGCTCGGCGTACGCCCGGTGGGCGGGGCCCTGGGCACGCAGGGCGGCGACCGCGGCGCGCCCCCGTACCTCCAGCCGCTTACCCGGAACGTCACCAGCATCGGCTCGCGCGCCCAGCCCAACCTGGAAGCCATCCTGGCGGTCAAGCCCGACTTGATCCTTGCCGATGCCTTTGTGCACAGGGACCTCTACCCGCAGCTCGCGCGCCTCGCGCCCACCGCCGCCTTCCAAAGCCGCCGCGGCAGCTACGAGGACGTGATGCAGCAGGTGCTGGACATCGGCAGGCTGGTTGGCCGCGAGGCCCAGGCCCGCCAGCTTCTGCGGGATCAGGCGCAGCTCCTGGCCAAAGCTCAGGCCTTTACGAACCGGAAGGCCCCCCCCGTGGTGATGGCCGTCGTGACCGAGCAGAGCGTGACCCTGCACTCCACCGAAAGCTTCGTGGGCAGCCTGATCGAGAAGCTGGGCCGCAAGAACGCCGTGAAGCCCCAGGGCGCCCAGACGCAGTACGAGGTGACGCTCGAGGGGCTCGCAGCGCTTAACCCCGCCACCCTGGTGCTGTTTACCGGTGCCGACGAGCGGCCCATCGTGCGCGAGTGGGCCAAACATCCCCTGTGGCAAAAGATGACGGCGGTGAAGCGCGGCCGAGTGTACGAGTTTGACCGCGACCTGTGGACTCGCGCGCGCGGCCCCATCGCCCTGAAGCAGATGCTGGCCCAGACCATCAACTCGGGTCTGCTGCAAGATCGCGCGCCCACGGCAGCCTACGCCTTCCGCGAGTGAACGTGTCGAACGTGGTCTCTGTGGGTGCCCGCCGTACTCGGCTGCTGCTGCCCGCCCTGGCGGCGCTGCTTCTGCTCGTGGGAACGGTCGCGCTCGGTGTGGGGGCGGTCCGCACACCCCCCCTGGAGGTGCTGCGCGTCCTCGCCGGCGGTGGGGACGAGCTGGCTCGGCGCATCTTGATCGAGCTGCGCCTGCCGCGCGTCGGCGTTGCGGCGCTGTCCGGTGCGATGTTCGCCGCGAGCGGCGCGGTGATGCAGGGGGTGGTTCGTAACCCGCTTGCCAGCCCCGACCTGATCGGTGTGGGGGCCGGAGCGGGCCTGGCGGCCACCGTCCTGCTGCTGCTCGCGCCCGCGTCTCCCCCCTGGGCCCTGCCCTGGGGCGCCTTTGCTGGGGCTTGGGCGGGCTTTGCGCTCGTCGTGGGGCTCGCGCGTACGGGGGGAGGTCTGAGCCCGGTCCGGCTGGCCCTGATTGGGGTGGCGGTTGGTGCGGCCCTGAATGCCGCGCAGCAGCTTGTCATCGTTCGCGCCCCGGACGGCGTGGCAAGCGCGTTGGCCTTTTTGGCGGGCACGATCTACGGGGCGGATGCCGCGCGCTTTGCTCGGCTGTTGCCCTGGGCGGCGGTGCTGCTGCCCGCCAGCCTGCTGCTCACCCGGCGGCTGGATGTTCTTGCGTTTGGCGAGAGCGTGGCGGCCTCGCTGGGGACTCGGGTGGACCTGGCAAGGGGAGTGGCCCTCACGGTCGCGGTGGGCCTCGCTGCGGCCGCCGTCACCGGCAGCGGGATCTTGGGCTTTGTCGGCCTGCTGGCTCCGCACCTCGCCCGGCTGCTGGTGGGCGGTCTGCATGGCCGTCTGCTCCCCGTCGCCATGCTGCTCGGTGCCCTGCTCGTCCTGCTGGCGGATACCCTGGGCCGCACGCTGCTGCCCCCCCTCGAAGTGCCTGCGGGGATCTTGACCACCCTGGTGGGCGCGCCCTACTTCCTCTGGCTGCTGCGGCAGCAACGCCGCCCCCTCTGACTTCCCTGCAAGGAGAAAGACCATGCCCCGATTCCCTGTGTGGCTCAGCGCCCTGTCCCTGCTCACCCTCCTCCCCACCGCGCTCGCCCAGCCCGGTCCCTGCGCGGGCCGCGTGATCGAACACGCGCTGGGGGAAACCTGTGTGCCCAAGTCCCCCAAGCGCGTGGTGGTGCTGGATACCGGCGAACTCGACAGCGTGCTCGCGCTGGGGGTCAAACCCGTCGGAGCGGTCACCGCGCTGGGCACGGGATTTCCGGGCTACCTGAAGGGCCGGACGGGCGGCATCGCCGACGTGGGCACCATTCAGCAGCCCAGCCTGGAAAAGATCCTGGCCCTGAAGCCGGACCTGATTCTGAGCAGCAAGCTCCGGCATGGCAACATCTACCCGCAGCTGTCGCGCATCGCGCCCACGGTGATGGCCGAAAGCGTGGGGGTCGTCTGGAAGGAGAACCTCAAGCTCAACGCCCGCGCGCTGGGCCGGGAGGCGCAGGCGCAAAAGCTCCTCACGAACTACGCCGCGCGGCTTAAAAAGCTTCAGGTGAGGGTAGACCGCAACACCACCACCGTCTCCATCGTGCGCTTCGTGCCCGGACAGGTTCGGCTGATGCAGCAGGCGAACTTCATCGGGACGATCCTGGCGGATGCCGGGCTCAAGCGGCCCGCCTCGCAGCGCCAGAACACCTTTATGGAGGTGGCCACGCCGGAGCGCATTCCGGCTATGGACGGCAGTTTCCTCTTCTACAGCACCTACGGCCCCGCCGAGGCGACCGACCTGCACCAGTACCTGAAAAGCCCGCTGTGGGCACGGCTGAGCGCGGTGAAGAGCGGGCGGGCCATCCCGGTCAACGACGACGTTTGGTTCCTGGGGATCGGGATTCTGGCGGCCAATCTGGTGCTGGACGATCTGGAAAAGTACCTGGGGAACCCATGAGTGTTCTGTCTACCCGTGAACTCAGCCTCCGCTACGGCACGCGTCAGGTGTTTCAGGAACTCAACCTGACCCTGCGTGACGGCGCGGTGACCGCTCTGATCGGGGCCAACGGAAGCGGCAAAAGCACGCTGCTGCGCTCGCTCTCCCGGCTGCTCTCGCCGAACGCGGGCGCGGTGCTGCTCGACGGGGCGGACCTGCATGCGCTCCCCACCCGCACCGTCGCGCAAAAGCTCGCCATCCTGCCCCAGGGTCCCACGGCGCCCGAGGGCCTCACCGTCGAGGAGCTCGTGTGGTTTGGGCGGCATCCGCATCAGGGCATGTTCGGGGGGCGCACCGCCGAAGATCGCCGCATCGTCGCCTGGGCCCTGGACCAGACCGGCATGACTGTCTTCGCGTCGCGCCCGCTGGAGAGCCTCTCCGGTGGACAGCGGCAGCGAGCGTGGATCGCCATGAGCCTGGCCCAGGGCACCCAGACACTGCTGCTCGACGAGCCGACCACCTACCTGGACCTCAGCCACCAACTGGAGGTGCTGCACCTTGTGCGCCGCCTCAACGAGCAGGAAGGCAAGACCATCGTGATGGTTCTGCACGACCTCAACCAGGCCGTGCGCTACTCCGATGAGATCGTCGCGGTGCTGGATGGCCGCGTCTACGCCCAGGGGGACCCCGCCGAGGTGATGAACCGAGCGCTCTTGCGCGACGTCTTCGGCCTCGAAGCGCACCTGCTGACCGACCCGGACACCGGCCGCCCGCACGTCATTCCCTACGGCATCGCGCGCAAGGCGGGAACCCGGTAAGCCCTCAAAAGCCCAAGAGACAAGAAACCCGCCCAGACGGGCGGGCTTTTCTTGGTGGAGTCGAGGGGGATCGAACCCCTGACCTCGTCATTGCGAACGACGCGCTCTCCCAGCTGAGCTACGACCCCGCTGCTTTTCGTGTACCCCAAGCGGGCGAGGCAAAATCTAGCACGCGTTTCCTGGGCGTGCAAGGGGGGCGGTTGGCCGGGCGCACCGGACAACGCTGGCCGGCCCCCCCTTCGGCGCGGGTACACTCGGGGCATGAGTGCTTTCACGACGCCCGCCGCCCCGTTCCCCACGGCGCAAGAGGACCGCTTTGCCTACAAATTCGGCCAGGAGGGCATCACCTTTGATGACGTGCTGCTCGTGCCGCGGCACTCCACCGTGCTGCCGCACGAGGTGAACGTGGAGACGCAGCTGACCCGGCGGGTCCGGCTGAACATCCCCTTTGTCTCGGCCGCGATGGACACCGTGACCGAGACGAAGATGGCGGTGGCGATGGCCCGTGAGGGCGGCATCGGGGTCATTCACAAGAACATGCCGGTCGACGCGCAGGCCGAGATGGTCCGCAAGGTCAAGCGCAGTGAAAGTGGCATGATTGTGGATCCCATCACCCTTCCCCCGCAGGCGAGGGTGGCCGATGCCGAGCGCCTGATGGCCGAGTACCGCATCAGCGGCGTGCCGGTGACCGACCCCGCTGGGAAGCTGCTGGGCATCGTCACCAACCGCGACCTGCGCTTCATCGAGGACCAGTCCACGCCTCTGGCGGACGTGATGACCCGCGAGGACCTGGTGACGGTGCCCGTCGGCACGACGCTGGAGGAGGCGCAGGAGATCTTGAAACGCCACCGCATCGAAAAACTCCTCGTGACCGACGGTGAGGGTTTCCTGAAGGGCCTGATCACCATCAAGGACCTCGCCAAGCGCGTGAAGTACCCCCGCGCCGCAAAAGATGACCTCGGTCGCCTGCGCGTGGCGGCGGCCATCGGCGTTTCCGCCGACCTGCTGGACCGTGCGGGGGCACTTGTCGCGGCGGGGGCAGACGTCCTCGTGCTTGACAGCGCGCACGGCCACAGCCAGGGCATCCTGAATGCGCTGACGCGGGTCAAGGAGAACTTTGACGTGGACGTGATTGCCGGAAACGTCGCGACCCGCGCCGGTGCACGGGACCTGATCGCGGCGGGGGCCGACGCGGTCAAGGTCGGCATAGGCCCAGGAAGTATCTGCACCACCCGCGTCGTCACCGGCGTGGGCGTTCCGCAGGTCACCGCCATCTTCGAAGCCTCGGCGGCGGCCCTCGAAGCAGGGATCCCTGTGATTGCGGACGGCGGCATCAAGCAGACGGGTGACGTGCCCAAGGCGATCGCTGCCGGAGCCAGCGCCGTGATGATGGGCTCCATGCTGGCCGGGACCGACGAGGCCCCCGGCGAGACGGTGCTGCGCGACGGCCGCCGCTACAAGAGCTACCGCGGGATGGGGTCCCTGGGCGCGATGGACCAGGGCTCGAGTGACCGTTACTTTCAGTCGGGCAGCCGCAAATTCGTGCCCGAGGGCATTGAGGGCATCGTGGCCTACAAGGGCACGGTCGGCGAGGTGCTCTACCAGTTCGTGGGCGGCCTGCGCAGCAGCATGGGCTACTGCGGCGCGCCGGACCTGTCCACGCTCCGCGACACCGCCCAGTTCGTCCGCATCACCGGGGCCAGCCTGGTAGAAAGCCACCCGCACGGCGTGACCATCACGCAGGAAGCGCCCAACTACGGGGGGAGGTAACCCTCCTGTACGGGGTCCCATCTCCCACATGCTTCATTCGCATCCCGCTACCCTGTCCTGCGTGAAGCGTCTCCTGACCGCCCTCCGCGAACCCGTGAACGCCCTGACCCATTGGGGTGGGGCGGTGGCGGCCCTGGTCGTGCTGGGGCCGCTGCTGTGGTGGGCGGATACGCGCGGGCTGCACCTGTGGCCCTTCGTGGTGTTTGGGCTGAGCATGCTGGGGCTCTACACCGCCTCGGCGAGCTACCACTCGTTTCGCCTGGGAGAGCGCGGGCTGCTGTGGCTGCGCAAGTTGGACCACGCGAGCATCTTCCTGCTGATCGCGGGGAGCTACACCCCTGTTGCGTACTACGGGCTCACGGGCCTCTGGCGGGAGGTGGTGCTGTGGGTGATCTGGGGCATTGCCGCGGCAGGGATCGGGCTTAAGCTGCTCACCCTGCGCCTCCCCCGCTGGGTCAGCACCCTGCTGTACCTGGGCATGGGCTGGCTGGCCGTGATCTTCCTGCCCCAGCTTGTGCGGAACCTGCCCCCGGTGGCGATCTTCTGGCTGGCCACGGGCGGCGTCCTGTACTCGATCGGGGCCGTGATCTACGGGACCCGGCGCTGGCAGCCCCGCCCCGGCAGCCGCTGGGGGCACTGGGGCTTTCATGAGGTCTGGCACCTCTTTGTTCTGGGGGGCACCGGCGCGCACGTAGCGATGATGTTTCACCTGCGCTGAAACGGCACGCCCACGAAAAACCCCCGGCCTCACACCGGGGGCTTTTTGTGGGGATGTTCAGAGCCCCACGAACCCCAGCACCCAGCGCTGCACCCGGCCGATGATGTTCCCGATGGGCTCCTGCGCGATAAAAATAAAGAGCATCACAACCAGAAAGCTGAAGGGCTGGGCCTCGAACTGCGCGAGGCTGCGGCCCAGGGAGGGCACCAGCGCGCCCAGGATGCGGCTGCCGTCGAGCAGCGGGATGGGAATCAGGTTGAACACGGCGAGCACAATGTTGATGCTCAGCACGTACAGCAGCACGACAAAGACGATCTCGCTGGGCGGCAGCACGCGCAGCAGCACGGCGGCGAGCAGGGCGATCAGCAGGTTGCTGATGGGCCCGGCGGCCGATACCCACAGGGTGCCCCAGCGTCCCAGGTTGGAGGGGTTGATGGGCACCGGACGCGCGAAGCCGAAGCCCGCGAGGAGGAGGAGGAGCGTGCCGAAGGGGTCGAGGTGTCGGGCGGGATTCAGGGTGACGCGGCCATACCGGCGCGGCGTCGGGTCCCCTAGGCGGTCGGCGGTCCAGGCGTGCGCGAACTCGTGAACGGTCAGCGAGAACGCGAGGGCCACCGCGACGATCACGAACGCGACGGGGTCGCGGGTCAGGAGGCTCAGCAGCATATCAACGCATTCTAAGGGCCAGAGGGGGTCCCCTTAAGGGGAGGGCGGGACGCGCCGCAGGTAGGCGCTCAGTGCCGCCCGCTCCTCCTCGGGCGAACGGACCTGCCCGGCCTGTCGCAGCGCCGCCAGGTGAGCGAGGGCAGCGCCCACGGCTGGGCCGGGCGGGACGCCAAGGGCCACCACGTCCCGCCCGGTGAGCACGGGATAGGCGTCCGGGCGCAGCAGGGCGCGCAGGACACCTTCCGGGCTGCCCGGCGGGACGGGCGCATCCGAGAGGGCGCGGGCGAGAAGCGCTCCGGGTTTCTCGCCCAGGCCCAGCCGGTCAGCAAGAGCCGCAGGATCGGGGGCGCAGGACAGCAGCGCGGCGGCGTACGCCTGCGCGGGTACGTTCTGGCCCGCGTCCCGCCGGGCATCAAGCGCCGCCAGCCGCTCGCGGGCGCCCTCCGGGAGCAGGCTGCCCGCGCCCCAGTTCGCCAGGACCTGCGCCGCTCGGCCCGGCCTCGGCTCGTGCAGCAGCAGGCGCAGTTCGGTGTTCAGGCGGGGCGTGCGCGGGGCCATCCTCAGCGCGTCCGGTACCTGCCGCAGCAGCTCGGGGTGCGCGGTGAGGCCCAGCCGCCCGGCCAGCCGGGCCCCACGCACCAGGCGGCTGGCGTCCTCGTGCAGCGAGCGGGGGTACAGGGGCCGCAGCACCCTCGCTCGCAGGTCCTCGCGGCCGCCCACCTCGTCGAGCAGGGCGGCCGGCCCCTGCGGCCCCAGCAGGAGAGCCAGCGCGTTCAGCCCGAAGTCTCGCCGCCGCAGGTCATCGGTCAGAGAACCCGGCGTGGGCACGGGGTGGGCGCCCGGCACCGGGTAGCTTTCGCGCCGCGCCCGCACCAGGTCCACGTGGCGGCCATCCGGCAGGGTCAGCGTCGCGTTGCCAAAGGCTGGATGGACCAGGAAGGGCAGTCCCGTCTGAGCGGCCAGGGCCGCCGCGTCCGTGCCCTCTACGACCACGTCGAGATCAAGGGGCGTCTTGCCCAACAGGGCGTCCCGCACCGCCCCGCCCACCAGGGCGACCCGCGCGCCCGGCCCGGCCTGGCCGGCGAGGTCCTGGAGCCAGGCGCGGTCCCCCGCCTGGAGGTGGGTCCAGACCTTGGCGGCCCCGCTCTCCCCGTTACTGGAAGGCGCTGGCATCCAGGGTAACTTCCACGTTCCGGGTCTGGCGGCCGCGCACCACCCGCAGGGTCACGCGGTCTCCCTCCCGCTTGTCGAGCAGGGCGGCCTGAAGGTCCTCCAGGGCGTCGACCGGCTGGCCGTCTGCCGCCACAATCACGTCACCCCCAAGGACGATCTGCCCGCCGCGCAGGTCCTGGACATTCTCGCCCCCGCGCAGACCCGCTCGGGCTGCGGGAGAGTTCGGGGCGACCTGGCCGACGAGCAGCCCGGTCTCGGGCAGGCCCAGGGCGCGTTTGCCCTCGCTGGTGAGCGCACTCAGGCCTACAGCCGCCACCTGGTTGGGCCCCTGCACGATCAAACCGGGGGTGATGCCCAGCCGCGGCGGATTCACCACGCCGCCCCGCGCCTGCTGGAGCCGCGGCAGCAGGTTCTTGGCGGCGTTGATGGGGATGGCAAAGCCCACCCCCGCGCTCTGCCCGACGCCGGTGACCGCGCCGCTGGGCGAGTAGATCTGGGTGTTGATCCCAATCACACGCCCCGACGAATCCAGGAGCGGGCCGCCCGAGTTGCCCGGGTTGATCGCCGCATCCGTCTGGATGGCCTTTTGGGTGATGCCCTCGCCCGTGCCGCTCTGGGAGAATCCGATGGGAATCAGCCGCTCGGCACTGCTCACGATGCCCTCGGTCACGCTGAATTCCAGCCCGAAAGGCGCGCCCATCGCAATCGCCTTTTGGCCGACCTCGAGCGCGTCGCTGTCGCCCAGCGGGATGGGCTGAATGGCCTCGGCGGGCAGCCCCTCGGCACGAAGGAGGGCGAGATCATACTGCGGCGCGAGGCCGATCACCCGGGCCGGGACCGTCTCTTCGCGGTTCATGACCCGGATGCGGATGCGGTCGGCGGTGCCTCGCCCGCCCTCCCCCGCCACCACGTGGTAGTTGGTGAGAATATCCCCCTCTTTGTTGACGAAAAAGCCGCTGCCCACGCCCTGCTGCACCTGCGTCTGCTCCTCGCCGCCGAAGAGCCAGGGGAAGGGGCTGGGCTGTACCACCTCCTGTTCGGTGCTGATAAACACCAGGCCCGGCTCATAGCGCCGCACGATATCAATGGTGTTCTGCTCGTTCTGGAGTTTGGCGGCCGCCTCGGTCTGAACGGTGCTGGCCTGGTCGCGAGCCGTCGGGGGCGGCTGGGCACCCGAGAGGGGCACCTGGTCTCGCAACAGGGTGGCGCCCAGCCCCAGGCCCACCAGCACCAGCGTCACGGCGAGCAGTGGTCGTTTCATGGCTGCATTATCCGCAGCGGGTAGGGTGGGCGTGACGAGTTGCCCCCGGCGTGCCTACGGAGTTCATTCATCCCGGCGAGGGGAGAAGCCTTGGAACTGTCAAGCCTGCGCGCGTTCCTGCGCCGCGTCGAGCGAGGCGATCTCGGCGGGCGTGATCTGGTAGTGCTCGCTGCACCAGTGGCAGACGATCTCCTGCCCGCCTTCCTCGATCATCTCCTGCCGCTCGGCGGGGCCGAAGAACTTCAGGCTGTCGAGCGCGCGCTCGCGCGAGCAGCGGCACTGGAAGTGGGCGGGCTGCGCTTCGGGCGCGAGCACCAGGTCCAGGCCCTCGGCCGCCTGATGCATCGTTTCCAGCAAAGACCCCCGGCGCAGGTGGTCGGTGAGCTGGCCCATGCCGCGGATGTTGGCTTCCAGCCGTGCGAGCGTCTCTTCTGTCACGCCCGGCATCGCCTGGACCAGCAGCCCCCCGGCCCGGTGCACCCGGCCACCTTCCTCGTAGACTCCCAGCAGCAGGGCGTTGGGAATCTGCTCGGAGGCGCCCAGGTAGGTGCTGACGTCTTCGGCGATCTCGCCGCTGACCAGACGCACGCTGCCGGTGTACGGTTCGCCGTTGTCGAGGAGCCGCGTCACGGCCAGTTCGCCCTCGGTGCCCACCAGACCGCTGACATCGAGCTTGCCGTCACGCTCCCGAACCGGCAGGTCGGCGCCCGGCTCGCGCACGTAGCCGCGCAGTTGGCCGTCGGCACTGCCTTCGGCCACAATCCAGCCGATCGGGCCGTCCCCCTGGATACGCAGGGTGACTCGGCTGTCACTGGTTTTGCCCAGGACCACGGCCAGAAGGGCGCTTGCCGCCAGGGCGCGCCCCAGAGCGGCCGTAGCGGTTTTGCTGAGGTGATGGCGCACACGCGCGTCCTCGACCAGCGCTGCCGCATCGATGCCCACAAAGCGTAGCGTGCCGTTTGCAGCGGTGCCGCGCAGCAGGAAGGAGGGAGAAAGGGTGTCTGAACTCATTAGGAAACCTTACACCGCTAGACTCAAGGCTGGTGTGCTGAGGGTTTCAATCCCCCCGGTGGGGGAGACGCCGCCCTCCGGCCCCGCGTGGTGTATCCTCCGCCGGGGCCATTGCCCACGCCGCGCGGTGCTGAAGCAACAGACCGGGGGGCTGCTTCGGTGGCGCTTGCTGCTCCTCAGCTTTCTTGGAGGAGTTGCAAGGAACGCTCACCTCTAGGCCTTAGCCTAACCCCGCTTCCCATTGTGGGGAGGAGCGTGTGGATTCACTGCTGTGCAGGCTTCCCCCGCGTGTTTCCCGGCGTGAGACCTGTCGGCTGGGCCCCCCTTGCCGAGGCCCGAATACTTCCTTCCACTGCCTTCGAGGAGTCCTTTATGACCACGTTCAACCGCCGTTCCCGTCCCCTGGGCCTGCTGGCCCTCACCACGCTGGCGCTGACCCTGGCGGCCTGTGACAAGCCAAACAACGCAGGCAACGCGGGTACCAACGGTGATACCACCGCCACCACAGACACCTCGGGCAGCACCGGCGCCAACAACAGCTCGGTGCTCGTCGTGCAGGAAAGCTCCGATATCCCCACGCTGGACCCCGGCACCAGCTACGACACCGCCAGCGGCCAGGTGGTGGAGAACATCTACGAGACGCTGGTGACCTACGAGGGGAATAGCCTCACGGAGCTCAAGCCCCTTCTCGCTACCGAGTGGCAGATCAGTGACGATGGCAAGACCTACCGCTTCACCCTGCGCGACGGCGTCAAGTTCCACTCCGGCAACGCGTTTCAGTGTGCCGACGCCGAGTACACGTTCCGGCGCAACCTGGTCACCAACACCAGCGAGAGCGGCAACTGGTTCCTGGCCGAAAGCCTCTTGGGAACCGGCAGCAACGCCAACGATGACCCCAGCATCACCTGGGAAAAGATCAGCAACGCCGTGAAGTGCGATGGCGAGACGCTGGTGTTTAACCTGCCCAAGGCGGACCCGGCCTTCCTGGCCAAGCTGGCCTACGCGGGCCAGAGCATCGTGGACAGCGAGCATGCCAAAGAGATTGGCGAGTGGGACGGCACCGAAGCCACCTGGAAGGAGGCGGTGGGCAAGGACCTCACGAACAGCCCGCTGTCACAAAATCCCAGCGGCACCGGTGCGTACCGCTTCGTGAGCAAGGACGCCACCACCTTCCGCGCCGAGGCCTTTGACGACTACTGGGGCGAAAAGGCCAAGATCCAGAACGTGCTGATTCAGGTGGTGCCCGAGCAGGCTGCTCGCCAGCAGGCCTTCTTGCGCGGTGACGCCGACCTGATCGAGACGGGTGGCCGTCCCATCATCGAGGAGCAGCTGCGTGGCAAGCCCGGCGTGGCGATCGTGGACAACCTGCCGGACACGAGCGCCTTTGGGATCGCCATGAACCAGGACATCAAGAACCCCGAGGTGCTGGGCAGCGGCAAGCTGGACGGCCAGGGCATTCCGGCCAACTTCTTCAGTGATGCCGACGTGCGCCGGGGCTTTGTGGCCGCCTTTGACGTGCCCACCTATATCCAGCAGGTGCAGGGCGGCAAGGGTGAACCGCGCAACTTCCTGCTGCCCGACACCTTCCCCGGCTACAATCCTGACCTTGAGCCGCCGCAGTTCGACCTGGATGCCGCGCGCGAGGCGTTCCAAAAGGCGTGGGGCGGACAGGTCTGGGAAAAGGGCTTTGTGCTCAACGCCACCTACCGTGCCGGAAGTGTCGCCGCGCAGACCGGGATGGAGCTGCTGAAGAAGAACGTCGAGTCCCTCAACCCCAAGTTCAAGGTCAATCTCCAGCCCAAGCAGTGGAGCGAGATTCTGGAGAATGCCGACCAGGGCCGCGAGGCGATGGTGATGACCGGCTGGGCGCCCGACTACGCCGACCCGGACAACTTCGTGTACACCTTCTACAGCAGTGAAGGCTTCTACCACCCCCGGGTGGGCTTCACCGACCCGCAGATTGACGCTTGGGTGAACGAGGCCCGCACGACGAACGACACCGATCGCCGCAACGAGCTCTACACCCAAATCGCCGAGCGCGCCAAGGAGCAGGCGTACTACATCCTGATGCCCAGTAACCCCGGGATCATCGCCTACCGCGACAACCTGCAGGGCATCAGCGAAGACACCTTTAACCCCATGATCGCCTTCCGCACCGGGACCCTCTGGAAGAACCTCAGCAAGAGCTGAGCCGGCCAGGCCAAAGCCCGCCTCCCCACGTGGGAGGCGGTATGTTTTGGGGTGGGTCGAGGACGGCCCCGAGCAAGGGGACCTCATGGGCGGCCCGCCGCCTTATCCTGCAACCATGCATGACGCCACCGAAGCGCTGTCCGCCCCCACGCGGCCCATCACCCTGCTGCTGGTCGACGATCACCCCGTCGTCCGCAAGGGTACCCGCGAGCTGCTCGAAGGTGAAGTTGACCTGCAGGTGATCGGCGAGGCCGAGAGCGGGGAAGAAGCCATCGAGAAGGCCCGGCAGCTTCGTCCGGACGTGATCCTGATGGACGTCTCCATGCCCGGGATGAACGGCATCGAGGCCACCCGCGCCATCAAAGCCGAGCAACCCGGCGTGGGCGTCCTGGTCCTGACGAGCTATGACGATGACGCCTACGTGTTCGCCCTTCTGGAGGCGGGCGCGGCCGGATACCTGCTCAAGAACACCAGTGAGGAAGACCTCCTGGGTGCGGTGCGGGCTGTGGCCGCTGGAGAGAGTGCCCTTCACCCGGCGGTTGCCCGCAAGGTTCTCGAGCGCTTCAGCGCTCAGCAGACCCCGACGCCCCCCGAAGACGCCCTCAGCCCCCGTGAACTCGAAGTTCTGCGGGTGGCCGCGACAGGCCGCACCAACAAGGAGATTGCCCGCGACCTCGACATCAGCCCCCGCACCGTACAGGTCCACCTCGCCAACATCTTTTCCAAACTGGGCGTGGGGAGCCGCACCGAGGCCGTGCTGTACGGCATCAAGCGGGGATGGATCGATCCCAAGACGCTTTGAGAAGAGAACCGGCAGGACTGATGAACCCTTCCGCACCCCTTCCTGCCCCCCTGCCTCCCTTTCCCCCTGAGCTCAGCGCTGCGCCCACCGTGCGGGCCTTTGGCGCGGCGCTTGCGCGCTTTGCCTGCCACGCGGTGCGGGCACACGGGGTGCAGGTGTGGGCCGTGGCGAGCGGCACGCTGAACGTGGTGGGCGAAGAGGGACGGGGACTGGGGCTGAGTGACGGAACGCTGGCAGCTCGGGCATTGGCAGAAGGACGGCACCTCTCGGAAGGAATGCTGGATGGCCTGCCCTTTGGTGGGGGCGTGCTGGAATTTGTGGGGGCCGACCCGGAGGGGGTCAAGCGGTTCGGTGAGCTGACGCCGCTGCTGACGCTGGCACTGGAGGGCGTGCAGGCGCGTGAAGTGCGGCGCGGCCGGGGCCGAGTCGCGGAAACGGTGGAGCAGCTGGTGCGGCGCTTGGGTGGGAGCCTGGACCTGCCGGAAGTGCTGACGGCGACGGCGGAGACAGCCGCGCTCGCCCTGGGCTTTGGCCGGGCGTTTGTCGGCCTGTTCAGCGAGATGGGGGAACAGCGGGCCCATATCGGCGAGGTGTTCACCTACGGCTTCGACGAGAGCTTCACGGGTGGAATTGTGGTCGGGCCGGTGTCGTTCGGTCGCCTGATGGAGCGCGGCGAGGTGATCCTGTACGAGCGGGCCCGCGACGCGGGAACACCGCTGGCCCAGGGACTGTCGGAGCTTGATCCGGGCGTGGCCCTCATCGCGCCCCTCAGCGCGCGTGGACGGCCTCTGGGCGTGCTGTACGTGGACAGCCGCTCGCCGGGTGCGCATGTCAGCGAGGACGACACCTGGCTGGTGCTGGCCCTGGCCGAGCAGGCCAGCCTCGCCATCGACAACGCGCGGCTCTACAGCACGGAGACGCGCAAGCGCGCGGCGGCCGAGGCGCTGCGTGAGGCGGGGGCGGCGCTGGCGAGCAGCCTGCACCTACCCGATACGCTGGCCCGCGTGCTGGAGCGGGCGGTGTCCCTGTTTCACGCGGACGCGGCGGGCGTCTACGAGCTTCAGCCGGACGGCCGCACCCTGACCATCCGCAACGCGCTGGGCCTCCCCAGCGAGTACGTGCTGCGCGTTCGGGCGAAGGTCGGCGCGGGTGTCACCGGGCGGGCGGTCGAGCGGCGGGAACTGGTGGTCGCGCATGACCTCACCCAGGCCCATCTGGGCGGGGGCAGCCGCTACACGCGCCAACTGCTCGCGACGGGCCGCTACCCGTACCGCGGCGTGATCGCCCTGCCGCTGGGCGCCCGTGCCGAGGTGTTTGGCGCGCTGACCCTGTACTGGAAAGAGCCGTTGCCGCTGGATGAGGATGACCTGGCTCTCACCGAAGTGTTTGCCGCACAGGCTTCGCTTGCCATTGAGAACGCTCGGCTGTACGGGGAAGAGCTGCGGCGCGAACGCGAAGCCGCCGTCTTGCTCAATGTCGGGCGGCTGCTTGGGGAAGACCAGAGCGACCGGGCGCTGACCGAGGTGATCCGCCTTGTCACGCTGGCCCTCAACGCCTCGCGCGGGCTGATCGCCCTGACCGGCGAAGGCGGCGAGATCACGCGCTGCGCGACCTACAACCTGCATCCTCCCTCGGGCAGCGAGCTCGCGGCGCTACGGGCGCAGCTCGGGCGAGGGCCGCGGCCCCTCACGCGGCGGCACACGCTGCCGGTCGCGGGGAGTGCCCTGATCGTGCCCCTGCACGGTGACTCCGGTGGGGATCACCCCGATCACCTGCTGGGCTTTCTGTACGCCGACGATCCGGGCACCGAACCCCCGAGTGACCGGGTGCTGGCCCTCGCCCGCAGCGTGGCCGACCAGATGGCCCTCACCCTGACGCGGGAGCGGCTGCTTTCGGCCCTGGCCCGCGAGGAGGCCCGTTACCGCCAGCTCGCGGAGGGCGCGCACGACCTGATTCTGAGCGCGGAGCCGGACGGCACCGTGACCTACGCCAACCCCGCCGCAGTGCGCCTGCTCGAGCCGCTGACCGGACCGCTGCCGGGGGCCAATCTGCTCACCCTGCCGACCCCCGCGACGCGATCTGCCCTGCACGCGGCCTGGGCCGCTGTTCAGACCCACCCCACCGGAGGACGCGCCGAGATCGAGATCGGCCCCTACCGGCTGGAGGTGCGCCTCAGCGCCGTTCGGCAGGCCGGTGCCCCCCAGAGCGTCTTGGCGGTTGCCCGTGACCTTTCCGAACTCCAGACGCTCGCTGCCGAGATCCAGCGCCGCGGACAGGCCCTGGAGGCCGCCACCAGCCGCACCGTGGAGCTGCGAACATACCTCACCCTCTTTACCCAGGCGCAGGAGGAGGAGCGCCGCCGCATCAGCCGTGAGCTGCACGACGACACCGCGCAGGTGCTGATCGCCACCTCCCGCCGTGTCGCCCGCCTGGCCCGTGAGCTCACAGGCTCACAACGCGAGCGCGCCGACGATATTCTCGGTGACCTTCAGCAGGCGATTGAGAGTGTGCGCCGCTTTGCCCGCAACCTGCGCCCCAGTGTGCTCGACGACCTGGGTCTGCTGCCCGCGCTGGAATGGTTGGCGGGTCAGGCCCAGACCGATACCCGGTTGGAGGTGAGCGGCGCCGAGCGCCGCCTTGCGCCCGCTCTGGAACTCACCGTGTTTCGCCTCGTGCAAGAAGCCCTCACGAATGTGGATAAGCACGCCCGTGCCCGCAGCGCCGCCATCCGTGTCGCCTTTGAGGCGAGCAGCGTGCGTGTCGCCATCACCGACGACGGCCAGGGCTTTACAGCGCAGCAGGCACAGGCCCGCGCCCAGGCCGGACACCTCGGGTTGATCGGCTTGCGCGAACGCGTGGCCCTGGCGGGCGGCGCCCTAGAGGTGGACAGCCAGCCGGGCCAGGGCACGACGCTGACCTTTACGCTGCCCGGATAAGACATCTGAGCCTTCCCGTCAGCCCAGCGTCATCTTGGACCGGTACACCCACAGTAAGCCTCCGGTCAATCCCTCCATTGGGGGGTATCGTCTCTGCCCGGCCACGACCTCCAAGGACCCCTATGTCTACCTTTTCCCCTTTCCGCGCGCTTGGTCCAGCCCTCGTGCTGTTCCCTCTCGCCTCTCTCGCTGCCGCCCAGGTCCGGTCGCAGAGCATCACCGTGATCCCGACCGGTCCCACCGTCACGAGCCTCACGCTGATCAACGCGGATACCAACCAGCCGGTACCCGGCTACGACCCCATTCCCGCCGCCGCCACGCTGGACCTCTCGAAGTTGCCGGCAAGGCTCAACCTGCGCGCAAACACCCTAGGAGCGGTTGGTAGCGTGCGCTTCGGCTTGGACAGCCACGGGAACTACCGGGTGCAAAACAGCGCCCCCTACTCCCTATGCAGTGACCAGGGGGGCGATTACGAGGCGTGTCCCGCTTCCGTGTTCTCGCCTGGAACCCATCAGGTGATCGCCGTGCCCCACGCGGCCGTCAACGGTGGCGGAGCAGCCGGCAGCGGCGTGCTGGTGAGTTTCACGGTCGTGCGCTCGGCAGCCCCGGCGCCAGCCCTGGCCGTTACCAGCCTCACCCTGATCAATGCCGATACTGACCGTCCCGTACCCGGCTATGACCCTATTCCTGCCGGAGCGCGGCTGAAGCTTTCCGCCCTGCCGCCCCGCCTGAACGTCCGGGCCAACACGACGGCAGGCGTACGCAGCGTCCGCTTCACCTACAGCGGCAAGAGCGACGTGGAGAACGAGGCACCCTTTGCGCTGTGCAGCGACACGCGTGACCGCAGCGGCAAGAAGGGCGATTACTTTGCCTGCAAGGCGAGCGTATTCGCGCCCGGAGAGCACCGCATCACCTTCACGCCCTTCTCCAAGATGTTCGCGGGCGGCACGGCAGGCCAACCGCTGGTGTGGACCTTTACCGTCGAACGCTGAGCTGACCTCTCCTGCCCGCAGCTGCGGGCTCAGCCGTGCTGTGCCAAAAAAGCTTCCCGCTCCATCCAGGCCAGCTTCGGTTCCGTCTCCGAAGGTGCACCCGCCGTGCCGTACATCAGGCGCATCAGGCGAAAGCCCAGCTCGTACACACGCGCTTGGAGGGGAGGAAGCGCCAGCAGGGTAAAGCCCTGCTTCTCCAGCGGTCCGTGAAAGAGGGTGACGGCAAACACCACCCGTGCCCCCTGCAACTCAGGGCGTTCGCGCAGTGCTTGGGCCACGTCCCGCAGGGAACGCTGGTACGCCCGGTAGGCACCCAGGGCGCTGCGGGAGGCCAGGCCCACCAGGCGCGGGCTGTGGAGGTGCAGCTCGGCGGCCGGCGTGCCGGGTGGAAAGGGCAGCCCCCGCGGAGTGGGCCGCGCTGCGACACGCATCACTGCGTCGGCCCGCGCCGTGAGGGGTACGACCCCGTGCGCCCGTGCGAAACGGTCATCCACCACGCGGCGGTACATGTGCAGCAGCAGGTCACGCGGCGTGGCCGCCCGCAACTGTGGCAGCTTGTGCACGGGCACCGGGCGGTAGCCCAGAGCCCTGAGGCGGGGCAGCACGCCTCTGAGGTCCTCCGGCGGCACCCGCAGCGTCAGGCCGGGTTCCGGCGTAGGGGAGGGAAGGGGCAGGAGCCGAACACCCCGCGCGGCGAGCCAGGTGAGGGACTGGCGTCTGAGGTCCGCCTCCTCCAGGGCCCAGGCGGTCACGGGCTGACCGGCCAGAACCTCCAGCCCCGCGAGGTCATGCGGCGGGCCCCAGCCTGCGATCTCGTGTCCGGCTTGGGCGGCGAACCTGAGGTGCTCCGGCTCCCGGCGGGCCACCTCGGGGGGCAGGAGCAGCGTGGCCTGCATGTCCGCCGCCGCCAGGGCGTCCAAGGCTTCTCCCAGGGCTTTTGCCGTGGGGACGGGAACCGTGAGGCCGAGATGTGGACCCCCGGGGTGGCCGCCGTGAAGAGCGCCAAAAGCCCCGGCCCGCACGAGGGCGAGCCAGAACTGCCCAGCAAAAAAGGCCGACATAGACCGACTGTACTCGTCCCTGGCCCGCAGGCAACAAGGCGAACCGGAGCTTTGCTGCTCACCTGCGCGCGGGTGCATGGGCTTTTGCCGCGCGCAACTCTCATCTCCGGCGTCGTATGCTCCTGTGCAGTGATGCTTCAGGTTTCCTTGACCCATCTCCGGCGCGGGCGGTCCGCATGAGGGCGCTGCGGATCGGGCTGTTTACCGACACGTTCCTGCCCGATCAGAACGGGATTGTGACCAGCGTTGGCCTGCTCAGCGACGAGCTGCGCGCGCGCGGGCATCACGTGGACGTGGTGGCCCCCTTTTTCCCCGAACAGCAGGACACTCGCCCGGACGTGCGGCGGGTGCCCAGCGTACGCTACGTGTTTTTGCCCACCTACCGCCTCGCCTGGCCGACTCGCCGGGCCTTTGAGGCGAAGTACGACGTGATTCATACCCATACGCCGCTCACCCTGGGGTTGGCGGGAGCGCGGCTGGCGCGCAAGTGGAACGTCCCGCACGTCGCCACCTACCACACGCACGTTGAGGCCTACACCCACTACGTTCCGGGCATGACCCTGCTGCAACGACAGACGCGCTTTGTGACGCGCCTGATGGGCCTGTACTACCGCCGTGCCGACGCTGTCATCACGCCCACAGCCGGGATGCTCGACGTGATCCGGGAGATGGGGGTGCGGAATTCGGTCGTGATTCCCACCAGTGTGGATCCGGCGGTGCTGCGCGCGGCCCCGCCCATTGCGAACCCCTGGCCCGCCGGAGCCCGCCGCCTGCTGACCGTTGGCCGCCTCGCCCGCGAGAAGCGCTTTGATCTGGTGCTGGATACCCTGGCGCGGCTGCCCGGCGCCCACCTGGTCATCCTGGGTGAGGGACCGGAGCGCGAGCACCTGCTGCAACACGCCGAGCGGCTGGGGGTCGAGGAGCGGGTGAGCTTCCTGGGCGTTCGGCCCTGGACGGAGATCGGTGCCTACTACCGCTTGGCCGAGCTCTTTCTGTTCGCCAGCGACACCGAGACGCAGGGGCTGGTGCTTCAGGAGGCGCAGCTGATGGGCGTGCCTGTGGTGGCGGTGGGGGCACGCGGGACCCTAAGCGGCGTGGCGCACGGGCGCAGCGGGTACCTGGTGCCGCCCGGGGACGTCGCTGCCCTGACCCGGTACGCGCAGGCCATCTTGGGTGATGCGGCGCTGTGGAAGCGGCTCTCGCTGGGGGCGCGGGCATTTGGCACCTCCTGGACTCCCGGCGGGGTGGCTGAGCGGGTGCTCGACGTGTACGCCTCGGTGCTGGGGCTGCCGCGCGAGGTGCCCTTTCCACTCGAGGCGGGGGGGCTCAGCCCCCGAAGTACCCTCGCCTATGACCGCTGAGGTTCAGCGCATGCCGCCACAGAAAGGGCAGCCAGCCTCCGGCCAGCCGCCGCGCACTGGTCTCCACCAGCGCGCCCGGCACAAAGGCGACCTCGCCCAGCTGCAGCAGCGCCTGGCCCAGCAGCACGTCCTCGTAGGCTTCCACGTCCGGGTAGCCGCCGGCGAGCAGCGCCGCCTGGCGCGAAAAAGCCATGTTTGCCCCCGCCAGGTTGGGGCGGCCCCCCAGCTCACACACGCGCAGGAACATGCTGTACCCCAGCTCAGAAGCCACCCTCAGCGAGGGCGACACGCCGCAGAACCGCATGGGCCCGTAGAGGGCGACCCGTCCGGGAACCTCTGCCGCGTGCGCCAACTGCGCCAGCCACTGCGGGGCAGGCAGCGAGTCGGCGTCCGTGGTGGCGACCCAAGGTGTGCGCGCGGCGTCCAGCCCCATCTGCCGTGCCTGGGCGATGCCGCCGCCCACGCAGCAGACCACCCGCGCTCCCCAAGCCCGTGCAAGCGCCCCGGTTTCGTCGCGGCTGGCGTGGTCCACCACAATGACCTCCTGAGGGGCGAGCGTCTGACGCTCCAGGGCGCGCAACGTAAGGGGCAGGTACGCCGCCTCGTTGCGCGCGGGAATCACGACCGTGAAGTCCGGCACCGCGCCAGGGTAGCAGGCTCCCGGCGCGGACGCACGTGATGGGCCGCCTTCCCCCGCTGCCGCTGCGCCCAGGGACGCTGGGCGCGGTGGCCGCCGCCGCCCTCACCCTCGCCTGCGCTGAGTTCGTGCGCAGCGGCCTGTACGCTGCCTACCTGCCGCAGGCTGGGCCGCGCGACCTGGGCTTGCCCCTCACCGCGGTGGGCGCGGCCTGGACCGCCCACTTCGCCGCCGACACCATGATGCGCGGCCCAGCTGGTGCCCTGATTGCTCGCTTCGGCCTGCGGCCCGTCCTGCTGGGAGGCGGCCTGCTGAGCCTGCTGGCGCTGGCGCTGCTGCCTCTGGCGCAGAGCGTGGGGCTGCTCGTCCTGATCGCGGCGCTGCACGGAGCGGCCTTTGCCACCATGTGGCCCGGCGCCATGAACCTCACCGCCGATGCGGCCCGCAAGGGCTACCAGGGCCGTGCCTTGACCCTGGTGGGCCTCGCGGTGATGCCGCTTGTGGGCACCGGTTTCCTGCTGTTTGGGGCGGTGGCGGGTCGCAGTGATCCGCTGCCGTACCTGCTCGCGCTCAGCGTGCAGGGGTTGGGCGTATTGGTCGCCCTCGCGGTCCCCCGGCGCCTGGCCCGCGCGGAAGGAGCCGAGCAGCCCCCTCCCAAAACCCCCGTTCGTGTTGCCCTACGGGCCCTGCTGCCCCTGTTGCCCGCGGCCTTTATGCAGACGCTCACCCTGACCCTGCTGGGGCCGCTGGTGTTGACGCTTGCGCCGCGCCTGGGCCTGAGCTACTGGGGAATGGTGGCACTCCTGGCGGTGGGTGGCGGGGTGGCGTTCGGGAGTCTTCCGTTGACCGGTCGGGTGGCCGACAGTGGCCGCGCGCGCCTCGCGGTCACCCTGGGCTTTACGCTGCTGGGGGTGGCCCTGGCAGGGTTTGCCGCTCTGCCGCCGGTGGGCGTGCTGTATGTGCTCGCGGTCCTCGCCGGACTGGGCTACGCCTGGGTTGCGCCCGGCTGGGCAGCCCTGGTGACCGGTACGCTGCCCGAAGCCGAGCGGCCCGCCGCCTGGGGTGCCCTGATGACTGTCGAGAACGCTGGAACGGCCCTCGGACCCCTCGTGGGCACCCTCGCCTATACGCATTTGGGTGTGCGGGGCCCCTTTCTGGTTGGTGCGGTTCTCGCTCTGGTCACCGCTGCCGGCTACACCGCCTTTCGCCGTGCCTTCCGCAACCCCGCGGGAACCCAGCCCGCCTAAGGCGTATGCGGCGGGGGTGGCTGGTGTCCCTGAGCGCGGCTGTCTTTGCCGTCGTGCTGTCGGACCTGTTGGGCCGCGCGCTGGGGTGGGGGGCTTTGGGGCCGGGGGACCGGACTGCACCGCGGGTCGCCCTCACCTTTGACGACGGTCCCAGCGACAGGACGCCCGCGCTGCTCGCCGTTCTCGCGCGTCACGGAGCTCCCGCCACCTTCTTTGTAACCGCCCCGGCTGCCCGGCGCTGGCCGGAACACCTGGCGGCGCTGCGGGCGGCGGGTCATGGCGTGGAGGCGCACGGCCGCTGGCATACCCATGCCTTGTGGCTCTCTCCCTGGCGCGAGTGGGCACAGGTGCGCTGGCATCCCCGTGCGGCTGAACCCGGCCCGCACCTGTACCGTCCTCCGTACGGCGGTCACAGTCCCTTCACCCGCCTCCTGGCCCGGCTGGCCCGCCGTCAGGTTGCCCTGTGGGACGTGGAGAGCCGCGACTGGACGGCTGAGCCCGCCGCTGTGCTGGCTGCGCAGGCGCTCGCCCGGACCCTTCCCGGCAGCGTTCTGCTGCTGCATGACGGACCGGCTGTGACGCCCGAGCTGCTTGACCGGCTCCTTGGCGGCCTGCGAGCACGTGGCCTGACACCTGTTTTGCTGCGCGACCTGCCCCCGCGCCCCATCGGGTGGCGTGCGGGGCTACGGCGATGGCGGGCGAGCTACGGGGGCTAGCGGCAGAGGGCTGCGCTCAGCGCCCAGTCAGGCGCCTGACTTCTCCGGCGATCACCGCGAGCGCCCCCGCCGGACCGATGCGGGTCAGGCCCGCCAGCGAGGCGCGTGCCCGTCGCCGTCTGTCGGTGAGAAGCGCTTTGACCTCTGCGGCAACAGCACCCGGATCAGCCTCCACCCTGCTGAGGGCCTCTCCGAGGAGCCGCCCCTGACGGCGGACGAAGCCCGGCGTACACTGCGGCCCACGCGTCGCAAAGGTCACGACGGGAACACCTAACCCGGCAAGCTGCTCGTTCGCGGTGCCCGCGGTGCCGACGGCCACATCTGCTGCCCGCGCCACCGCACCAAAGGCCCCCCGCAAGAGGGTGACCTGTGCCCCCTCTCCTGCGGCCAGGGCTGCGCCGCTGTCTTGCACCGCCAGCGTCCAGCCGGGGGGGAGGGTGACGGCGTCCCAGCCGTGTGGCCAGGCCACAAGCGCCCTGACGTCCGGCAGGTGGGCCGCCGCGCGGAGCATGAGGGGCAGGCTCTCCCGGTGGTCCTCGCGTGAGCCGGGCAGCAGAGCGAGCACCGGCCGTCCGGCAGTCAGGGGGGTCAGGTCGCGCTCGGGCGGGGGCAGCACGTCCATCGCAAAGCTTCCGGCCCACCGGGCCCGCACCCCACGTGCCGCGTAGTACCGGGCCGTCTCGCTATCCCGCACGTACACGGCCTGTGCTCCACGCGCGAGCTGCAACTCGTAGGGCATGGGCAGGTTCGCGCCCAGCGCGTTCAGTTCCAAGAGCGCCTCCCGTACGCCCAGCCCTTCCCGGTACTGCGCGCTCAGCAGGGGCTGCACGTGCACAAGCGGTGCCCCGGCCCGCCGCGCGGCCAGGGTACCGACCATCAGCGCATAGGCGTCTCCCACAACGACCACGCCGCTCACGTCCCGTGCTGCCCGTGCGGCCTCCTGCCACTGCCCGAGCGAGGCCCTGATCAGGCCCGCTTGCAGGTCTGCCCACAGGTTTGCGAGGCTGCCGAACGGAAACCCGCCGCTGGGGAGTTCCAGCGCTGCGCCAACGCGGGTCACGCCGGGCAAGGCGGCATAGGCCCGCCCCGAACCGACAAGCGGGAGCACCTGCGCTTTGCCGCCCAGGTGGGCCAGCAGCCGCGCTCCGATCAGGTCCTCCGCAGTGCCGTTGGAGATCAGCAGGATGGATGGAGTCGGCGGCGGGGTCACGCCGCGCAGGATACCGGGCGCATGGTACGAATAGGCCGTGAGCGACTTTGACGCGCTGCAAGCCGCGCTCCGCCGCTCTGCCGGTGAGCGGCAGGCCGAAGGACGTGCCTGTGAGGCCTTTTTAAACGCCCTGTACCACGCCCTGCGAACGGCCAGCGGCCCCGGGCTCCCCCTCAACAACGTGACCCTGGACCTGGTGCTTGACCCCGCAGCCCGCCTGCGCCCCCCGCCGCTGGGGGGCTGGCACGCCGCCTGGCTGCGCCTGGGCCTGTGCGAGGTGCTTGTGCGGGTGCGTCGTGAAGCGGGAGCCTTTGTGGGGGAGTACGGCCAGAAGGGCACCTTTCACCTCGCCGACGTGACGGAAGACGCCCTCACGCTGCTCGCCCGCCACCTGCTGCGTGACCTGGCCGCGACGTACGCGGGCGGGAACGCGGCGGCGTGGCCGGATGCTCCCCCCAACTAAAGGCTCCGGCTGCTGTTTGCCTTCGCACAGTTTTGCGGCTCCTGAGGCGAGACGATCCTCGCATGAGGATCAAGAGGAAGTGTTCCCGCCGGTGGACCATGGTGGCCCTGCTTCTGACCGGGGCGGCGTTGGCCCGGGGCACCTTTCAGACTCCGGTGATCACCTCACCGCTGCGGCCCGCCGTGAATGGAGAGCAGCGGTTTCTGACCCTGCCCGGCTTTGGCCGCGTGGGCTACTACGCTGATCCACGGGGCGAGGGCCGTCCCCTCGTGCTCGTTCACTCGGTGAACGCAGCGGCGAGCGCCTACGAGATGAAGCCGCTGTGGGACGCCTACGCGGGAACGCGGCCCCTCTATGCGCTGGAGTGGCCCGGTTTTGGGCAGAGTGACCGTCCGGACGTACCGTATACGCCCGAGCTGATGGCCAGGGCGCTGCGGGCTCTGGTGGCCGAGCTCGGCACAGAGGTGGATGTGGTGGCCCTGAGCCTCGGAAGCGAGTTCGCGGCGCGGGCGGCGCTGGACGACGCCCGGATTCGCAGCCTCGCCCTGATCAGCCCCAGCGGTCTGGGTGAGCCTCGGGGCAGCAGCCAGGAGGCGACGGCGGAGAACCGGGCCGCGCGGCTCTACCGCATCCTCCGGGCCGTGGGGACGCCACTGTATGGGCTGCTGCGGACTCGTCCCAGCATCGAGTATTTCCTCTCCCGTTCCTTTCGTGGCCCAGTGAATGCGGGTCTACGCGAGTACAGCCTGGAGACCAGCCGCCGGCCCGGCGCCCAATACGCGCCCCTGTCCTTTATCAGCGGCCTGCTGTTTACCCCGGACGCCTACCGCGAGCTCTACAGTCCGCTGCGGGTCCCCGTGTTGGTGTTGTACGACCGGGACGCTTTTGTGACCTTTGAGCGTCTGCCCCTCTTCGTGCAGCAGCCCGGCGTTCGGGCCGTTCGCATTCCCGGCACAAACGGGTTGCCGCAATTCGAAAAACTGCCGGAGGTCAAAACGGCACTCGATGCCTTCTGGCCGCGGACGCCCTGAGCCTCGCAACTGCGGCCTCGCCCCGCCGTTCGCTGTGACACCATGCCCTCTATGACCGAGGACACCCATGCCCAGGCCAACGCCGAGCAGATCTGGCTGCTGCGGGAGGCGGTTCCTGAACTGCGGGAAAACCCGCTGCCTCCCGCTGCAGAAAGCCTGAGAAAAAGCCCGGCGGGGCCCGAGCAGGTGCCGCCTGCGGCGGCGGACGAGCGCGGCCCGCTGGTGCTCTAGATTGTCTCAAGTGCTCGCTTAGGTTGCCTCAAGGCCAGTCCATCACCCACGGGCTTGCGCCCGGCACACTGGGGTATGGAAATTGTCCTTGTGATGGCCGCTCTCACCGTCCTGCTGATGGTGCTTGCGTTCCTCTCGCTGACCCGGGACGACCGGGAACTCGCCCAGGAATACATCGCGCTGGGCAGCGAAGAGCACTCACCCAACCGCCGGGCTGGAGACAGCAGCGCAGCCTAAAGAAGCTCAGTCCCCGACCTGTCAGGGGCTGAGGTTTCGCGGATACGCGCCTTCTCTCGTCCATCCCGAGGCCAGCAGGCTGGAGTTGCCCCCAGCCCACTGACCCGAGAAGCTTGGAAGCCCGGGGCTTGGTCACTTCACGACAAGGTTGATGATCCGCCCGGGGACGTAAATCTCCTTCACGACCGTCTTGCCCTCGATGAACCTGGCCACGTCGGGATTTGCGCGGGCGGCCGCCAGGGCTTCTTCCTGCGTGGCGGTCTTGCTGATCTCCACCTGTCCGCGCACCCGGCCGCTCACCTGCACGCCGATCGTCACGGTGTCGCGGGTGGCGGCGGCCTCATCCACCTCAGGCCAGGCTTGCAGGTGCACGCTCTCGGTGCCGCCGCGCTCCCGCCAGATTTCCTCGGCGATGTGGGGAGCGACCGGCGCCAGCATCCGGTTGAAGAGGTCGAGCGCCTCCTCCCAGGCGGGTGTCCCGAACACCGGAGAGCGCTTGGCCTTGACCAGCGTGTTTGTCAGCTCCATCAGGGCGGCGATGATGGTGTTAAAGCTCATGCGTTCAAAGTCACCGCTCACCTTTTTCAGGGTGGCGTGGACGGCGTAACGCAGCTCCTGCGCGCTGATCTTCTCCTCGGGCCCGGCCGCCTTCTCGTCGAAGTACAGTGCCCAGACCCGAGCCAGCCACTTGGCGGGGCCGTTGATGCCGCTGGGATCCCAGGGGCCACCCAGTTCCCAGGGGGCGATAAACATCAGGTACGTCCGGACCGTGTCGGTGCCGTACTCGCGCACCAGGTCGTCGGGGTCCACCACGTTGCCCCGGCTCTTGCTCATCTTCTCGTTGTCTTCGCCCAGGATGATGCCCTGGTTGCGCAGCCGAGCAAAGGGCTCGCTCTGGACGGTCAGGCCCATGTCACGCATCACCTTTGTCCAGAAGCGGGAGTACAGCAGGTGCAAGATGGCGTGCTCAATCCCGCCCGTGTACAGGTCCACCGGCAGCAGGTTCGCGCGCGCGGGGTCAAAGGGCCTCTCATCGTCGTGCGGTGACAGGTAGCGGTACATGTACCAGCTTGAATCCACAAAGGTGTCCATGGTGTCCGTGTCGCGCTCGGCGGGTCCTCCGCAGACCGGACAGGTCGCCCGCATCCACTCCCGGTCCAGCTTCAGTGGGCTTTGGCCGGTGGGCATGAATTCGACGTTTTCGGGCAACTTCACCGGCAACTGATCTTCGGGCACAGGCTGCGCCTCGTGTTCCGGGCAGTACACGATGGGAATGGGGGTGCCCCAGTAGCGCTGGCGCGAGACCAGCCAGTCGCGCAGGCGATAGGTGGTCTTGGGCTTCGCGACCCCCAGTGCCTCCAGCCGCCGGGTGATGGTGGCGATGCTGGCCTTGCCGCCCGGCAGCCCGTCGAACTCGCCGGAGTGGACGATGACGCCCTCGCCCACGTACGGCCCCTGGGCGGTGTCCAGCGGCTCGCCGCCCTCCGGGCGAATCACCTCCCGGATTTCCAGCCCAAACTTGCGGGCGAAGTCGAAGTCGCGTTCGTCGTGGGCGGGCACGGCCATGATCGAGCCGGTGCCGTAGGTCATCAGCACGTAGTCAGCCACCCAGATCGGGATCTGGTGGCCGCTGACGGGGTGGGTGGCAAAGCTGCCGGTAAACACCCCGGTCTTCTCGCCCATGTCCTGCTGCCGCTCCACGTCGGTCTTGCGGCCCGCCGCCTCCACGTAGGCCCGAACGGCTTCCGCCTGCTCGGGTGTGGTGAGCGCAGGCACCTTGGGATGTTCGGGCGCCAGCACCAGGAAGGTCGCCCCCATCAGCGTGTCGGGGCGGGTGGTAAAGACGGTCTCCGGCCCGGCGGGGGTGTCGAAGGTGATCTCCGCGCCCACCGACTTGCCGATCCAGTTCGTCTGCATCGCCTTGACGCGCTCGGGCATGTCGGTGCCTGCGAAGTCCAGCAGCTCCTCGGCGTAGTCGGTGATCTTCAGGTACCACTGGCTCAGGTTGCGGCGCTCAACCGGGGTGCCGCAGCGTTCGCAGCGCCCGTCCACTACCTGCTCGTTTGCCAGCACGGTCTGGTCTTTGGGGCACCAGTTCACCGGCCCGTCCTTTTTGTAGGCCAGCCCGCGCCGGAAGAACTCGGTGAAGAACCACTGGTTCCAGCGGTAATACTCTGGGTCGCAGGTGGCGAACTTGCGGCTCCAGTCGATCATGGTGCCCATCCGCTGGAACTGCGCCGTCATATGCTCGATGTTCGAGTACGTCCAGGTGGCCGGGTTCAGGCCATGCTTGATCGCGGCGTTCTCGGCGGGCAGGCCGAAGGCGTCAAAGCCCATCGGGAACAACACGTTGTAGCCGCGCATCCGCATCCAGCGGGCGTGGGCATCGGGCGCGACGTTCGCGTACCAGTGGCCGATGTGCAGGTTGCCCGAGGGGTACGGGAACATCGTCAGGGCGTAGTGCTTGGTCTTGGTGGGGTCTTCCTGAAAGGTGTACAGCCCTTCCTGCTCCCAGCGCGCCTGCCACTTGGGTTCGATGGCGTGCGGGTTGTAGCGCTCGGCGCGCGGCTCACGAATCTCGGGTTGGGTCATGGGTCACTCCTTAACAAAGAAAACGCCCCGGCCACACGCAGCCGGGGACACACGCACGAGCTTGGAGCTAGGCGCGGCGTCCCCGGCTGGTAAGCGCAGAGCGGATCACGAGAAACAGTATAGAGGGGGAGGGGGTGAGAGAAAAGGGTGGAATTCAGGTGAGGCTCCGGCGGTACCGGTGACCGCTCAGTACTGCCGCCCGAAAATCACGCGCTTGCCGTACGCACTCGGCCTCCCGCACCGGACGCACGCGCCCTCCTCGCGCTCCGCGAAGAACTCGGCATCATCGAGGGGGATGTTGCGGATGGTGGCCTTGGTGTCCTCCTTGATGCTGGCCTCGCACTCCGCGTCGCCGCAGTGAAAGGCCCGCACCCAGTTGCCGTTCTCAAGGGCGTCCTTGAGGTTCTCGTAGCTGTCTACAGGAACGGTGTGCGAGAGCAGGAAGTCGGTGGCACGCTTCAGCAGCCAGGTATGGATACTGTCCAGACGGGCGGCCATCCCGCGGATCGCCTCCTCGCGCGGCAGCGTCTCCTTCTCCTCCGCGTTGCGGTGTTTGACCACCACGGCGCCCTGTTCCAGATCGCGGGGCCCGAGCTCGATGCGGACGGGCACCCCCTTGAGCTCCCAGTCGTTGTACTTAAAGCCGTTGGTGACGCCTTCCCGCTTGTCCACCTTCACGCGGATTCCCTGCGCGCGCAGCTCACGGGCCAGCTTCTCCGCCTCCTCGACCATCTCAGCGAAGTTCTCCTTGCGGCCCACCGGAATCACCACGACCTGGATGGGCGCGATGCGGGGCGGCATGATCAGGCCGAAGTCGTCCCCGTGCGTCATGATGATCGCCCCGATGATGCGGCTGGAGATCGCCCAGGAGGTGGTGTAGGCGTACTCCTCGCGCTGCTCGCGGGTCTGGAACTTGACGTCAAAGGCCCGGCTGAAATTCTGCCCCAGGTAGTGCGAGGTGCCCGATTGCAGCGCCTTGCCGTCGCGCATCATGCCCTCGATGGAGTAGGTGGCGACCGCCCCGGCGAAACGCTCGCTGGCCGTCTTCTCGCCGCGCACGACCGGCAGCGCGAGAATGTCGCGGCAGAACTCGTGGTAGAGGTCAAGCATCTGCCGCACCTCGCCCCGCGCCTCTTCCTCACTGGCGTGCGCGGTGTGGCCCTCGTGCCAGTAGAACTCCGAGGTTCGCAAAAAAGCCTTTGTCCGCAGCTCCGCGCGGAACACGCTGCCCCACTGGTAGTGCAGGAAGGGGAGGTCACGGTAACTGTTGAGCCACCCGCTCCACATGTGGCCGATGATCGTCTCCGAGGTGGGCCGCAGCACGTACGGCTCGGTCAGTTCCTCGGTGCCGATGCGGTCCACCGTAAAGAGCTCGGGTGCAAAGCCCTCCACGTGATCGGCTTCCTTGGTGATAAAGCTCATCGGAATCAGGGTGGGAAAAATCAGGCTCTCGTGGCCGGTCGCCTTGAACCGGTCGTCCAGCCAGCGCTGGATGTTCTCCCACAGGGCCGTACCGTAGGGCTTGACCACCATGGCGCCCGCCACGGGGCTATGGTCGGCCAGATCGGCCTTTTTCACGACCTCGTTGTACCAGTCGTTGAAATTCACGCTCTGGGGAGTGACCCCGTACTGCTGCGCCTTCTTGTCGCCTGCCTTCGTCATAGGGGGCATCATAGTCTGCATGGTCTGCGGCTGGGGCGTGGAGGCCCTTTGGCCTGGCCGGGCGGATGGAGATTCTCCCAAGGTTGGCTAACGGCACGCTCTAGCCGGTTGTCATCGGAAGTCCAGGAAAAGCCCCTTAGGCTACCCCCATGACGCAGAATGACGGACAGAACGATCCGAATGTCGCCGCCCAAATCGATGGCCGCATTCAGCAGGCCCTGCGCGAACGCCTCCAGCAGCAGGGCGAACACATGCAGGTCAAGGACAAGAACGGCGACTACGTGGGCACTGTGGACCACATCGAGGGTGACCAGCTCAAGCTCACCAAAAGCGGCAGCCCCGATGGCCAGCACCACTACGTCCCCCTCTCCAGCGTCGAGAGCATGGACGACGTGGCCGTATACCTCAACATCACCCAGGACCAGGTCAACTAACCCCACTCCCGGGGAGGGCCTCTGTCTGCCCTCCCCCTGCTTGTCCTGATCTTGGAAACGCTTCCAGTATGGAGCTCCACGCCGTATGCTGGAAGACGTGCTCACTTCTGAACTGGCGGCGCAGGTGCGGGGCGCTTTTGACGACGACCGTGATGCTCAGACGTTTCTGCTGCGGCTGGAGCGCTATGGAGAGGACCTGGCGGAGAGCTTGCAAGCGGTCTACGGCGACTGGGGAGGAGCGCTGCAAGAGCGGCTTGTAGAGGTTCTGCTGCATGCTTTTCACGCTCGCCCCGCTGATCTCCGGCGGCTGGACGAGGCCCGGCTGCTGCGGCCCGACTGGCTGCAACGTCCCGAGATGGTGGGGTATGTCGCCTACGCCGACCGGTTTGCGGGAACCCTGCGAGGCGTGGGAGAACACCTGGACTACCTGGAGGGCCTCGGCGTGAAGTACCTGCACCTCATGCCCCTGCTCAAGCCGCGCGCAGGCGAGAACGACGGCGGCTACGCGGTGCAGGACTACCGAGCGGTGCGGCCCGACCTGGGCACGATGGATGACCTCTCGGCCCTCGCGCAGGCGCTTCGGGGCCGCGGCATCAGCCTGGTGCTTGACCTTGTGCTCAACCACGTGGCGCGCGAACACGAGTGGGCCGAGAAAGCGCGAGCGGGCGATCCCAAGTACCGCGCCTACTTTCACATCTTTCCCGACCGCCGTGGCCCGGACGCTTACGAGGCCACCCTGCCCGAGATCTTCCCCGACTTCGCGCCCGGCAACTTCTCCTGGGACGAGGAGGCGCGGGGCTGGGTCTGGACCACCTTCAACCGCTACCAGTGGGACCTGAACTGGGCCAATCCGGATGTGTTTCTGGAGTTTGTGGACCTGATCCTCTCCCTTGCCAACCGGGGCGTGGAGGTCTTTCGGCTGGATGCGGTCGCCTTTCTCTGGAAACGGCTGGGCACCGACTGCCAGAACCAGCCCGAAGTGCATCACCTGATTCGGGCCCTGCGGGCCGCCGCGCGCATCGTCGCTCCTGCGGTCGCCTTTAAGGCCGAGGCGATCGTGGCCCCCAGCGACCTGCTTCACTACCTGGGAAGGGGCGTGCACCACGGCAAGGTGAGCGATATGGCCTACCACAACAGCCTGATGGTGCAGCTTTGGAGTAGTCTCGCCAGCCGCAGGACTCGCCTCTTTGAAGAAGCCCTGCGCGCCTTTCCGCCCAAACCAACGAACACCACCTGGGGCCTGTACGTTCGCTGCCACGACGACATCGGCTGGGCGGTCAGCGACGAGGACGCGGCCCGAGCGGGCCTCAGCGGCGCGGCGCACCGCCACTTTCTCTCGGACTTCTACAGCGGGCAGTTTCCCGGCAGCTTTGCCCGCGGACTGGTGTTTCAGCACAACCCCGCGACCGGTGACCGGCGCATCAGCGGCTCGGCGGCCAGCCTGGCGGGGCTGGAAGCAGCGCTGGAAAGCGGGGATGCGGGCCGCATCGAGGACGCGGTAGGCCGCCTCCTGCTCCTGCACACAGTCATTTTCGGCTTCGGCGGGGTGCCGCTGCTGTATATGGGGGACGAACTTGCCCTCCTGAATGACTCCACCTTTCCGGAGGTTCCCGAGCACGCCCCCGACAACCGCTGGGTGCATCGCCCCCGTATGGACTGGGCGTTGGCCGAGCGCGCCCGGCAAGAGCCCTTCTCGCCCGCCGGACGGGTGAACGCGGGCCTGCGCCACCTCGTGCAGGTGCGCCGCCAGCTCCCGCACCTGCATGCCAGCATCGAGAGCCAGGTTCTGCCCAGCCCCGACGAACGGACGCTTCTGCTGCGCCGCGATCATCCCCTCGGCGCTCTGGTGCAGGTGTACAACTTCAGCGAGGAGACGGTGATGCTGCCGAGCTACGTTCTGCGGGACGTGCTGGGGGACGAAGCCCACGACCGGCTGAGCGGAAGTGTCCTGCGCCTGGACGGGCCGACCGTGCGCCTCACGGGCTACCGGGCGCTGTGGCTGACTGCCGGGAAGAGCCCGGCCTAGCGCGCTTGCCTCTTGCTCTTTTCCTCCCGCCTCGGCTACAATCCCCCCTTGGTCAAGTGGGGCAGGGTGACCAACGGCTTCGCAGCCGAAAGGCAGAGGAGCGGCCCGCACCCCAGACAGGAACCTTCCGAGAGGAAGCGTGACTGGACTCCAGGAGAGTAACCATGCCAAAGATGAAGACGAAAAAGAGCATGACCCGCCGGGTCAAGGTCACGGCGACCGGCAAGGTCATGGCGTTCAAGAGTGGCAAGCGCCACCAGAACACCGGCAAGAGCGGCGATGAGATTCGCCGCAAGGGCAAGGGTTTCGTGCTCGCCAAGAGCGAGTGGGCCCGCATGAAACTCGGGCTGCTTGCCCAGGGGAAGTGAGCCATGCCGCGCGTTAAGACTGGGATTGTTCGCCGCCGCCGTCACAAAAAGGTGCTCAAGCGCGCCAAGGGCTTCTGGGGCAGCCGTTCCAAGCAGTACCGCAACGCCTTCCAGACGCTGCTGAACGCCGCCACCTACGAGTACCGCGACCGCCGCAACAAGAAGCGCGACTTCCGCCGCCTGTGGATTCAGCGCATCAACGCGGGCGCGAGGCTGCACGGCATGACCTACTCCACCTTCATCGCCGGTTTGAAGGTGGCGGGCGTTGACCTCAACCGCAAGGTGCTCGCCGATATCGCCGCGCGTGAACCCGAAGCCTTTAAGGCGCTGGTGGACACCGCCAAGGGCGCCCGCAACAGCTAAGCGAACGCTGACCAAGACCGCCTCCTCTGCTGGGGGCGGTTGTTGTGTTTTGCAAGAGCGCGGAAAGAGTCGGGTGCCTAACGTGAGGGTGTGTCCGCCGCGCCCCTCCCCGACCATGAATACGCGCGTCTTCTGGAGCTGGCGCGCTATGACGTCTTGGACACTCCTCCAGAGGCTGCCTTTGACCGACTGACTCGCCTCACCGCCCGTGTTCTGCGCGTGCCGGTCGCCGCGATTCATTTCGTGGACCAGGACCGCCAGTGGGGCAAGTCCTGTTTTGGCACCGGTGATACGGCGGTGCGGCGTGAGGTGTCCTTTTGTGCCTGGACCATTCTGGAAGACGGGGTGCTGCTGGTGCCGGACACCACCCGTGACCCGCGTTTTCAGGACAACCCGCTGGTGACCGGCCCAGCACGGCTGCGCATGTACGCGGGCGCGCCGCTGGTGACGCCGCGCGGCTACCGGTTGGGCACCCTCTGCGTGGCCGATACGGTGCCCCGCGTCTTGAGCGCGGGCGAGCTCGCGACCCTGCAGGATCTGGCGGCACTCGTTGTGGACGAGCTGGAACTGCGGCTGCGTCAGCGTGAGCTGGAGGCGCAGGTGGACCGGCAGCGGCGGGAGCTGGCCGAGCTGGAGCAACTGGTTGCCCATGCGCGGGTGCTTGAAGCGGTGAGCGAGCTGCTCGATCTGCCCCTGACCCCGCAGGAGGCCGCGCGGGCTGCCGCCGCCCTGGTGGGTGAAGCGGTCCAGGCCGACTGGACGGGGCTGCTTGCCCTGCAAGGGGAGGCGCTCACCATCCAGGTGGCGCATCACCGGCCCGACCTTCCTCCGGCGCTGCGGAACCTGGCGGAGTGTCTGCCGGAGCTGCCCGGAGGCATCACCCGCTCCCTGCGCGACACGAGGACCGCCACCTACCTGGACGACTACCCCCGGGCACCGGGCGCCCTCCCCGAGGCAGTGGCTGCGGGTGTCAAGGCCGCCGCGTGGGTTCCCTTGGGCCGTGACGAGCAGACGACCTTTCTGCTCGTGGCTGTGCGGGCCGCACCGGGCGAGCACGCGACGTGGCAGCGCAGTGACCGCGCCCTGTTGGACGCCGCCGGGCGAAGCGTCCGGGCGGCTCTGGAGCGCCGCACCGTCTTGGAGGCGCGTGACCGCGCCGTTCGGCAAGACTCCCTCACCGGGATCGGGAACCGTCTGGCCTTCGAGGAGGCCTTGGCGGCTCGGCGGCAAGCGGGCACGCCCTTTCGGCTGGCGGTGATTGACCTCGACGGCTTCAAGGGGGTCAATGACCATGAGGGACATCCGCAGGGTGACCAGGTGCTGCGGGTGTTTGCCGCCGCGTTGCAGGGTGCCGTGGGTGCGGGCAGCGAGGTGTACCGCTACGGGGGTGACGAATTCATCCTGCTGGCGGCGGACCTGACGGAAGAGGAGGTGCTTGAGCAGGTGGATATCGCTGTGTTGGCTGCGCGGCAGGTCACCACCCAGCCGGTTGGGGCCAGCGTCGGGATGGTCGACGACCGCTCGGCCGAAGACGGCGCGGCCCTGCTTGGTCTGGCTGACGAGCGGATGTACGCCACCAAGCGCCGCCGCCGGGACGCTCGTCGGGCGCTCCTGGCCCACGGATGAGGAAACGCCCTGTTCCGGGGAGCACCCCGCGTCCCGTACGCTGTTGCCCATGAGCGTGATCCTGGGGATCGACATCGGTGGGAGCGGCATCAAGGGGGCGCCCGTGGACACGGCGACCGGGAAGCTGGTGGCGGAGCGTTACCGCATTCCCACCCCCGAGGGCGCGGCACCGGACGCCGTTCGGGACGTGGTGGCCGAGCTCGTTCGGCATTTCGGGCACCCGGGACCGGTCGGGGTGACCTTTCCCAGCATCGTGCAGCACGGCAAGACCCTGAGTGCGGCGAACGTGGATCGGGGCTGGATCGGTCTGGACGCCGACGCCCTCTTCACGCGGGCGACCGGGCGTGACGTGACCGTGATCAACGACGCGGACGCTGCAGGACTGGCCGAGGTGAGGTTTGGGGCTGGAGCGGGTGTGCCCGGCGTGGTGCTGGTGCTCACCTTTGGTACGGGCATCGGCAGCGCCCTGATTCATGATGGAGTGCTGGTGCCCAACACGGAGCTTGGGCACCTGTACCTCAAGGGGGATAAACACGCCGAGACCTGGGCTTCTGACCGCGCTCGCGAGCGCGACGACCTGAACTGGAAGCAGTGGGCCAAGCGGGTCAGCCGGTACCTCCAGTACCTCGAAGGCCTCTTCAGCCCTGACCTCTTTATCATCGGTGGGGGCGTGAGCAAAAAGGCCGACAAGTGGCAGCCCCATATCGAGACAAAGCGCACCAAACTGGTCCCCGCTGCCCTCCAAAACGACGCTGGGATCATCGGCGCGGCGATGATGGCCGAGCGGCGCGCCCAGGCCTAAAGCCGGGAACGCTCTCGCCCCCTGCCCCGTACTGTGAGCCGTATGGGATTTCTGAAGAGGATGATGGCGGCCGTCGGGGTGGGTGGCGCACGGGTGGAGACGCAGGTTCATCACCGAGCGGTGCGGATCGGCGAGGAGCTGACCGGCGTGGTGGTGCTTCAGGGGGGCAGTGTCGAGCAGCGCGTCGAGCGCGTCAACATGGGGCTGGCCACCCGCTACCGAGCGGAGGACCAGGACGTGACCCATACGCTGTGGACGCGCCCCGTCCTGGGAAGCATCGACCTGCGTCCCGGCGAGCGGCGTGAGCTGCCCTTCCGTTTCACCGTCCCGCAGGGCACGCCCCTCACGCTGCCGGGCACCGCAGTGTGGCTGGTGACCGATGCCGACATCGCCGGAGCCTTTGATCCGGGCGACCACGATCAGCTTCAGATTCTCCCCAGTCGCGAGATGGAGGTGGTGCTGGAGGCGGCAGGTCGCCTTGGCTTCCGCCTGGCGGGCAGCGAGGTGGAGTACCACCATGGGCGGGTTGTGCAGGAGCTCAGCTTCCGGCCGCCCTATGGGGCTTCCGGCATTCAGGAACTCGAACTGATGCTGTTTCCCGCAGCGGGCGGTGGGTTGGACGTGCGGCTGGAGGTGGACCGCCGCGCGCGTGGCCTCGCCAGCCTCTTTGTCGAGGAGTTCGAGCAGCAGAGCTTCTGGCACGTTCCGGGCGCGCTGCTCGCGCAGGGACCGGAGGCGGTGGCGCGCGAGCTCGCGAGACGGGTACAGGCCCGGCACTGACCGGGAGGAGCCCGGCGCGGCAGAATGCGGCTCATGACGGTTCAGCCTGCTGACCCCCACCTGCCCGAACTCCTGACCTGCGACGTGCTCTTTACCGGCATTGGGGGAGGCCACGCACCCGGTGGGGTGGTGGTGGCGAACGGGACCATCGCGGCGGCGGGCGACCCCACCTCCCTGCGCGTCCGTTACCCTCAGGCGCGGGAACGGCGGGCCGGAGCCGTGATCGCTCCGCCGCCCGTCAATGCCCATACGCACCTCGACATGAGTGCCTATGCCTTCCAAGCGCTGCCCTATTTCCGCTGGCTGCCCGAAGTGGTGGTCGCCCAGCGCGAGAAGCGGGGCGTGGCGGGGGCGCAGGCCGGGGCCGATACCCTCGCGCGCCTGGGCGTAGGAGCCGTGGGCGACATCGTGTACATGCACGCCCCGGAGGTGATGGACGCGCTCCTTGCCCGCGAGGACCTGCGCGGGGTGCTGTACTACGAGGTGCTGGGGCCCTTTCCGGAGCGTGCCGACGAGATTTTTCGGCAGGTGCGCGGGCGCCTGGACGCTTGGCGCCGGCAGGAGCGGCCCGGCGGTCCCCGGGTCGGCCTCAGCCCCCACACGCCCTACACCGTCAGTTCCCGGCTGCTGCGCCTGGTGACCGAGTACGCTGCGGGCGAGGGTCTGCCCCTCCAGATTCACGTCGCGGAGCATCCTGCCGAGGGAGAACTGTTCCGTACGGGCCGTGGGCCGCTGTGGGAGGGCCGAATCCCGGCGCTCTTTCCACCCGCCTTTGCGGAGGTGATCGGGCGCCCGCCGGAGCCGGAGCTCACGCCTGTTCGTTATCTCGACGAGCTGGGGGTGCTCGCGGCTCGGCCAACCCTGGTGCATCTGGCCAATGTCACGCCGGAGGATATCGCCCGGGTAGCGCGGGCCGGCTGTACGGTCGTCACCTGTCCTCGCAGCAACGCGCACCTGGCGTGCGGAACCTTTCCCTGGGCGCAGGTTGCGGCAGCCGGTGTAGAGATTGCTCTGGGCACGGATTCGGTGGCCAGTGGCGGCAGCCTCGACGTGCGCGAGGAGGTTGCTTTCGCCCGCACGCTGTACCCCGACCTTGACCCCCGCCTGCTGGTGCGTGCGGCGGTCAAGGGCGGACATCGCGTCACCGGGACGCGAGGACCGCTTCTGCAACGCGGTGAAGCCTGGCATACCCACTACGTCTGGTGACGTGCTAAACTCCTAGAGTTGCCCGTTACGCACAGAAGACGTGACGGAGGAGGCAGAGAGCATGAAAAAAGACATCCACCCGAAAGCCGTGCCCACCAAGATCATCTACCAGGGCAAGGTCGTTATGGAAACCCTGAGCACCCGTCCTGAGATTCACGTGGACGTGTGGAGCGGCGCGCACCCCTTCTGGACCGGCGAGGAGCGTTTCGTGGACACCGAGGGCCGCGTCGACAAGTTCAACAAGCGCTTCGGTGACAGCTACCGCAACAAGAAGAAGTAAGGCGCGAAGCCTGAACGCCCCGCCTTGTCAGCGGGGCGTTTTTGGGTGCAGGGGGTGGGGAGAGCTTTGGCGCTCTGCCCTCTGCCATACTTCCCCACGTGCTGAAGTCTCCCTACCACGGCGGTCACCTCGAAGTCATCGTCGGGCCGATGTTCAGCGGCAAGAGCGAGGAGCTGATTCGCCGCCTCACGCGGGCCGTGATCGCCCGGCAGCGGGTCGCGGTGTTTAAGCCTGCGCTGGATGACCGCTACCACGCCACCCAGGTGGCCAGCCATGCGGGGCGCAGCATCGAGGCGGTGGCGGTGCGGGACGCCGCCGACATCCGCGCATACCTTGCGGGCGAGGGACCGCTTCTTCGGGCGTCCGAACACACCTTGCCGGAGGTGGTCGGCATCGATGAGGCGCAGTTTTTCGGACCGGACCTCGGGCCGCTGGTCCTCGATCTGGCGGAAGCGGGGGTGCGGGTGATCCTGGCGGGTCTGGACCTTGATTTCCGTGCCGAGCCCTTTGGCTGCATGCCGGACCTGCTGGCCCGCGCCGAGAGCGTCGAGAAGCTCACGGCGATCTGCACCGTTTGCGGCGCTCCTGCGACCCGCTCGCAACGCTTGATCGGCGGCCAACCTGCCCGCTGGAACGACCCAGTGGTGCTGGTCGGCGCTCAGGAGACCTACGAGGCTCGCTGCCGCGTTCATCACGAGGTGCGTTGCCCGGAAGCCGCCGTGGCCGAATCCAGCTTCTAAGGCGCGGAACGCCTGCTGGCTGCGCCCAGGTGAATGTGTTCGTTGCCAGCCCCACGGACCCCTTACACTGGGGTGATTCCACCGCACCGTCATGGAGGGTCTGTGAAGAGTCCGATGCGCTCCGGTTTGCCGCAGTTTCCCGATTCCCTGTCCTGGGTGATGCCGCAACGGCGGATGTTCAGCCTGCTGGTCTGCCTGGGCGTAGTGGCCTGTGGGGCGGCGCTGCTGGTGCAGGCACCGACCTTCGATCCGCTGGACCGGGTGGCGCTCCCGACGCTGGTGCTGACGCTGCTGGGTCTGCAACTGGCCGTGACGCGGCGATGGTTGACGATTCAGCAGGCGGCGGTGCTGGCCTACGCGACGACGACCCTGTACTTCCTGTTGGCGCTCGACCATCAGTTCCGGGTGTTCGCGCCCGAAACCCACATGCTCAGCGAGAGCACCTACTGGTTCCCGGTGCTGTATGCCGGGGCATTTCTGCTGTATCCGCCCACGCAGGCCGCCTGGCTGGCGGGCGGCACGTACCTGGTGACGCTGGGGCTGTGTTTGGCCCACCTCCTGGCTGGACCCGGCGCCGGGGACATGCGGTTGACAGCGGCTACCGTGCAGTTCCTGCTGGTCAGCGCTGTCATGATTGCGGTGCAGGCCACCTTTGGGGTGCAGCGCCTGCACCTGCTGGCCGCGCGTGAGGCGGCCTACCGTGACGCTCTGACCGGGCTTGCCAATCGCCGAGCAGCAGAAGAACGGCTGGCGTCGCTCGCCGCGACTGGGGAGAAGTTCACGCTGGTGCTGTTTGACCTCGATCACTTCAAGGCCATCAACGACGTGCATGGCCACGCGGCGGGGGACCGCGTGCTGTGCGGGGTGGGCCGAGTGGCGCAGCAGCTTCTGCCGCCCAGCGGAATGGCGGCCCGCTGGGGCGGGGAAGAGTTTCTGCTGATTCTGCCGCCGCTTCCAGAGTGGCGGGTGCAGACCCTTCTGAACACCCTGCGTACCCAGATGCTGGCCCAGCGGTACGGGGCCATCGAGGGGATCATGGCCTCTTTCGGCGTGGCGACGGCCCTGGACGGTGAGCATCCCGACGCCGTGCTGGCCCGTGCGGACGCAGCGATGTACGCCGTCAAACGCCGGGGCCGCAACGCCGTGCTGCTCGCTGAGGAGCACGCGCCCTCCCCACAACCCGCCGAGCCCCGTCGCCTGAGTGGTGCCCGAGCCGGGGACTAGGCGGTGTCGCGCACAACCAGGCGCGGCTCAAAGCGGCGGACGCGGGGTGGCCCCCGGTAGCCGCCCAGGCGGGTCAGGAGAAGTTGCGCGGCTTCGTACCCCATCTGCTCAACCGGCTGGTGCAGGGTGGTCAGGCCGCGCGCCGCCGCCCAGGGCTGGTCATCGAAGCCGATGACGCGCACGTCCTGTCCGGCGGTAAGCCCCCGCACGCGCACCTCGTCCAGCAGGGCGGCGGCCAGGAGGTCAGCCGAGGCGAAGACCGTACAGGGAAACCGAGCACCGTCGAGCAGGGTAGCCGCCACGTTGCGGGCCGCGAGGGCATCAAAACTCGCCGTAAATTCGCCCTGCACCTCGCGTCCAGCGGCCTGGAGCGCCTCGTGAAAGCCCGCTCGGCGCTCCTTGAAGACGCGGGTCGTGAAGAGCTGGTCGAGTTCGGTTTCCACCCAGATCGCATACAGCTCGCCGGGCAGCCTGGCGGCGTACTCACCGGCAAGCCGCCCGCCGAGCACATTGTCCATAAAGGCGCAGTCCACGTTCTGCGCGTGGGCATCCACCAGGACGGTTGGTTGCTGACTGCGCACCCGGCGTTCGCTCAGCAGGCCGGTGAGGTTGTAGGTGACCATCACCAGGCCGTCGGCCTGATAGGCGAGCGTATGCGACCCCAGGTAGCGCTCCAGCCGCGAGCGGTCCAGCAGTGGGAAAATAGCGACGTCGTAGCGCGCCTCCTGAAAGGCCGTTTCTAGGCCGTCGAGGAGCCGCACGTAGAACTCCGTGGTGACCACCGGCAGCAACACGCTGATGGTGTAGCTTTTTCCGCCGGCGATGCGCCGCGCGTGTGGGTTAGGCGTATAGTCGAGCTCCGCGATGGCCTTGAGTACCGCCTCGCGCGTCACGTCCTTGACCGCCGCGTGGTTATTCAGCACCCGGGACACGGTGCCGACGCCCACTCCGGCCCGCCGGGCGACATCCTGAATCGTGGGTTTCCGCATAGCTCTTCTGCCACCATACCCCTTTCCGTGGAACAGGTTCCACCGCCGCCCTCAGGGAGGAGAGCCGGGGGACAATCCGGCCTGGCCTGCCCGCCTAGACTCCGGGAAAGCGGGCCAGAACGTTTTCCAAGGAGGCTCCTCATGTCGACACCCACTCCCCTGTTTGCTGCTCTCGCGCTTGCTGCCGTCCTTCTTCCCGCCGCTGCCCTGAACGCCGCGCGCAGCCAGCCCGCTCAGTCCCGCCCCGCGCCGCTGCCCCTCACGGTACAGGGGGCGACGGTCGTGGCTGTCCCGCCCGTCGCCAGCGAGACGAGCGCTCTGATGACCCTGCGGAACAGCGGAAAGGCGCCGGTGGTCCTTACGGGCGCGTCTGCGGCGGTCGCCGGTCACGTCATGCTGATGACCACCCGCAAGGACGCGCAGGGCCGCCTGGGCATGCAGGCCGTGCGGACCCTGACCGTGCCTGCCGGAGGCACCCTGAACCTCACCCAGGGCGGTGACCACCTCATGCTGATGGACCTGAAGCGGCCGCTGAAGGTGGGGGAGACGCTGCGCCTCAAGCTCACGGCCAAGGATGGCCGAACGCTGAATGTGAACGCGGTGGTTCGCCTGCCGGGCCTGAACCACGAACACTGAGGGCGACGCTGTGACGGACCTTCCCACCCCTGCCCCCGCCGCACGGCCCTGGTACATCTCTGCCCTGCTCGCCCTGCTCGCCGTGGCTCTGTTGTTGGGGGGCGCGTGGGTGTTTGCGCGCGTCAGAAGTCCTTTTCCCTTCTACGGCACCGCCTACGCGCCTCCTGTGGCGGCCCAGCCCTTTCGGGGAACCGACCAAAACGGCCAGCCCTGGGCCTTCCAGCCGGGGGGGACCGGCCGCGTCACCGCCCTCTTCTTCGGGTTCACCCACTGCCCGAACATCTGTCCTCTCAGCCTGGCGTACCTGGACAGGGCGCGCCGGGCCCTGCCCCCGGAAGAGCGTGCTCGCTTTGAGATCGTGCTGGTGAGCGTGGATCCCGACCGCGACACGCCCGCTCGCCTCAAGGCATATGTGGACTTTTTCGGAAAGGCCACCGGGGTGCGCGTACCGGAGCCTGCCCTCTCGGAGGTGGCGCGGGCCTACGGCGTCGCCTACCAAAAAGCCGACGTACAGGGACCGCAGAACTACCAACTCAACCACACCACCGCCACGTACCTGGTCGACGCTGCTGGCCGCCTGCGCGTCTTGTGGGACTACACGCAGCTCCCGCAGGTGGACCGCGTTGTGCGCGACATCCGCTACGTTCTGGAGAACCCTGCCCCATGACCCCGCCTGCCCCCACCCTGAATCCAAGCCTCGCCGAGCTGCTCACCCTGCACGTGGATCCGCTGGTGTGGGTGCCCGTGCTCGCCGTCACGGGCTTTTATCTCTGGCGTTACGCTCAGGTCCGGCGCACGCCCGCCGGTGCGGCTCGCTGGCCCCTCTGGAAGGTGGGGCTGTTTCTGCTGGGGATAGGGCTGCTGATTCTCGCCACGCAGTCTGCCGCCACCACCTTCACCCTCAACAGCATGGCCCTGTACATGGCCCGTCTGATGGTCCTCGCGGAGGTCGTGCCCCCGCTGCTCGTTCTGGGCCTTCCGCGCGGCCTCCGCCTGGACCCGCGCCGCCCCCTGGGCCGCGTTCTGGGGGTGCTGCTTGACCCCTGGGTGGCCCTCGCCGTGTGGACGGCCGTCATCATTTTTTGGAATATTCCGGCGGGCTTGAACGCCTCGGTCGTGACGAATACGGCTGCCGCGCTCCTGCCTGCCCTGTACCTGTTGAGCAGCCTGCTGGTATGGAGCGTCGTGCTGCGGCCGCTGCCCAGCGTGCAGCCCGCTCACGTCGGCTCGCGGGGCTGGTTCGGCCTGCTGGCCTCGCTCCCCATGATGGCGGTCGCCGCCGTGTGGCTGTACTCGCGGGAGGTGCTGTACACGCCCTACGTCTCGGCGCTGTGCCTGTGGAACCTCACCCCGCTCCAAAACCAGCAGCTCAGCGGATGGATCATGATGCTGGCGGGTCTTCCGGCGATGGCGCTCGCGTTCGTGCAGCTACTCATGTGGCTGATCCGGCTGGCGGACGGCGAGGAGACGCCTCCGGCGACGCGGGGGTAGGGACAGAAGAGGTGACCGCCTTCCGCGTTTGGGAGGCGGGTTGTCTCATGGGCAGGGCATCGCCCCACCTCCAGAGGGGGCAGGGAGCGGCGCTGCGCCGGTTTGGAACGATGGGGCAGAACGGCTGGGCAGAGGAGTGCGTGAAAGCCATGCCCCTGCCTGCTCTGCTGCCTAGCGCCCCGAGTCCTCCTCCAGCGCCTTCAGCGTCTCCAAGGGGCGCGCCTCGGGCACCTCGGCGGCCCAGCGGCTCTCGATGGCGCGGGCGTGGGCTTCGAGGCCCTCGGCGCGGGCGAGGCGGGCGGCGGCTGGGCCGATCCGGCGCAGGGTTTCCTCGTTCACGCCGACGACGCTGATGATGTTCTGAAAGTCGCGGACGTTGACGGGGCTCATGAAGCGGGCGGTGCCACCGGTGGGCATCACGTGGCTGGGACCGGCCACGTAGTCGCCCAGCGCCTCCATGCTCGCCTCGCCCAGGAACACCCCGCCCGCCCGCTGCACACGGCCAAGCAGACTCCAGGGGTCACGGGTGAGCAGGCAGAGGTGCTCGGGGGCATACAGGTTGGCGAGGTCCAGGGCCTCGTCGAGCCCGCTGGCGAGCACGATCTTGAGGCGAGCCGTCACGCTGTCGCGCGCCCAGGAGCGGTTGGGCTCAGGCAGGGCCTCGAGTTGACCATTCAGCTCGTTCTGCACCTCCACAAGCAGGTCCCGGCTGGTGGAGATCAGGACGGGTTCTGCGCCCAGGTGCTCGGCCTGTGCGAGCAGGTCGGCGGCCACGAAGCGGGGGCGAGCGCTCTCGTCCGCCACCACCAGCGTTTCGGTCGGACCGGGCAGGCTCTCGATGCCCGTCAGGCCGTACACCATCCGCTTGGCGATCACCACAAAGAGGTTGCCGGGCCCCGCGATCTTGTCCACGGCGGGGATGCTGGCCGTGCCGTAGGCGAGCGCCCCGATGGCCTGCGCGCCGCCCACCCGGAACACGCGGTCAATCCCAACCTCACGCGCCGCGACGAGAAGAGCGGGGTGAATGGTGCCGTCTCGTCCGGGGGGCGTCGTCACGATCAGTTCGGGCACACCCGCCACCCGCGCCGGAACCGCCGTATGAATCAGGGTGCTCAGCAGGGGCGCGAGGCCGCCCGGCACGTACACGCCGACGCGCGAGAGCGGGCGCACAAGCTGGCCCAGCGTTCCCTCGGGCCCCTCGGCCAGGAAGCCGCGAGCGGGCTGCTGCTCATAAAAAGCCCGGACGCGCGAGACGGCGAGGCGAATGGCCCCGTGCAGTTCGGGGCTGATCTGTGCCGCCGCGATCTCCTCCCGCGTCACCTCGAGCGCGCCGGGTCGGCTGCCGTCCAGCCGTTCGGTCCAGTCGCGTAGGGCCTCGTCACCCCGGGCCCTCACGTCGGCCAGGATGCGCGTGACGACCTCCTCGGGCGTGAGCCTCTCGCCAAAGGTCGCCTCGATCCGCCCCAGGACACTCTCGGGTACGGGGATTTCACTAAAGGAACGGGTCAGGGCCGCACGGGCGGCATCACCTTGAAGAATGTGCATGGCGTCTCCTGAGGCTTGGAACAGGGTGCGGACATCACGGCGCCCGCCGCCGTCGCCGCTCGGCTTGGGCCTGGCGGGGAGAGAGCAACGTCGCCTCGATGGGGCCAAAGTCCGTGGGCTGGATCAGGCGCAGCAGGCGGTGGGGGGGAGCCTGCTCCACGGACACGTAGGCCCCGCCGGGGCGCAGGAAGTACGTGCGGGCCGGAACCCCACTGACTTCAGCCTCGGGCAGACGCTGCACCAGCACGTGGCCGCCGGTCATGCGCACCTGGGTTCGGTCCACGTCCCCGAGCACGCGCAGGAACAGCAGCAGGGAGACCGGATCGTGGTACTCGGTCGTGAGGGGCAGGGTGGCCTCGTCCTTGCCCTGGCGCAGGATCACCAGGCCGGAGCGGCGGTCAAAGGTCGTCTCGAAGCTGGCCTTGCCGCGTCCGTCACCCTCGGCGTAGTGCAGGCTGGTCAGCAGGCGGGGGTGCAGGCGGCTCAGCTGTACCCGGCGCACCTCCGGCAGCACGCCGCCGAAGTCGGTCTGCACCCGCGCGACAACCGCGCTGCGTTCCGGATGCAGGGCCCACTCCTGCTCGCCCGCGTAGCGTCCCCCCAGCAAGAGTGTCAGGCTAAAGGTCTCCGGCTGCGTCCGGAAATCAGCGGGTTCCGCTGCCGCGCCGCTCATTTCAGGGCCGGCCAGAAACTCTCACCCGGCCCGTTCCACTGTGCCCCCAGCGCCTCTGCGGCGGTCGCGCCCACGTCCGCAAAGGTGGCCCGCTCGCCCAGGTCCAGCGCGCCGATGCCCGGGCGGTACCCCAGCAGCATCCCGTACTCGCGGGTGTGGTCGGTGCCGTGCCAGGTGGGGTCATTGCCGTGGTCACTGACGATGAGAAGCGCCCCGTCTTCCGGCACCGCGGCGAGAATCTCCGGCAGGGCCGCGTCGAACTGTGCGAGGGCGGCGCTGTACCCGGCGGGGTCGCGGCGGTGCCCGAACTTCGCGTCGAAGTCCACCAGGTTGGTAAAGATCAGGCCCTGTCCGCCCCGGCGCATGCGCGCAACGGTCTTGGCGATGCCGTCCGCGTTGTTGTCGGTGTGAATCTCCTCGCTAAAGCCCCGGTGCGCGTAGATATCGGGAATCTTGCCGATGCCGGTGACCTCCCGCCCCGCTTCCCGCAGCGCGTCGAGCACGTTATGGGGCGGCACCAACGAGAAGTCCTTGCGGTGCTCGTTCGCTCGCTCGAAGGGATGCTCGCCCCGGAAAGGCCGGGCGATCACCCGCGCCACCGCGTACTCGCCCTGGAGAAGTTCACGGGCGGCCTGGCACCACGCGTAGAGCTGCGGGAGGGGCACCACGTCCTCGTGGGCGGCGATCTGAAACACGCTGTCCGCACTCGTGTACACGATGGGAAAGCCGGTCCGCAGGTGCTCTTCGCCGTAGTCGCGAATGACGTCCGTGCCGCTGTAGGGCTTGTTGCAGAGGTGGCCGCGCCCCGTCGCCGCGTCGAAGCGGTCCATCACGGCGGGCGGAAAGCCCTGCGGGAAGACCTGAAAGGCGTGCTGAAGCTGCACGCCCATGAATTCCCAGTGCCCGGTCGAGGTGTCCTTGCCGGGGCTCACCTCTCGCATTCGGCCGTAGGCACCCTGCACCTCACCCGCCGGAAGTGTTCCGGGTGAAGTCTGCACGGTCGGCACTCGCGAGAGGCCCAGGCGGGCCAGATGGGGCAGAGGGACGGGGGCCGCCTCCAGCGTGTGATTCAGGGTATGCGCGCCCGCGTCCCCAAACTGGGCGGCGTCGGGAAGTGCTCCTACGCCCACGGAATCCAGCACGATGATGGTCAAGAGCATGGGGGTAGTGTACGGCGTGGGGTCATGACCCGGCCTGCGCCAGCGGGGGTAGACTCTGCTGATGCGGCTGACCCTGCGAAAGGCGGAGCCCCAGGAGGCGGGGCCCCTCAGTGACCTCGCCTGGGCGTCCAAGGCCTTTTGGGGGTACGGCGCCGACTTGATGGAGGCTTGCCGTGCTGACCTCACCGTTTCGGCGCGGGATATCCAGGAAGGGCTGTACGTCGTGGCCGAGCAGGAGGAGGGCTGCCGGGTGGGCTTTTACAGCTTGGCGCAGCCGCCAGCAGAGCCGTATCTAAAAGACCTCTTTGTCGCCCCGGAGTTCATCGGGCGGGGAGTGGGCCGCCTCCTGTGGCAGGACGCGGTCACGCGGGCTCGCGGGCTGAACTGGGCGTTCCTCCTGCTGGAGAGTGACCCGCACGCCGAGGGGTTCTACCGCGCCATGGGTGCTGTTCGGGTGGGTGAGGTGCCTTCACCCGTCTTGCCCGGGCGGGTGCTGCCGCTGATGCGTCTCGATCTCCGCTGAGCACGGTCGTTGGCCGTTGCCCGGTTCCCTTCGTCGCCTCCCTCACCGCCCCACCCGAGGCCCCGTGCTACGCTCCCAGGCGTGACTGCTCCTGCCGCCCTGCCCACCGTCACGCCTGCCCTCCCGCGGCCCGAACTCATGGCGGAGGGCCTCAGCAAGAGCTACGGGCGGCGGCAGGTGGTGCGCGGGGTGGACTTCACGGTGCGGCCCGGCGAGATCGTGGCGCTCTTTGGGCCCAACGGGGCCGGGAAAACCACGACCTTTTACATGGTGGTGGGTTTTATTCGGCCCAACCGGGGCCGTATTCGTTTAGGGGACCGGGACGTGACGCGGCTTCCGATGCACCAGCGGGCACGGCTGGGCTTGGGCTACCTGCCGCAGGAGCCCAGTGCCTTTCGCAAGCTCACCGCGCGTGACAATCTCCTGGCTATCCTGGAGTACCAGAAGCTTTCGCGCGCCGAGCAGGAAGCTCGCGCCGACGCCCTGCTGGCCGAATTCGGCCTGACGCACCTCGCGGGCAGCTACGCCTACCAGCTTTCGGGCGGTGAGCGCCGCCGCCTGGAACTTGCCCGCGCCCTCACCACCGATCCCGACTACCTGCTGCTCGACGAGCCGTTTACCGGCGTGGACCCCAAGAGCATTCGCGAGATCCAGCGCCTGATCCGCGAGCTGCGCGACCGCCGCGGGATCGGTGTCTTTATCACTGACCACAACGTGCGCGAGACGATCGCCCTGACCGACCGGGTGTACCTGATGTTCGACGGGGAAGTGAAGTTCCAGGGCACTCCGCAGGAGTTCGCAGCGGACGAGGATGCCCGCCGCCACTACCTCGGCGACGACTTCGAGCTGTAAGGCGGGTGCGGGCGCGTGCTGTGGCTCTTTTTGCCCTTTGTGGTGATTCTCTCGGGCGTGGTGGCGTATGCCGCCGACACCATCGCCAAGAAGGTGGGCCGCAAGCACCTGCGCTGGTTTGGGCTGCGGCCCAAAACCACAGCCCTGATCGTGGCGGTGCTCTCGGGCATGGGGATCAGCGCTGCCAGCCTGACCGCCTTTTTGTTGCTCAACCGCAGCGCGGTCAGGACCATTGCCCAGGCCGATCAGCTCCGCCCGCAGATCAACGCCCTGCGGGAGGAGGTGCGGGCGGTGCAGGAGGACCTTCAGGCGGCGCAGCGCGAGCGTGACACCGCGCGGAGCGAGGCCGAGCGGCTGCGCCGAGAACGGGAGACCGCCCGCGCAAACCTCCTCCAGGCCACCCGGGAGCTGCGGGGGGCGCAGGCGGCCCGCGAGACGGCGCAGGCCCAGGCTGGAGCGCTCCAGGCCCGCGTGACCGAACTCACGGAGCTGCGCGAGGCGCTTGAAGCCCGCGCCGAGCAGAGCCGGGCCCGGCTGGCGGCGTCGGAGGCAGCCCTGGCGGCCAGCCGGGCCCGCGCCCGCGACCTCGACGCGCGGGTTCAGGCGTTGGGGGAGCAGGTCGCGACCCTCGATGCCCGCGCCGCTCAGGCAGAAGCCGAAGCGACGCGGGCCCAGGTCCGGGCGCGGGCGGCACAGCTCCGGGCCGAAGCGGCCCAGACGCGCGCAGCGCAGCTCGACGCGCAGGTCCGGGCGCTGGAAGCCTCCCGCCAGAGCACCGAAGCCCAGCGCAATGCCCTCGCGCAGGAGCGGGACGCGGCCCGTGCCGCTCGTGACGCTGCCGTTGCCGCCCGCGCCCAGGCCGAGGCGGGGCGGCTCGCCGCGCAGCAGGACCGCGACCGCCTCGCCGCTGAGCGCCGCGACCTGATCGCTGCGCGTGACCGCCTGCGGGCCGAGCGGGACAGCGCCCTGCGCGAACGCGACCGGGTCCGTGCCGACCTCGCCGCGCTGCGCACCCAGCAGGCCGACCTGCGGGCCGCCAACGAGACGCTCGCGCGGGATCTCGCCTCGACACGCGCCAGCCTGGGCAAGTTACAGGACGAATACTCCAGTGCTCGCACCGAACTCAGCGCCAGCCGCAGCGCGGACCTCGCCTTTCCCAAGAACGATCTGGTGTACGCAGGGGTCGTTCCCAGCGTGCGCAACCTCGACACGTTCTTGCAGGATGCCGCCGCCGCCGCGAGCAGTCGGGGCGCGAAGGGGAATCCGGCGGCTCGCCTGAGCGCCCCCGCGCGCGCCGCCCTCGAAACCAAGCTGCGCGGCTTGAATGCGAGCACCTTTGTGCAGTGCCGCGCGGCCAACAACACGGCGGTAGGCTTCCCGGTGGACCTGATCTGTGACGCGCGCCCCAACAGCATGCTGTACCGCGGCGGGCAGCCCATTCGCCGCGCGACCATCACGCTGGGGGGAGACACCCGCGACCTCCAGAACCAGATTCAGAACCTGGTGCAGGATACCGTCGTCGACCTCACCACCCGCGGCGTGCCCAGCGAGTACATCACCAACCAGGGCCTTGACGTGAACGAGTTTGTTGACCTCCTGACCCGCTTGGGAAGCCGCACCGGCCCGAGTGCGACCGTGGGGATCGCGGCCCGCGAGGACGTGCGCCCCGGCAGCCGGGTCGACCTGTATCCCGTGCTGCCCTAGGCGAGCGGACCTCCGCGCGTTTCTTCGGCTTCTGTCCTGCTGTATCCTGCCGGCACAGCGGTGGCGACTGGCGCTGAACGTGGAGCCGACCACGGGGAAGCCACCGGCAGAGACTGGACCGCGCGCCTGGGTCGGACGCCCCGCAGCCTACGCGGGAGCGTCCGTCATCTTGGGAGGCAGCATGACGAGACGGGCACTGATTTCGGTGAGCGACAAGACGGGCATCGAGGACTTCGCGCGGGCCCTGGTGGCGCGGGGCTGGGAGCTTCTCAGCACGGGGGGAACTCTGGCGGCCCTGCGCGCGGCCGGTGTCCCCGCGACGGCGGTGAGTGACGTGACCGGCTTTCCGGAAATTTTAGGCGGGCGCGTCAAGACCCTGCACCCGGCTATCCACGGCGGCATTCTCGCCCGGCGCGAGGCAGGGCACCTGGCCGAGCTCGCCGAACACGGCTTGGGGACGATTGACCTGGTGTGCGTCAACCTCTACCCCTTCCGCGAGACGGTGGCGCGGGGAGCAGACTTTGCGGAAGTCACCGAGAACATCGACATCGGCGGCCCCGCGATGCTTCGCGCCGCGGCCAAAAACCATGCGGATGTGCTGGTGTTGGTGGACCCCGCTGACTACCCTCTGGCCCTGGCGGGTGAGGTTTCACCGGCGGACCGCCGTCGCCTCGCGGCCAAGGCCTTTCGCCACACGGGCGAGTACGACGCGGCGATTGCTGCCTACCTGGAGGACGGGGCGGGGGAGACGCTGCCCGAACACCTCACCCTCAGCCTCTCCCGGGTGGCCGAGGTGCGGTACGGCGAAAACCCGCATCAGCCGGGCGCGGTGTATCGCCTGGGGGCCGAGCGCGGCCCGGTGCTTGATGCCCGGGTGGTCGCCGGAAAGCCCATGAGCTTCAACAACTACGCGGATGCCGACGCGGCCTGGGCGCTGGCGGCCGAGCTCGCGCGGCAGGAAGACCATCCCGCCGGAACCCGCGCTGTGTGTGTCGCCGTCAAACACGCCAATCCCTGCGGTGTGGCGGTGGCCGATACCGTGCGGGCCGCCTGGGAGAGAGCTCGCGACGCGGACACCCTCAGCGTCTTCGGCGGCGTGGTCGCCGTGAGCCGACCGGTGGACCTCGCGGCGGCACAAGCCATGCGCGGCACCTTCCTCGAAGTCCTCATCGCGCCCGACGTGACGCCCGAGGCGGTGGCGTGGTTCGCCGCCAAGAAGCCGGACCTGCGCGTGCTGGTGGCTGCTCCGGACGCCAGTCCCGGTACGCTGGACGTGCGCCCGCTCGCCGGGGGCTTTGCCGTGCAGGGCCGCGATACCCGCCCCTGGGATGACCTCTGCCCCGAGGTGGTGACGCGGCGCGAGCCCAGCGAGCAGGAATGGCTGGACCTGCGCTTTGCCTGGGCCGTCGTCAAGCACGCGCGCTCCAACGCGGTTGTGTTGGCGCGGGATGGAGTGACGGTCGGTCTGGGTGCGGGTGCCGTGAGCCGTATCTGGGCTGCCGAACGTGCGGTGCAGAATGCCGGCGAGCGAGCGCGCGGCGCGGTGCTTGCCTCCGAGGCGTTTTTCCCCTTTGACGACGTGGTGCGCCTGGCGGCGGGGGCAGGCGTGACGGCGCTTCTCCAGCCCGGCGGTGCCAAGCGCGACCCTGAGGTGATCGCGGCGGCGAACGAGCTCGGCCTGAGCATGGTCTTTACCGGCTCGCGGCACTTTCGGCATTGAGGGCGGGGATGCAAGAATCCCGACTCATCGGTAAGCCACTCGCGGACGAGGTCACGCGGGGCGTGCGGGAGGCCCTCTCCGAGTGGGCCCGCCTGACGCCGAGCTTCCGGCCCCAGCTGGTGAGTGTCCTGGCCTCGGACGATGAGGCGTCACGGGTGTACGTCCACAGCAAGGAGCGGCAGGCGGGGCGGCTGGGCGTGCGCTTTGGCGTGCGCGACCTCGGCGCGGGGACCACGCAGGAGAACCTGCACGCGGCGCTACGCGAACTTTCTGACGACCCAGGGGTTCACGGCATCGTGCTCGAGCTGCCGCTCGCGGGCGGTCTGGACGCCGACGCCGCGCTGCTTCATATCGCCCCCCGCAAGGATGTGGAGGGCCTCACGCCCGCCAACCTGGCTCTCATCGCCGCGGGCCGGGAGACGGAGGCGCTGCTTCCACCTACCCCCCGTTCCGTGCGCTTTCTGCTGCGCGCGGCGCTGGGGGACGACCTGCGCGGACGGCGCGTGGCTGTGATCGGTCCCGGGCGCACGGTGGGGCGGCCCCTCGCCTTTATGCTCAACAACCGGGGCGTGACCGTGACGCTGTGTAACGAACATACCCGCGATCTCGCAGCCGTGCTCGCCGAGCAGGACGCGGTGGTGGTGGCGGTCGGCCACGCGGGTCTGCTGCGGCCCGAACACGTTCAGCCGCACCATGTCGTCATCGACGCGGGCATCAACGTCCGGCCCGAGGAGGAGGGTGGCGGCGTGGTCGGCGACGCCCTGCCGGAGCTGCCCGTTCGCATGCAGACACCCGTACCCGGCGGCGTCGGCCCCCTCACGAGCGCCCTGATGTACCAGAACCTGGTGCGCGCGGTGAAGCTGCAGCGCGGCGAGCGGGTGGAGTAGGGCAAAGGCGAGAGGGGGAGAGAGGTTCCCCCCTTCCCCGAACTAGTCGCCAGAAGGAGCGGCCCGCACACGGGGGCCCCCCACGCTCTCCTCAGGCTCTGCGTGGCGGGCACTCTTGTCCCAGGTGCGGCGGCCCGTCAGGTAGTTCTTGAAGGCAAGCGGCAGGCTCAGGAAGAGGGCAAAGCCGTACACCGGGAGGCTGAGGGCAGTAAAGAGCAGGCGCCCCGGCGGCAGCCGGTTTTCCAGCTGGTAGCGGATCAGCCAATTGAGTTGCAGGGCAAGATTCAGCACGCTGAGGGTCAGGCTCACCGTGGGGTCAAGGAGCAGGCCTTGCGTACCGGTCGCCCAGCGCAGCGGTTGCGTCAGCAGCGTCAGCACGATCAGCAGGTTGAGCCACGGCCCCAGGATGAAGTACGTGAAGTCCAGCCGCGCCAGGAGGGGAACGGGAGTCGTCCACAGCCTTCTCAGGTAGGGCAGGCATTGCAGCGTGCCCTGCGTCCAGCGTGCCCGCTGCCGGGTAAAGCGGCGCAGGTTGGGCAGCCCCTGCTGCGTGACCGGATGCTCCAGAAAGGCCAGGCGATACGTGGGCCGTGCCAGACGGATTTCAAGGCCGCTGCCGAAGTCTTCGAGGAGCACGTCTGGCCAGGGGTCCACGCCCCGCGCGAACTGCCCCTCCACGTAGGAGGCCCGCATAAACTGGCCGTTGCCGCACAGGGCGGCGGTGTGCCAGTGGGTCCGCAGCACCTGGAGATGCCGGGTGATGAAAAACTCCACGTCCTGCTGCTGCTCCAGCATTCGCCCGATGAGGTTGCGGGCATGGAGGCGAGTGGTGGACTGCCGAATGCGCACGCGGGCCTGCGCGCCCATCACCGCCGGGTCGCCCATCACCTGCCGCGCTTCGGTCAGCAGCTCTGGCCCGATGCGCCCGTCCGCGTCGATCACGACAAAGACCTCGTGGGAGAGGTCAGCCCCCTCCTCGCGCAGCACGTGCAGCAGCTTCCTCACCGCCCAGTTCAGCGCTCTGCCCTTGCCCTGGCGAGCTTCCGGAAAGGTGCGCCGCAGCAGCAGCACGCCCGGATCCGAAGCGGCGAGCGCCGACACCAGCACCCCGGTCGCGTCATCGCTGCCGTCGTCGATCACCGCCACCCGCCCATCCGGCGCGACCTGACGGAGATTGCGCACGGTCGCCTCAATCACCTGCGCCTCATTGAGGGCAGGAATCAAAAAGGTAAAGCGCAGACCGGGCTGCGGCGCCGGGCACCGCCTTGGCCGGGGCAGGAGCGCCGCGAGGGACATCTGGAGCGTGTAGAAGCACAGCAGGATCAGCCCGATCAAATCCAGTGCAGTGAAAAAGTTCGTCAAGGTTCACCTCGGCAGCCCGGCGGACCGGCACACCCCCCTACTATGCACGTCACGTGAAGAGAAAACCACAGGGTTTGCCTGAACCCTATGGTGTTCTCCTGAATGGTCCGCGGCTGAACGGCGAGGCCTCAACCGTGCAAGAAGCCCTCCACCCACCCCGGCAACTCTCCCGGATCGATCAAAAAAGCGTCGTGCCCGTGCACGCTCTTCAGCTCGGCGTACCGTCCGCGGGGCAGCAGGTCTGCGAAAGCGCGCACCTCGGCAGGCGGGTACAGCACGTCGCTGGAGATGCCGACGGCGAGCACCGGCACCCGGATGCTCCGCAGTTCCTCATCCGTGGGCTGGAAGCGGTCCATCGCCCCGGTCAGCGCGAGGTAGGTGCGCTCGCAGAAGCGGGCGGCGAGCTTCTCCCCCTGGTGTTCCAGATACGTCGTGATGTCGGGGGTGCCGGGGCGCCGCGTGCCCCAGCCCGCCTGAGTCAGGGCAAAGCTCTGGGGACTGCGGTAACTCAGCATGGCGACCATGCGTGCGACCTTGAGGCCCTCGCCGCCGGGCGCGGCGCGGATGGCGCTGCGGGCCGCCGTGTTCAGCCCGATGGCCCAGGGAGAGTGGCGGGCCGGGGCACCGATGATGACGGCCCGGTCGACCAGGTCGGGGCATTCCAGCAGCCAGGCGTACGCCAGCATCCCGCCCATGCTCGCGCCGATCAGCGAGACGCGGCGCACCCCCAGCTCTTCGAGCAGGGCCCGGCCCACCCGCGCCATGTCCCGCAGCGTGAGGGGAGGATCTTCGCCGTTCACGCGCGGGAGTTCTGCTGGGCCGCTGGTCCCCGCGCAGCCACCCAGCACATTCGCGCAGACCACAAAGTCGCGGGTGGGGTCCAGGGGCCGACCCTCTCCCAGGAAATCCGGCCACCATTCATGCACCGCGCTCGTGCCGGTCAGGGCGTGCAGCACCAGCACCGCGTGTTCGCGTGGCGTGCCGTAGGTGTGGTACGCCACCCGAATGTCACTCACGGCCTGCCCGCAGTCCAGCAGCAGCGGAGTGTGCCGGAAAAGCCGTACCGTCTGCTGCCGGAAACATCGCTCGGGCACGGTGCGGTCCGGGAGGGGCGGCGGAAGGTCCGGCACGTGGGTCACGGCGGTCATACTCCCTCCGCGTCCACAAGGGCCGTGGCGAGGGCCTGCGCAAAGTCGTCACAGATATCGTCGATGTGCTCGATGCCGACGGAGACCCGGATCAGGCCCGGCGTTACCCCCGCCGCGGCCTGGCTGACCTCGTCGAGCTGCGAGTGGGTGGTGCTGGCGGGGTGAATGACGAGCGTGCGGGTGTCTCCCACGTTGGCGACGTGCTGCGCGAGCTTGACCGCACCGATAAAGGCCTCACCGGCTGCCCGCCCCCCCTTGAGCTCAAAGGTCAGCACGGCTCCAGCTCCGCGCGGCAGGTACGTCTGCGCCCGGTCGTAGTGGGGGTGGTGACTCAGGCCGGGGTACGTCACCCGCAAGACATCCGGGTGTGCGCTGAGCCACCTCGCCAGCGCGAGGGCGTTTTGCGCGTGCCGTTCAGCTCGCAGGCTGAGTGTCTCTAGGCCTTGCAAAAACTGCCAGGCCTGCTGCGGCGCGAGCGTCGCGCCCAGGTCGCGCAGACCCTCGGTGCGCGCGCGGATCAAAAAGGCGATGTTGGGTAACCCCAGCGCGTTGCCCGCCCCAAACACCTCCCAGAAGTTCAGGCCGTGATAGCTGGGACTGGGTTCGGTGAAGAGGGGATAGCGCCCGTTCCCCCAGTCAAACGTTCCCGCGTCTACGATCAGGCCGCCGATGCCGTTGCCGTGCCCGCCGATCCACTTGCTCGCGGAGTGCAGCACCACGTCGGCTCCGTGCCGGATGGGCTGGCAGTAGTAGCCCCCGGCGCCAAAGGTGTTGTCCACGAAGACGGCCACACCCCGCGCGTGGGCGGCGGCGGCAATGCCCTCAAAGTCGGGGATGTTGAGCGCCGGATTTCCCAGCGTCTCCAGGTACACGGCCCGAGTCCGGTCGTCGATAAGAGAAGCGAACTCCTCCGGGCGCTCGTCCTTGCTGGTAAACCGCACCTCGATGCCCAGCCGCCGCAGCGTCACGCGGAACTGGTTGACGGTGCCGCCGTACAGATTCGGCGTCGAGACGATGTTGTCCCCGGCCTGCGCGACCGTCGTGATCGCGAGAAACTGCGCCGCGTGCCCGCTCGCGACCGCCAGCGCGCCCACCCCGCCCTCCAGCGCCGCGATGCGTTCTTCCAGCACGGCGTTTGTGGGGTTCTGAATCCGGCTGTAGATGTTCCCAAAAGCGCGCAGGCCAAACAGGTTCGCGGCGTGCTCGGGCGACTCGAACACGTAAGAGTTGGTGGCGTAGATCGGTACCGCCTGTGCTCCTGTCGCCGGGTCGGGGCGTTGCCCAGCGTGAACCTGAAGCGTCTCGAAGTGCAGCGTGTTGGAGTTAGAAGCCATGACTCGGCCCTCCTCACAGGAAAAAATTCGTCTGACCTGTGGGGGCTGGGCGCCAAAGGGCGCGCCCCCTCCCGGGCATCGAGAAGGGGCGGGGCAAGTTTCCAGCCGCGTGACCTTCCCTGATCGTTCCCGCGGGCGGTCATCGTTGACCTCCTCGCAGGCTGGCCTTGGCACCGTGACGTGATGGGGTCCGGTTGCCGCGCCGTCAACGAGCCAGATCTCTCGGGCGCTCTGGATAGGGTCGCTCCACGCGGGAGCTGAACAGAGGGTAGCAGGGCGGGGCAGGAGGGTCAACCGGGCGGGGCAGCCAGCGCGGCGCACTGCGGGCACTGACCGTACAGCGTGACCTCGTGTGCCTCCACGATAAAGCCGCCGGGATAGACCGTACCACGGGGCAACGCGACCGGACAGGTGTGCAGCGTAAAGACGCGGCCGCAGCGGGTGCAGGAAAAGTGGTGGTGGTGCCCGCGCCCGGTTCGCTCGTAGCGCGTCTCGCCGTCAAGGAGCACCGGGTGGATATGGCCCTGCTCGGTGAGCAGCTTAAGGGTTCGGTACACGGTGGCAATGCCCAGCCCCGGCAGGTCAGCCTGCGCGCGTTCCAGCACTTCCCCAACCGCCAGGGGCCCTTCGGCGCGGTCGAGAACGCGGGTAATCACGTCACGCTGACGGGTGCTGCGGGTGGCGGACATGCCCCCACGCTAGCAGAAGTGATTGCGCCGTATCAGAAAGGGGCACACAAAACCCGGCCTCTGACGGGCCGGGCCAGGGAAGGACGCCTCAACGAATGTTCGGGTTCAGCCGTTCCTCCGGGTGGATGGGGCTCCCCTGTGCCTTGGCTTCCACAGTGCTTTTGGGCGCGGAAATGCTGCTGCTGGTGCCCGGCGCGCTTTGCATGCCTGGTCCGCCGGGCACGCCGACGCGGGCGGCGTCGCCCACCTCGTTCCCCTCCTGACGCTTCAGAAAGCTCGCTACGCCCCCGGAAGCGGTACTGGCCGTGCTCGCCGCGAGCTCGGTCGCTTGGGTCGTCTTCGAAGCGCGCGTGCTGCTCGCACCGGTCGCGCTCGACGGCTGCCCCAAGCGCTGCCCGGCGCGTTCCAGCAGGCTGTCCGCAAAGCCTTCTAGGCGGGGTGTCAGCACGCGGTCATTCAGCGTCTTGACGGCCAGGGTGGTGACGGTCGCCACGAGCGCGCCGCCGATGCCACCGCCCTTTTCCTTTTTCTGTGCCCGAATCAGGGCCTTCTGGTGCTTTTCAGGGCTGTAGGCGTCCACATAGACCTTTTTGGTGCGGCGAAACTGACGTCCGATCACCAGGCCCACCAGCGCCCCCACTGCCGAGGCTCCGCCCAGCATCTTGAGGGGTTCTTTTTGCAGCTGCACCTGCAGGCTCGCCTGCTGCGCGAGCGCGTCCACGCTCTCCTTGAGGCGTGCGCGGGCCTCCTCGCGTTCGTTGCGGTCGCCGCGCCCCTGCGGCGGGTGGTTCGCTGCCCCCCGAGCGATCGTCACGCGGTCTTCCGGCGTGCTGGCCACCGTCACGCGCTCCACCGTGACTCGGTCTGCCATCAGTATCCCTCCTTTTTCATGTCCTCGCGGAAGGTGGGCTCGGTGCTCACGCTGATGCCCGGATGGTCTTTGAGCACCACCGGGTGCTGAACGTTGGGGTCATGCCCGGCGTGGCCCCCGTGCCCGCGCTGCGGCGAGTGCCCCCGTTCATCCTCAGGGGGGGTGACGCCAAAGTCGGTCACGCTGCCGCCGTGGGCGGGCTGGCTGCCGTCGGGATTGGTGCCGTAGACGGGGATCGTCACCGTTCGGCCCTCCTCGCTGAGGGCCATGGGCCGGGTCACGTGGCCCTCCACCTGATCGGTCGCTACGGCAGGAACGCGGTAGTCGCCCGCTGAACGTGCCGGATGTGCCCCGTCGCTGCCGGTCATGGTGGTCGCGCTCGCCACCGTGACGCGGGCGGCGCTGGGGGCGGCGGTGGTGGTTGCGGCCTGCTCGGCTCGGTACTGGGCTTCGAGGTGATCGTCTTCGGTCAGAACGCGGCGTTCTTCAGGGTCGCGCGGCAGTTCGGCACTCAGGCGCCGCAGGCCCAACATCACCAGCACGCCGGTCAGGGCAAAGCCCAGCAGCGCGATGATGAGCGCCGCGACCCAGGCCCCCAGGCCAAGCCGCATCAGCAGGTAGAACACCGCCAGGATCAGGAACACGAGCCCCATCACGAGGGGACCGACCGACGCGAGCAGCAGCACCACGCCGACGCCCTTGGCCTTGGCGACTTCACCAACCTGACGCGCGACCGCGCGAATCTCTGCCTTGACGAGCGTGACGGCCGCGTCGAACACGTCGACCAGCGCGCCCCCGATGCTCTTGCGTTCTTCTTGCATGCTTTCCTCCGCCAGCCTCCCCCACTTGGGCGAGGCCAATCCACGCCCAGCATAATGAACCCCATGCGAGAAGCGCGCCAGAGCCAAGAAAACCTGAACCCCCGGGCAACGCTCACCCTGGCGCAGCGCAGCAACTTCTGGCCGTTGACCGCTCGGGTCTATCCCCTCTGGCGAGCCCGTTCCCTGACCCTGCTGACCGGCCAGCCCTTCCCCCTGGCGCGCGAGGCTGCCCTGTTCCTGGGGCTGTGCCGTCCTCGCCCCGGCGAGTGCTGGCTGGATGCGGGCACGAGCAGCGGCTTCTATGCCGGAGTGCTCGCCCGAGCGGGGTGCCGCGTGCTCGCCGCTGACCTCAGCCCCGCCATGCTTGCCCTGGCCCGGCGGCGGGAGCGACGGGCGGACATCGCCTGGTGCCTCAGCGACCTGGAAGAAAGCGGATGGCCCGCAGAAAGCTTCGCGGGCGTGACGGTGGGCGCGACCCTCAACGAGACGCGGCGGCCTGACCGCTTTCTGCGGGAACTCGCTCGGCTGACTCGGCCCGGCGGGCAGCTGTGGCTGATGTATGTGGCGCGCACCGGTGGCCCCCTTCAGCGGCTGCTTTCCCAGCCAGCCCTGGGTGGCCTCACCTTCCCTGACCCGGCTTGGGTGTCCCGGTACCTGCTCGGCTGCATCCGTACCGACGCCGTACAGGTCGGCCCGGTGGTGTTCGAGCGGTACCTGAAAGAGCGCGGCTAAGCCTGTCTCGCGCCTTTTTCTGTAAGAAAGCGTGACGTTCCCTACACGCGGTCCCCGTACACTCGCAGGCAGAGGAACCTTATTCATGCTCAACCTCGTCTCTCCCCCTCCTGCCGTTCCGCCTCCCCCGGCGGAAGCGGCCCGTCACTGCTGGGAGGTGACGCGGCAGCACAGCCGGACTTTTTCGCTGGGGTCGCGCTTTTTCCCGGCGGGGCAGCGCGAGGCCGTGTGGGCGGTGTACGCGGCCTGCCGCGAGGGGGATGACAGCGTGGACGAGTGCCGCGGGGACGAGGCCGAAAAAGCCCTTGCCGCATGGTGGGCACGGGTACAGGCTGCCTTTGCGGGCCGCCCCAGCTCGCACCCCACCGACCGGGCGCTTGCCTGGGCCGCCGCCCACTGGCCGATTCCCCTCGCGGCCTTTGAGGAGCTGCACGAGGGCCTACAGATGGACCTGCACGGCCACCGCTACCGCGACCTGGACGACCTTGCCCTGTACTGCCGCCGAGTGGCGGGTGTGGTGGGCTTTATGATCGCCCCCATCTGCGGTTACAGCGGGGGCGAGGAGACCCTGCGCCGCGCGCTGCGGCTGGGCCAGGCGATGCAGCTCACCAATGTCCTGCGCGACGTGGGCGAGGACCTTGAACGCGGGCGAATCTACCTCCCCGAAAGCCTGCTGCGCGAATACGGCGTCTCCCGCGCTGCTCTACAAGAAGGCCGCGTAACCCCCGAGTACCGCGCGCTGATGCGGGACCTCTCCGCGCTTGCCCGCCGTTGGTACGCGGAGGGCCGCACCGGCATTCCCTGCCTGCACGGCCGTGCCCGCATTGGCGTGCAGGCCGCTGCCCGCGCCTATGAGGGCATTCTCGATGACCTCGCTCGGGGCGACTTCGACAACTTCCGCCGCCGCGCCCATGTCAGCGGTACCCGCAAGCTGCTGATGCTGCCCCAGGCGTGGTGGGAGGTGCGGGGCTCGCCGCCCTGAGGAGCTCCCTCGGGCGAGATCAGGAGACGGCTCCGCACACACCTATGACCGACTCATCCCTTTACCGGCGCAAACAGGCCCTGATCATCGGCTCGGGCTTCGGCGGCCTGAGCCTGGGCATCCGCCTACAGAGCCTAGGTTTTGACACGACCATCCTAGAGAAACTGGACGGGCCGGGCGGCCGCGCCTACCAGAAACGCACGCCGGACGGCTACGTCTTTGACATGGGCCCGACCGTCATCACGGTGCCGCACTTCATCGAGGAGCTGTTCGCCCTTCAGCGGGACGAAAGTTTCCTGGACCAGCCCGACTTTCCGCCTGCGGTGCTGACCGGCGAGCGCGTGCGGGAAGGCGAGAGCGGCGGCCCGCGCACGCGCGACTACGTGCGTCTGGTGCCCATCTTGCCCTTCTACCGCATCATCTTTGATGACGGCACCTTTTTCGACTACGACGGCGATCCCGAGAGCACCCGGCGGCAGATCGCGGCCCTCGCCCCGGAGGACCTGGCGGGCTACGAGCGCTTTCACGCGGACGCCGAGGCGATTTTCCGGCGCGGGTTCCTCGAACTGGGCTACACCCACTTCGGCGACCTCGGCACGATGCTGCGGGTGGTGCCTGACCTGCTGCGGCTGGACGCGGTGCGAACGCTCTTTTCCTTCACCAGCCGGTACTTTCAGTCGCCCAAGCTGCGGCAGGTCTTCTCCTTCGAGACGCTCTTGATCGGCGGCAATCCGCTCAGCGTTCCGGCGATCTACGCGATGATCCACTTCGTCGAGAAGACCTGGGGCATTCACTACGCGCTGGGGGGGACCGGAGCCCTCGTTCGGGGCCTGGTTCGCAAATTCGAGGAACTGGGCGGGCGAATCGAGTACGGGGCAGAGGTCGAAGAGATTCTGGTGACGGATGAATGGGGCAAGCCCGTTCGTCGCCCCTTCGGCCCGCGGGTGGCGCGCGGCGTGCGGCTGAAGGGGGGCGAGAAACGCCCCGCCGACCTTGTCATTAGCAATGGGGACTGGGCGAACACCTACCTCAAGCGCGTGCCCCGGACGGCCCGCCTCGTCAACAGCGACTGGCGTGTCAAGGCTGCTCGCCAGAGCATGAGCCTGCTGGTGATCTACTTCGGCTTCCGCGATGACGGCCGTGCCCTGAACCTCCGGCATCACAACATCATCCTGGGGCCGCGCTACGAGGAATTGCTGCGCGAGATCTTCGGCCGGAAGGTGCTGGGCGCGGATTTCAGCCAGTATCTCCACATCCCGACCCTCACCGATCCCAGCCTCGCGCCGCCCGGCCACCACGCCGCCTACACGCTGATTCCCGTGCCACATGGTGGCAGCGGCATCAACTGGGGCGTGGAGGGACCGCGGCTGGTCGAGCGTGTGCTGGCTTTCTTGGAGGAACGCGGCCACATCCCCCGGCTGCGGGAGCGGCTGACCCACCTGGAGTACGTGACGCCCGACTATTTCGCGGGGACGCTCGACAGCTACCTGGGCAACGCCTTCGGCCCCGAGCCCACGCTGGCCCAGAGTGCCTACCTCCGTCCGCACAACCGCTCGGAGGACGTGCGCCACCTCTACCTTGTCGGGGCGGGGGTGCAGCCCGGCGCGGGGACTCCCAGCGTGATGATGAGCGCAAAGATGACCGCCCGGCTGATCGCGCAGGATTTTGGCCTCGCCTAACCCGCAGCTTGCGGCGCTCTGCTGCGCAGCCAGGCCAGGATCCAGCCCAGCACCTCTTCCCGCTCCTCGTCGTTGAGGAGCTCGTGGTAGCCGCCCTCGACGAGGCGCAGGGTCTTGTCGGGGGCGGGAATGGCGTTCACAAAGCGGCGCGAGCCGTTCACGTCCGTCAGGCGGTCCGCGGTGCCGTGGATGACCAGGGTGGGCAGGGTCCAGCGGGCGTAGTGAGCCCACAGCTCACCGCTGAGCCGCAGCATGGAAGCGGCGGTCAGGGCAGGAACCTTGCCCTGGTGGACCCAGGGATCAGCCCGGTACGCCTCGACCTCGTCGGCAAGGCGCGAAAGACCCCCGCTGTCGAGCGCGGTGACGGGGGCAGCCGGCGCGAGCCTGGCCAGCACCGGGGCCAGGGCCCTGCGCCACGCCGGTTCCCCTTCACCGATCAGGAGGGCGGGGCTGGAGAGCACGACGCCGCTCAGGCCGCGCGGGTCGCGCGCCACGCTGGCTGCCGTGACCAAGCCGCCCAGCGAGTGCCCAAAGGCGAACACGGGAAGCGGCTGACTCCGCAGCGCCTCTCGCGCCCGCAGGTGGTCCTCGACCAGAACAGCGGCGTCCACCACCGCCCGGCGGCCCTCCGACCGGCCGTGCCCGCGCTGGTCATAGGCGTACACCGTGAAGCCCGCCTCGACCAGCGCCGGAACCAGGCGGCCATAGCGTTCGACGTACCGCCCGGCGTATTCCCCCAGCCCGTGCGCGAGCAGCACGGCGGCGCGAGGGCTCTCGGCGTGCCACACATAGCTCCGCACGGGTACGGCGGGCAGATCCCAGGCGGACGGTTCCCAGCGTGCTGGCTGCATAGCGGCCAGTCTATCCTTGACGTTAAGCGACCCTGAACGCGCCGCGCCCCGTGCCTGCCGCAAACTGCCCTCTATGGCAGATATCGCGCGCAAGGCCAGCGCCCACTGGACGGGCGACCTCAGAAGCGGTCAGGGAACCGTGAGCACCGGCAGCGGCGTCCTGAATGACGCCCCGTATTCCTTCAAGACCCGGTTTGAGCAGGGGGCGGGCACCAATCCCGAAGAGCTTCTCGCCGCCGCGCACGCCGGGTGCTTTACCATGCAACTCGCGGCGCTCCTGGCCGCCGACGGCCACGAGCCGGGCGACCTGCGCACCGAGGCGACCTGCGAGATGGTCCGCGAGGGCCAGGGCTTCAAGGTGAGCACCATGCGCCTTGTCGTGCGCGGCTCGGCCCGCAGCAACATCGACCAGGCCACCTTTGAGGGCTACGTGCAGAAGGCCGCCCAGGTCTGTCCCCTCAGCCGCGTGATGACCGGGAACGTGGAGATCACGCACGAGGCGGTACTGGAGTAGGCGAGCGTTTGGAAAGAGACGCTCCGGCTGCGGCTGGAGCGTTTTCTTGGCTGGGCCGCGTGCCCGGGAACCGGCTTGCGGGCGGAGCACGGTGAATGGGGGAGAGGAGGGCTCAAACGGGCTGGGCGGCATCTTCGCGCAGGTGCTCGCGGGCCCAGGTGCCGATGGCGTCGATCACGCCCTGAAGCTCGCGCCCGGCGGGGGTGAGGCTGTAGACGCTGCGGGCCAGCTTGCCCTGGGTGTCTTCGGTGCGTTTGGTGATGAGGGCGAGGGCTTCGAGGTGTTCGAGGCGTTGCGTGAGGGTGGCACTGTTGCAGCCGCCCACCGCACGGGCGAGTTCGTTAAAACCCTTCTCGCCGTCCAGCAGCGCGCGGACGATATGCAGCACCCACTTCTCCTGCAACACGCCGATGGCCCGGTAAACCGGACAAAATCCCGTGTGTGCGGTGCTCATGCCCCCACTGTACACCTTCAACCGAACCGAACTGCGCCGCAAATCACACCGCTTGACTTTTCAAAGTGCTGGAAATACTCTAGCGCCATGACTGCTGTTCAGACCCGTCCCCTGACCGTCACCGAGGCCATCGAGAGCCGCCGCAGCATCCGCCGCTTTCAGCCCGAGCCCATGAACCAGGATGACCTGCGCGAAATTCTGCGCCTTGCCAGCCTGGCGCCCACCGCGAACAACGTGCAGCCCACCCGCTTCGCCGTGGTTCAGAACCCCGAACTCCAGGCCAAGCTTCAGGAGGCTGCCTACGGCCAGAGCCAGGTGACGAGCGCCCCCGCCGTGATCGTGGTCTACAGCGATATGGAGGACGTGCTGCAAACGGCAGAGGAAACCGTCCACCCGGGCATGGGCGAAGAGCAGATCAAGACCCGTGCCGAACGCCTGCGCCAGAGCTTTGCGGGTCAGGACGTGGCCCAGCGCGGCCAGTGGGGCCTCACTCAGGCCAACATTGCCTTTGGCTTTCTGATGCTTGCCGCCCGTGGTTTGGGGTACGACACGGTGCCCATGCTGGGCTTTGACCCCCAGAAGGTCCGCGAACTCCTCGGCCTGCCCGACCACGTTCAGTTTGCCGGAATGCTGCCCATCGGCAAGCGCGCGGAAGAAGGCTTTCCGCACCACCGCCACAGCGTCGAGCGCGTCACCACGTTCTACTGAATCTCACCCGGTTACACGCCGCCCCTTCCCCGGGGGCGGTTTTTCGTGCTGTGCTACCCACATGTCCCGCGCCATCCTGGCCGAGCAGCACGGCAGTCCCGAAGTCCTCTGTTGGCGAGCAATCCCCTCGGAAGCGGCCGGGGCACACGCGCTGGTGGAAGCCGGGGAGGTGAACGGGCGCGTCCTGCTGACCGTCTAGCCTTTCACGTTAAGTCAGATGGCTCTCCCACCCCTGACGGGCGGCGCGTACAGTGAGCCGTTATGCGTCAGCGACCTGCGGCTCTGATCTTCATTCTGGCAACTGCCCTGATCGATGTGATGGGCATCGGCCTGATCATTCCCGTGCTGCCGGGGTTGGTCAAGGAATTGGCCGGGTCGGAGGCGGCGGGCGCACGCTTCATCGGCTGGCTGACGGCGGCGTATGCGGTGATGCAATTTCTCTGCGCGCCCATTCTGGGGGCCTTGTCGGACCGCTACGGGCGGCGGCCGGTGCTTCTCCTCAGCCTCTTGGGGATGGTCTTTGACTACCTGCTGCTCTACTTCGCCCCCAGCCTGGGGTGGCTGCTATTGGGCCGGATCATCGCGGGCGTGACGGGCGCAAGCCTGACCGTGGCGAATGCCTACATCGCCGACGTATCGCCGCCCGAGGACCGTGCGCGGCAGTTTGGCCTCCTGGGCGCGACGTTTGGGGTGGGGTTCATCCTGGGTCCGGCGCTGGGCGGCTTCCTGGGTGACCTCGGGCTGCGGCTCCCGTTCCTGGTCGCGGCGGGCCTCACGGCGCTGAACTTCCTGTACGGTCTCTTGGTGCTGCCCGAATCGCTGCCCGCCTCGGCGCGGGGGCAGGCGCTCAAGCGCGGGGCCCTCAACCCCTTTACGCCGCTGAGGGCCCTGGGCGAGTACGCCATCACCCGCAACCTGGCGGGAACGTTCGTGCTGCTGGGGTTGGCGGGGCAGGTGATCTTTAGCACCTGGGTGCTGTACACCGAGACGGTGCTGAGCTGGTCGCCCGCCCAAAACGGAGTGGCCCTCGCGGTTTTCGGTCTGCTGACCGCGGGTGTGCAGGCCGGGCTTATCGGCCGGTCGATCGCGGTGTTGGGCGAGCGGCGCACCATCCTGCTGGGCCTGGCGATGTCCATCGGGGAATTCCTGGTGCTCAGCGCAGCGCGTACCCCGTTTCTGCTGTACCTCTCGCTGATCTTCGGGGCGCTTGGTGGCCTCGCCCAGCCCGCCATCCAGGGCCTGATCAGCCGTCAGGTGGGGGAAACCGAGCAGGGCCGGGTGATGGGCGCAATCACCAGCCTCAACAGCCTGGTCGGCGTGGTGGGCCCGGTCATCGCCACCGCCGTCTTCGCCTACTTCAACGGGGGCGGCGCCCCCTTCCGTTTCCCCGGTGCGGCGTTCCTGCTGGGCGCGGTGTTTGCCGTCCTCGGCACGCTGCTGGTGTGGGCGGTGCTGCGGCGGATGCCGCTTCAGCGGGCAAGCAGGGCGAGTGGGGATTAGGAACTCTCCCCCTCCCGCCGCCTCAGCAGCAGCGCCAGCAGAAACAGCGCCGTGTTCACCAGCACGATGGTCGCGCCCGGCGCCGTGTTCAGGAAGTAGCTGAGGTATAGGCCCGTCACGCCGCCCGCGGTCCCCAGCAGGGCGGCCAGCCCGATCATCTTTTTCAGGCTGCGGGCCAGCAGCCGTGCTGCGGCGCTCGACGTGATCAGCAGGCTGACACTGAGGGTGGTCCCGACAAGCTGTACGGTCAGGACGACCACCAACCCGATCAGAATGAGCAGCAGATTGTTGAGCCTCCGCACCGGGAGACCGATGGCCCGCGCCTCTGTAGGATCGAAGGACGCGAGCAAGAGTTCCTTCTGGACGGCCGTGAGCAGCGCCCCCACGACAACCGTGACGCCAAGAGCCCCCCACAGGTCAGCGGGGGTGACGCCCAGCGGGTTGCCGATCAGGAAGTTGCTGAGATCTGTGGTGAAGGTGGGCGCGCGCGAGAGCATCACCACGCCCAGGGCGAACATCCCCACAAAGACGATGCCGATGGCGCTGTCCTGTTTCAACCCGCTGCGTTGCCCGACCGCGCCGATGCCGAGCGCCGTCAGAACCGCGGCCACAAGGGCGCCCAGCAGCAGATTCCCCCCGGTCAGGAACGCCCCCACGATGCCGGGCAGGACCGCGTGGCTCATCGCGTCCCCGATGTAGCTGAGGCCGCGCAGCACCACCCACGCCCCGACCAGGGCACACAGCACACTGACAAGCACGACGGCGGCGAGCGCTCGCAGGAAGAAGTCAAATTGCAGGGGATCGGTGAGCCAGTCCACGCTAGGCCTCCGCGTGGGTGTGACCCAGATGACTCACACTGAAGGTGGCTTCGATGTTGTGCGGTGTGTAGACCTCCTGGGGTGTGCCGTCCGCGATTACGCGCCGGTTGACCAGCACCAGGTGGTCACACCAGCGCCGCGCCTGTTCGAGGTCATGGGTGACCATCACCACGGCGCGGCCCGCGTCGGCCTGAGCGCGCAGCAGGGCCATAAGCTGTTCCTGGGTGGCAGCGTCCACGCCGGTCAGCGGTTCGTCCAGCAGCAGAATGCGGGCGTCCCGCGCCAGCATCCGCGCGAGCAGGACCCGTTGCCGCTGCCCCCCGCTCAGGGCCCCGATGTGCCGTCCGCGCAGCTCGTACACGCCGGTTTGGCGCAGCGCCTCCGCCACCCGTTCCCGGTCTGTGCGGCCCGGCCAGCGCAACCAGCCCAGCCGCCCGGTGCGCCCCATCATCGCCACGTCCCAGACGGTGACCGGAAAGGCCCAGTCGAGGGTCTGCTGCTGCGGCACGTAGGCGACGTTCTCGCGCGCATTCCCGCCCTCTCCAAAGGTGATCCGGCCCGCTGTGGGCGGCGTCAACCCCACCACCGTTTTCAGCAGGGTGCTTTTGCCCGCCCCGTTGGGCCCGATCACGGCGCTCAGGGTGCTCGGCGCAAACTGCACCGTCGCGTTCTCCAGCGCCGTGTGGGTGCCGTACCGCACCGTGAGGTTCTCCACGCCCAGCATCCCCTGAGGATACCGCGCGGGCCGCTGATACTGCGAGGCCGAAATCATCTACCAGCCAACCCCCCTTGGCGCTGCAACTCCCGGAGGGCAAGTTCGGTGGCGATGGGTCCCCGAATGCGGCTGAACAACTGCACGTCCAGGAACCAGACGTGGCCGTTGCGGCTGGCCCGCAGCCGAGAGGGGATGGGGCCAGCTTCCCAGTCCCGCCGGGCACGGGTGGGTGTGTTTTTGCCCGAGGCGATGACAAAGACGGCGTCGGGGTCAAGCCCAGCGAGGGCCTCCACGCCGAGGGTGCTGTAGCCGCCATCGGTGGCGAGGGCGGGATCACGGGCACCGGGAAGCAGAAGCTTCATGCCGAGGTCTTCGAACAGAGCGCCCGTCCAGTCCTCCGGTCCAAGCACGGTGAAGAGGTCTTTTTGGGTGCCGCCCGCGTTCCACAGCACCAGCACGTTTTTGCCCCTGAGGGCGGGGGAGAGCTGCTGCTGGGCACGAGCGAGCCGCTCCTGGTGTTGCTTGATGACCCGCGCGGCCTGCGCCTCACGGCCGAGCGCCCGCGCCAGCAGCGGAAGGGTGCGCTGCCAGTCGTTTCGCCGGATGCCCCGGAAAAGCAGGGTGGGGGCGATGCGGCTGAGCTGTGGGTACACGCCGGACGCAAAGTTCTCCCCGACGATCAGGTCGGGCCGCAGGGCGGTCAGCACTTCCAGGTTGGGTTGAAAGCGGTCCCCTACGTTGATCGGTGTTCCTCGCACGCGGCTCCCCAGATACCGGATGTCCCGTATGGGCGCGCCGAAGTTGCGCTGACCCAGCTGGGCGGCCTCGCCGTAGCCGACGGGCTGGACCCCCAGGGACAGCAGCAGGTCAAGGGCGTGCGGCCCCAAGGCCACCACACGCTTGGGCGGGCGCTCGATGTGGGTGCGGCCCACGTCGTGCGAAACGGTGAGGGGAAAGGCGCGCGCCACAGGGCCAGCGGCCAACACAGCGCCGAGGGCCAGGGTCAGTACGGAACGGAACATCCTGCCTCCAGGTCACCCTAGCGGAGCGCCCGCACCATCGTGTCCACGTTGTAGCGGAAGGCTTTGAGGTACGTTTCGCCCGCGCTGCCCTTGGGGCCGAGGGCATCGGTGTAGAGCGGCGGGGCGATGCTCGCACCGGTTTCCCGGGCCAGGGTCTGGGCCAGGCGAGCGTTCACAGTGTTCTCGGTAAAAATCACCCTTACGCCCTGCTTGCGCACGGTCTGCACGAGCGCGGCGAGCTCGCGGGCGCTGGGTTCACGCTCGGTGCTGCCCCCCGGAATCACGGCTCCGATGACCTTGAGCCCGTACCGTTCGGCGAGGTAGTGCAGGCTGTCATGGTTGGTGATGAACTGTCGGCGGGCGGCGGGCAGGCTCGCAAACTGCCGCTTGGCATAGGCGTCGAGCGCCTGAAGCTGCCGGATGTAGGCGGCGGCATTCCTCGTGTAGGTGTCCTTGCCCGCCGGGTCAAGACGGGTGAGGGCTGCCTGCGCGTTACGGACGTAGCCCGCCGCCAGGGTAGGATCCCACCAGGCGTGGGGATCAAGGGCTCCGTGGTCGTGCTCCTCGTGCTCCTCGTGCCCGTGATCAGCCCCGTGGAGCTTGAGGCCCCGCGTCAGCTCGGTGACCGGCACCCGGGGGGCAGCCGCCCGGAGTTTGGGGAGCCAGGGCTCCAGACCCGCGCCGTTGGCAAACAGGGCGCGGCTGCGGCTGAGGTGACGGATGGCGGTCGTCGTGGGCTGGAAGGTGTGGGTATCGCCGCCAGTGGGCACGATCACGTTGACCTGTACCCGCTCACCGCCCACGGCCCGCACAAAATCGGCCACGATCGTGGTGGTGGCGCTGACCGGCATGGGGGCGGCCCGGCTGGCAGGCGAGCTGGCGGCAGCGAGGCCGCCGAGCAGGGTGGCCAGAAGCGCTCGTCTCACGCCAGCACCGTTCCCTGAACAGGACCGCGGCTCAGCTGGCGCAGGGCTCGGGTGCTGAGCCGCACCCGCTTGGGCTTGCCCCCGACGAGCACACGCTTTTTCTGAAGATTGGCCCTCTGAACCCGTTTCGTGACTCCGGTCGTTTTGCGGCCGACGCCGCCCTGTGCCCGCGCCCGACCGCGCCGGGTCACCCGGTTCACCACACGGTTCTTTTTTCCAGTCAAGAAACACACTCTTGGCATATTGATTTATCCTTATCAATTTCAACTCGGGTGGGAAGGGAGGAAGCTCACAGTTCGGCGGTGGGTTCGGCCAGGGCCTCGTCAAGCAGGGCGTCGAGCGCTGCCGGATCGAGGGCGGTCCCGATCAGAACAAGCTCGCTGGAGGCGTCGGCCGGGTTGTGCCAGGGGCCCGCCTGTTCGAGGACGAGTTGGCGTCCGGTGTGGTTCCACAGGGTCGCGAGACCGTCACCGAGATCAATCCAACCCTTGGAGCGGATCACATTCGGCGGGAGACCACCGGCCAGCACCCGTTCGAGCCGCAGCGGGTCAAAGGGCCGTTCGGAACGGTAGATGTGGGTGCCTAGCCCGTAGGTCTCGGACTCCGGCGTGTGTTCACGTTCCAGCTCCTCTATCCAGGCGTCAAGCCGCATGGCCGCCTCGGGGTCGAAGAGGCCGACCTGCAGCACCTCTTCGGCCGCAAGCGCTCCGTGCGTGGTCTCCAGGACGCGGGCCCGCGGGTTGGTGATCGCCACGAGCTCGCGGAGCCGCGTGACGTCCTGCGGCGCCGCGAGATCAAGCTTATTGAGGACCACGAGGTCAGCGAATTCGATCTGCTCGGCGAGCAGTTCTCCAAAGCCCCGCTCGAACGCATCGCCGGGCAAGACATCCTCGCGGTTCCAGAGCGAGAAAAACTGCGCCGCGTCTACCACCGTGACCATCGCGTCCACGTGGACCCGCCCACTGAGGTTGGGGAGGTCAGGGTCCAGCGCCAATTCCTCCGGGGTCAGACAAAAGCTCTGCGCGATGGGCAGAGGCTCGCCGATTCCAGTGGACTCGATCAGAATGTGGTCGAGCTCGCGCGTTCGCAGCAACCGGTCAACCGCCGTCAGCAGGTCGCCGCGCAGGGTGCAGCAGATGCAGCCGTTGGACAGTTCGATCGTCTCTGCATCGGTGTGGACCACCAGGGAGGCGTCCACGTTCACCGCCCCAAACTCATTCACGATCACGGCGATGTTCCGCGTGTTCGTCTGGGTGAGCAGGTGGTTGAGGAGCGTGGTTTTGCCCGCGCCCAAAAAGCCACACAGAACGGTGATGGGAACCGATGAACCGGAGGGAGTGGACGTCATATATTGATAACGATAAGCTATTATCAAATTTATGGCAAGGTTCCACACCGTCGTGCGCTGTCCCCTGACCGTACAGTTCTGGTTGCTGGGCTTGGATGCCCGCCGGGGCGACCTGGAGCGGCGCGGCTTTCTCCGCGCGCCGGCGCCGCAGGGCAGCAGCCTCTACACCCTCGGTCCCCTGACGCTACACAGCTCGGGGCTTACCCTGGAGCTCAGCGGGGGGAGGCTGCGCTTCGAACGGCGCCGCCACCGCTTCAGCCTCAACGGCGAAGTTCTGCCTGCCTCCAGGGGGCTGGAACTGTGTCGGCCCTTTTTGCTTGACCATGAGCGTTGGGTGGCTGGCCGCTACGGGGTGGCCTACCGCTGGGAGCAGTTGCGTGCCTACCGCTTGCCGCCTCCGATTCGCCGCAACGTGCCTGTCTGGACAGCCTACCTGGGCCCCGAGCGGGTTCAGGCTGCTTGGCTCACGCCGTTGCTGGGGGTCGGCGGCCGTCCTGCTCGGCGGACCCTCTGGCAGCCCTTCGGGGCATCGTTTTAGACTGCGCCGCATGACGCTGGCCGTCCCCCCCTCCGAGTGGTACAAGAGCGCCGTCTTTTATGAACTCTCCGTTCGCACCTATGCGGATGGCAATGGCGACGGCAAGGGTGACTTTCCGGGCCTGACCGGGAAGCTCGACTACCTGAAAAATCTGGGGGTTGACTGCCTGTGGCTGCTGCCCTTCTACCCCAGCCCGCTGCGCGACGACGGCTATGACGTGGCCGACTACGTCAACATCCACCCCGACCTCGGCACCCTGGAAGACTTCAAGGTCTTTTTGCGTGAGGCGCACGTGCGCGGCCTGCGGGTGATCGGCGACCTGGTCACCAACCACACCTCCTGTGACCATCCCTGGTTTCAGGCGGCCCGGCGCGGCCCTACCCTGCCGGACGGCAGCCCCAACGAGTACTTTGACTACTACGTCTGGAGCGACACCGGCACGGAGTACGCGGACGCGCGCATCATCTTTACCGATACCGAGACGAGCAACTGGACCTACGACGAGCAGGCCGGGAAGTACTACTGGCACCGCTTCTTCTCGTCGCAGCCCGACCTCAACTACGACAATCCCCGGGTGCAGGAGGAACTGCTGAATGTCGTGCGCTTCTGGCTCGACCTGGGGCTAGACGGCTTTCGGGTGGACGCCGTGCCCTACCTCATCGAGCGCGAGGGCACCAACTGCGAGAACCTGCCTGAGACGCACGCCATCCTCAAGAAGCTTCGCCGGATGGTGGACGAGGAATATCCGGGCCGCCTGCTGCTCGCCGAGGCGAACCAGTGGCCGGAAGACGTCGTGGAGTACTTCGGCAGCGAGGCCGCGCCCGAGTTTCACATGTGCTTCAACTTCCCGGTGATGCCCCGGCTCTTTATGAGCCTGAAGCGGGAAGACACCACCTCCATCCGCGAGATCATGGGCCGCCTCCCGCAGATTCCCCGTTTCGGGCAGTGGGCGACCTTCCTGCGCAACCACGACGAACTCACCCTGGAGATGGTCACCGAAGACGAGCGCGCCTTTATGTACGCCGCCTACGCGCCCGACCACCGCATGAAGATCAATGTGGGGATTCGCCGCCGCCTGGCCCCGCTGCTGGACAACGACCGCCGCCGCATCGAGCTCCTCACCACCGTGCTTCTCGCCCTCCCCGGCAGCCCCATCCTGTACTACGGTGACGAGATCGGCATGGGCGATAACCTCTCCCTGGCTGACCGCAACGGCGTTCGTACGCCCATGCAGTGGAATGCTGGGATCAGCGGCGGCTTTTCCACGGCCCTGCCCGAGCAGTGCTTCTATCCCCCCATTCAGGACCCGGTGTACGGCTTCCAGCGCGTCAACGTCAATGCACAGGAACAGGATCCCAGCAGCCTGCTCAAGTGGGTCGCTCGGCAGCTCGAGGTGCGCCGTGCCCACCCCGCCTTCGCCCACGGCGACCTGACCTTTATCGAAACCGGTAACCCTGCCGTTCTCGCCTTTACCCGCCACTTTGAGGGCGAAACCCTGCTGATTGTCAGCAACTTCGCCGGAAGCGCCCAGGCTGCACAGCTTGACCTCGCGGCGTATCCGGGGGCTGTGCCCGTCACCCTGGCGGGGGGCAGTCACTTCCCGCCCGTTGTGGATGGCGGCCTCTATCCGGTGACGCTGGGCAAGTACGACTACTACTGGCTGAAGCTGTCGGGCGTTCGGTAGGCCCCGGCACAACAAGAGGCCCCAGCGGTCCGCCGGGGCCTTGTTTGCTTGTGCTGGTCTTTCTCAGCGCGGGTTCGTCTCAGTCGTCACTGCTCCCCGCGAAGCCGAAAAGCCGCAGGAGAAACAGGAACATGTTGATAAAGTCGAGGTACAGGGCGAGCGCCCCGTTGATTGCCGCCCGCTCGGCCGTCTCGCCTTCAAGGCCACTCAGCGCCAGGTTGCGCAGCATCTGCGTGTCGTAGGCGGTCAGACCCGCGAACAGCAGTACGCCCACGATGCTGATGCCCAGGGTCAGGGCGCTGCTCGCCACAAAGAGGTTCACGATCATGGCGATCAGGAGACCCAGCACGGCGAACAGGAAGAAGCGACCCAGCGCGCTGAGGTCACGCTTGATGGTGTACCCGGCCACGCTCATCGCTCCAAAGGTGCCCGCCGTCGTCAGGAAGGCCGCCGTGACCGCCGTGGGGCTGTAGGCAAGGAGCAGGGCACTGAAGGTGAGGCCAGTCAGGGCGGCGTAGGCGATGAAAAGGAGGCCCGCCACGGCGCTGCTCAGGCGCTGCGCGGCCAAACTCAGCACAAACACGATGGCGAGCTGCGCCAAAATCAGCGGCAGCCGCAGGCCCATCACCTGGGAGGCCAGCCCCTCGTTCTGCGCGGTGAGGTAGGCGATCCCGGCGGTGAGGGCCAGGCCTGCCGCCATCCACGAGTACGTCCGCGCCATAAAGGTACGAACCAGAGATTCTGTCCGAGTCGCAGTGAGTTGCATACACGGCAAAGTACGCGGGCAGGAGGAAAAAGGTTCCCGAAAAGGCACGAGAGCCAGCGGTGAGCCCTAGAGGACGCTTCCTTCCTCACCCCTCCCGCCGGACCAGGAGCGCCAGCGGAAACTCCTCCAGCACCTTTGCCAGCGGAATCTTCTCGCCGCGCGCCCGGAAGCGCTCGCCGGTCAGCACGTTCTCGTATGTGCCCGGGCGGGGAAGGGGGAGCTGCCGGTTCCCCCAGACTTCGCCCAGCGCCCACGGCGTTCGCTCGCGGGTGAGGGTATAGGTCAGGCGAGGCGCGACCGTGACCGCCACGTCCTCCCCGTGTTCGCGGGCAAAGGCGAGCAGGTACTTCCCCGCCTCCAGTGGGCGGTAGCTGCCCTGGCCAAACAGCTCCCGGTGGGCGGCCCGGGCCCGCAGGGCGGCCCAGGTGACCAGCACCTTGACGGCCCCGTCCTCGTAGCGAGCGAGGAGGTCGCGGGCGAGCTTGAGGCCGTCCTCCGGCCAGCGTTTCTCGATGCGCGCGAGGGTCCGGTTTCGCCACGTATAGTCCACCGGGCGGCGGTTGTCAGGGTCCACCAGGCTCTGGTTCCAGCCCTCTGTGCCCTGATAGGTATCCGGAACGCCGGGCGCGGTCAGGCGCACCAGGGTGGCCGAGAGGCCGTTTTGTGCCCCATAGGGACTGATGCGTCCGTGCAGTTCCCTCAGCCCCTCCAGAAAGCGCTCGTTGGCGAGGAGGCCGCGCACCAGTCCGTCCAGCGCCTCCTCATAGGCCGCGTCGGGGGACAGCCAGCTCGTGCGCAGTTTTGCCTCGCGGCTGGCCTTGACCATGTACGCGCTGAGGCGGTCGGCAAAGCCGCTGAGCTCGCCGTCAAGCGGGTAGGCCCCCAGCACGGTTTGCAGGAAGACGTAGACATCTAGGGGCAGCGGCGCGCGGCCCGAGTCAAGCGAGCGCTCCAGGGGCCGGATGAGGGGGGACCAAGCGCTCAGGTACGCCATCCACGTCTGCGGCATCTCGCTGAGGACGCTGATGCGGGCGCGGGTATCCTCGCCGCGCTTCGTGTCGTGGGTGCTGGTGTTGAGCATCGCCGCGGGCCAGCGCTGGGCCCGCTGAAGGGCCTCCTCGTGAAAGGCCCGGCGGGGCGTCCCGAAGTGAGCGGGATCACTGCCCACCTCATTGAGGGAGAGCAGGCGGGCATAGCGGTAAAAGGCGGTGTCTTCTGCGCCCTTGGCCGTCACCGGGCCGGTGAGCTGCTGGAATTTTAGCGCAAAGGAAGCGTACCGTTCCCGCGTGGCTGCGTCGGGCGCGTCGAGCGTCAAGACGGCCTCCAGGAAGTCGAACAGGCTGGGGTCAAGGTCCCGTTCCAGGCGGCGGCTGTGCTCGCGCGCGGCGCGGATCGCCTGCTTGATCTTCGCGTTGTCTCCAGGCTCGCGCGAGCCGTCTGCACGCACGTAGGTGCGGTACACCGGAAACGCCGCGATCACCTCGCGAATAGCCTCGCGCAGCGCCGAGAGCGTGAAATCCCGCGAGCGCAGGTCTGATTCTGCGATGCGCTCGAGGTGCTCGGCCAGGACGTTGACCTCACCGGGAAGAGAGAGGCGCTGGATCAGGTACTTGCCCCGGTACAGGTGCTCGGCGTACGTCTCGCGGTCTCCGGTCTGACGGCGATAGATGGCGCTCACGTCTTCCTCGTTCGTGTTGTCCACAAACACGCCGTTCACCTGCGCCAGGAAGTCGTAGCCGGTCGTTCCGTGCACCGCCCAATCCTCCGGCAGCCGCTCACCCGGTTCCAGGATCTTTTCCGCCACCACGTACAGCGGTAGGGGGCCGTCCTCCGGGCCGTTCCACTCGCGGCCCAGCGCTCTGGCCGCGCCGCGCTGAAGCGACAGGAAGTATCCCGCCGGATCAAAGAGGCCGTCGGTGTGGTCGAGGCGCACACCCTTTACCACGCCGTCTCGAATGAGCTCAAACAGCTTGGCGTGGGCCCAGGCGAAGACCCGCGCGTCCTCCATCCGCAGCGCCGCGAGATCATTGATGTCAAAAAAGCGCCGGTAGTTGATCTCCTCGCTCGCCACCCGCCAGGAGGCCAGGCGGTAGTTCTGCTGCTGAATCAGGGCGTCCAGCCGAGCAGGATCGGCGTTGACGGCGCTCAGCAGCTCATCCAGCGCCCTTTGCACCGGGGAAGACGCGTCCAGCAGCGCGCCTAGGCGGCGGGTGATGACCTGCGCCTCTTCTGCTCGCGCCACGCGGTCCGCGTCGGTGAGGTCCGCGGTGACCGAGGCGGGCAGGTTGGCCGCCGCTCGCGCGATGCTCGCCAGTTCGGCACGGTCCTCGGCGCAGACCTTGGTGTGGGCCGCTGCGGCCAGTTCGCCCAGCAGCCCGGCCAGGCTGCGCGGCGAGACCGGCAGGCGACGTTCCCAGTACGTCAGAAAGAAGCGTCCCCCCTCGTGGATGAGCTGCAGTTCGCGCCGTTCCAGCACCCGCCCGTACTGGTCCCCCAGCACGGGCAGCAGGACCTTGCCCTCCAAGGCGCGCTTGAGCGGATGCCAGGAGATGTCAAAAAAGTGCGCGTAGCGGCTGGCCTGTCCGTGGGTGAGCACGTCTTCCCAGTACGGGTTGTGCCCGCCCTGAATGCCCATGTGGTTGGGCACGAAGTCCACGATCAGGCCCAGGCCGAGGTGCTGCGCGCGAGCTGCCAGCCGCCGCAGGCCCGTCTCGCCCCCCAGTTCTGGGTTGATCTGGGCGTGGTCCGTCACGTCGTAGCCGTGGGTGGATCCCGGCGTGCTTTTCCAGATGGGGGAGAGGTAGAGGTCAGTGATTCCCAGCCGCGCGAGGTAGGGCAGCACCCGCCGCGCGGCAGCGAAGTCGAACTCGCGCTGAAGCTGGAGGCGGTAGGTCGCGGAGGGGATGTGGGTGCGCTCTGCGGTCATGCGTCGGACCCCAGCAGCACCGCCTCGCCGCGCTCGAGCCGCATTCCTTCGCGCCCCTCGGAGTGCAGGAGCACCGGAGTGGGGAGCGAGAAGGGAAGGCCTAGCGCCTGGGCGTCGGCCGCCTCCCGCCCCACGTTCCACAGCAGCACCCGTTCACCGCTCTCCGTCACGTGGCGCACCCACAGCACGTCGCCGACATGCCCGGCCCGCAGGCCGCTGCGGTCCCGGTGGCGCAGCACGGGGTCTTTGCGGCGCAGGTGCAGCAGGTCGCGGTAGAGCGCGAGCGTGCGGGCGTGCTCGCCCTGCTCGCGTTCGGCCCAGTTCAGTTTGGCGAGTTGAAAGGTCGTCTCTGCCTGGGGATCGAGCACCTCGCCCGCAAAGCCCTCGAAAAGACTGAACTCCCGCCGCCGCCCCTCGCTGACGAGCTGGCCCAATTCGCCGTGATGGTCACTGAAGAAGGGAAAGGGTGCCGAGGCTGCCCACTCCTGCCCCTGAAAGAGCAGCGGCGTCATCGGCAGCGTCAGAAGCAGCGTCGAGGCTCCCCGAAACAGGGCGAGAGGAACGCGTTCCAGGTGATGCACTCGGTCCCCTACCGCTCGGTTCCCAACCTGGTCGTGGTTCTGGATGAAGTAGACGAAGCTGGCGGCGCCAAGACCGTCGGCGGGTTTACCCCGCTGTGGGCCGCCGTGCAGCTTCTCATCAAGCGGCCAGACCTGCCCCTCGTAGACCCAGCCCCGGTTGATCACGTTGGCCAGCGCCGCCGCGCCGCCCTGAAAGGCTGCGTAATAGCCGTCGCGGTCCCCAGTCAGCGTGACCCGGACCTCGTGGTGAAAGTCGTCCACCCACATGCCGTCGAGGTGGTACTCGGTGACCAGTTCGGGCAGGTTGCGGTAGTCCTCGGCCAGGAGCAGGTGGGTGCCGCCCAGCGCGTGGACCTCGTCAGCGAGTTCGCGCAGGATGTGAACGGGCGAGTCGTCTTGCATCTCCTGCGTGGCGTCCAGCCGCAGGCCGTCAAAGCGGTAGTCACGCAGCCACATCCGGGCATTCTCGGTGATGAGGCGGCGCATGTGCGGCTCGGCGTAGTCCAGCCCCGCGCCCCAGGGAGTATGGAAGCGTTCGGTGAAGTAGCGGGGGCTGTAGGCACTCAGGTAGTTGCCGTCCGGCCCGAAGTGGTTGTACACGGCGTCCAGAAAGACCGCCAGGCCGTGCCCGTGGGCGGCATCGATCAGGGCCATGAGGTCTTCCGGACGGCCATAGGGCGCGTAGGGCGCGTAGGGCGCCACACCGTCATAGCCCCAGCCGCGCCCCCCGGGAAAGGCCGCCAGCGGCATCAGCTCGATGGCCGTCACCCCCAGCGCGGCCAGTTCGGGCAGTTTCTCGGTGGCCGCCCGGTAGGTGCCTTCGGGGGTAAAGGTCCCCACATGCAGCTCGTAGAACACGCACTCGGCGAGGGGAAGACCCCGCCAGTTCGTGTGCTGCCAGGTATAGGCGTGCAGGTCCACCACCTCGGCCTCGCCATGGACGCCGTCAGGCAGGAAGAGCGCATAGGGGTCGGGCGTGGGCACCCCATCCAGCAGGAAGAGGTACCGCGTGCCTGCGCCGACGGGGAGAACCAGCTCAAAAAGACCCTCCCCCTGTGGGTGCATGGGGTGGGGCTCGCCATTGACTCGCACCGCCACGTCTGTGGTCGTGGTGGTCCAGACGCGAAAGCAGGTGCCGCCGCCAGGCAGAAGGTGCGCGCCCAGGCGGGGCGCTTGCGCGTCCTGCGCCGTTTTCTGAGGATGAGCACCGGAAGCAGGGGACATCGTCATCAAGAAGCCTCCAGGAAACCTACGCTGGAAAGCGTGGGAGGAATAGAGCCGCCGTGGGTGGCGAGGGCCGTTACGCCCAGTGCGTATTTCGAGCTTTGCATGATAGAGTTGCCCCCTTGGAAAGCGTGCTGACCGTCAAATGCAAGCTCAAGCCTGACCCTGTTCAGGCGGGGGCGTCGCAGGCGACGGCTGAGCTGTTCGCGGCGGGATGGAACGTGGCGCTGCGGTTGGCCCGTGAGCATTCCGAGTTCCGCCGCTTCAAGCTCCACCACCTCGCCTACCCCGTGCTGCGGGAGATGGGCCTCTCGGCCAACCTCGCCGTTCAAGCCGTCGCCCATGTGGGCAGCCGGGCGGGCGGGTTTAACATGGCCCTTCGATACGGCTCGACGGGTAAGGGCGACGCAACCACGCCCCTGATTCTTGGGAAACTTGTTCGACGTCATGACCCCCAGGAAAGCCAACGGCCAAAGCCTTGGAATGGTTACGAGACTCCTTGTGGCCGTGCCCCTCACGGCAGCGGCGAGGGGCCAGCGTAGAGAAAGGGACTCGGCCGGGGATGAGGGCCGGGTCAACGCTGAGTTGGGGGTTTTGAAGGCGGAAAGTTAGTCCTGCGCCTCGTCGGCCGCGGGGGTGGACGGCTCAGCGTGGGCACAGCGGTAGAGCTTGAGGGAGCGGGCCTTGAGGGTCGTTTCCTCCCCCGCCCGCCGCCATTCGCGGGCTCCGTCGTCACTGGTATCGAGCAGCAGTTCCCAGGTTTGACAGCCCGCCAGCTCGGGCAGCCGGAACGGCAGGTCGATGTAGGAGGAACTCAGCAGCAGCAACAGGTGGTCATCGGTGAGGGGACGGCCCTGGGCGTCGATATCGTCCAGGCCTAGGCCGTCAAGGAACATGCCCAGCGACTGGGTCTGCGGGTTATTCCAGTCCTCGTCGCTCATCTCCTGGCCGTCAAAGCGCAGCCAGACGATATCGCGCACGTTCTCCCCACGAATGGTGCGGCCGCTGAAGAACTTGCGGCGGTGCAGCGCCGGGTGGGCTTTGCGCAGCCCGATCACCCGCCGAGTAAAGGCCAGCAGGTCGGCGTCCAGGTTGGTCCAGTCGTACCAGCTGAGGGGGTTGTCCTGACAGTAGGCGTTGTTGTTGCCCTGCTGGGTACGCCCGATCTCGTCGCCGCCCAGGATCATCGGCGTGCCCTGCCCCAGCAGCAGGGTCGCCAGGAAGTTGCGCTGCTGCTGGGCCCGCAAGCGGTTCACCTCCGGGTCGTCGGTGGGGCCTTCTACGCCGCAGTTCCAGGAGAGGTTATGGTTGTGGCCGTCTTGGTTGTTCTCCCCGTTGGCCTCGTTGTGCTTCTCGTTGTAGGAGACCAGGTCACGCAGGGTAAAGCCGTCGTGCGCCGTCACGAAGTTGATGGAGGCATAGGGCTTGCGGCCGTCATTCTGGTACAGGTCCGAAGAGCCCGTCAGGCGGTAGCCGATCTCGGAGGCGAGCCCGCCCTCGCCCTTCCAAAAGGCGCGGATGGAGTCGCGGTATAGGCCATTCCACTCCGCCCACTTCACCGGGAAATTCCCCACCTGGTAGCCGCCCTCGCCCACATCCCACGGCTCGGCGATGAGTTTTACCTGGCTGAGCACCGGGTCCTGGTGAATGATCGTGAAGAAGGAGGAGAGCTGGTCCACCTCGTGCAGCCCACGCGCGAGCGTGGAGGCGAGGTCAAAGCGAAAGCCGTCCACGTGCATCTCGGTCACCCAGTAGCGCAGCGAGTCCATGATGAGCTGCAGCGTCTGCGGATGCCGAACGTTCAGGCTGTTGCCGGTGCCGGTGTAGTCGAAGTAGAAGCGGGGGTTGTCGGCCACCAGACGGTAGTACGTCGGGTTGTCAATCCCCTTAAAGGACAGGGTCGGCCCCAGGTGGTTGCCTTCGGCGGTGTGGTTATACACCACGTCGAGAATCACCTCGATCCCCGCGTCGTGCAGGGCCCGCACCATGTTCTTGAACTCGGGCACGGCTCCCGCCGGGTCGCCCCGCCGCGCCGCCGCCGAATAGCGCACGTCCGGCGCGAAAAAACTCAGGGTGGAGTAGCCCCAGTAGTTGGTCAGGCCCTTCTCGAGCAGGAAGGGATCATCCACGTGCTGATGCACCGGCAGGAACTCGACGGCGGTGATGCCCAGCTCCTTGAGGTACCGCAAGACCGGTTCGGTCGCCACACCCGCATAGGTGCCGCGCAGAGCCTCGGGCACATCGGGATGCGTCATGGTGAGGCCCTTGACGTGCGTCTCGTAGATCACCGACTGGTGAAAGGGAATGTTGGGCTTCTGGTCCCCCACCCAGTTAAACAGCGGATCGATCACGATCCCCAGCGGTGCGCCGCGCTGCTCCGCCGTCTGCATGGTGAGGTCGTCACCTCCCGGCACGTAGCCGAAGACGCCGCGCTCGAAGCGTTCCGTGCCGTCGAGGGCCTTGGCGTAGGGGTCGAGCAGCACCACGTTCGGATTGAAGCGCAGGCCCTTTTCCGGCGCGTACTCGCCGTACACCCGGTACCCGTACCGCTGCCCCGGCCCCACCCCCGGCAGGTAGCCGTGCCACACAAAGGCCGTGCGTTCCGGCAACCGGTACCGCGTCTCCTGGCCTTGTTCGTCAAAGAGGCACAGTTCGACGCCGGTGGCGTGTTCCGAGTACAGCGCGAAGTTGGTCCCCTTGCCGTCCCAGGTCGCCCCGAGCGGATAGGGACTGCCGGGACGAACGCGGACCGGGGTGTTGGCGGTCAGGCCAGGGAAGGGAGCAGGTTCAGTGGTCGTCATGTTGCCTCCACGGGCACATGGCCCAGTGCTCAAACAAAAATCCTGAAAAGCGGCGGCTTCCGGGTCAACCCGCGAAGTCGCCGCCCATGTCTGGAAACGTTACCAGAAACCTCTCATCTGCTGCCAGAGTCGGCTTACAGATGCGCACTCTGGTCAAGGATCAAGGAAGGTCTTGTGGGCTCAGAAGCCCAGGCGGCCGCGCGGCCCCTGCAACTCGCCCAGTTTTTCCGGCGTCCACAGCTCATAGCGGTACATGGGATACTGCCGCTTGAAGCGCCCAACCCGGTCCCACACCTCGCGTGACTCGAAGGGAACGACCAGGATCAGCCGAATCACGCTGTCCTGGTTGTCGTAGACGTAGAAATCGAAGAAGAAAGACTGCTCGTGGCCCTTCTCGGTAAAGAGCGGGAAGGGAAAGGCCCGGTAGCGCCACGCCTTTTTCTTCTCGGATAGCAGGCGTGCCGCGACGCGCCGCAACGCACTGTCCGGAAAGGTCAGCGGTTCGCCGTCCCGGTCGTGAAAGACCGTGTCTGCAGCGGGTGGGCTCAGCTCGACCCGCTTGAGCTCCGGCGGGGCTGACTTTTTCGCCTTGGGTGGGGCCGAGCGTGCTGGGCTGGGCGCGAAGGGTCGCTCGCCCGGCTGGCGGCGGGCCGGGTGGACGCCCCGCGCTGCGCCCGAGCCCGTGCGCTCCGCCTGCACCGGCCGCGTGCTGCCCCCGCGTCCCTGTGCCGTGTTGCCCTTGGGGGGGCGGCCTCTGGAGCCTTTTTTGGGTCCGGTCATAGGGGTAGTGTAGCGGCCAGCCCCCAGCGTCCGGCGGTCAGCAACAGAGAAGCCCCAGCGGGGGCCGGCCGCTTCTTACTTCGCCAGCCCCCGCACCACGCTCAGGTTCACGAAGCGGTTCAGATCGGGCACGTCGCGCGCGAAGCCCGCCTCCTTGTTGAGCTGGGCGTACTCGGCCAGGGTCCCCAGGTTGATGTCCCAGGTCACCTTGGTCCGGGCCAGCGCCTTGAAGAGTTCCGCCGTGTTGGGCCGCTTGCCGGTAAAGGCCTCGATCTGGTCCGCGATGGCCTTTTGTGCCCCCGCGTTGCTCTTCCGGATGAAGTTGATGGCGGCGAGATGCCCGCGCAGCAGGTCTTTGACGATCTCGGGATTCTGCGCGGCGAACCGGGTGCTCACCACCAGGACCGTCGTGGTGTAGTTGCCCCCCGCCCAAATGGCCTTTTCGCCCGCGATGAGCCGCGCCCCCTGCGACTCCATGATGGCCCCCCAGGGCTCCTGCACGAGCGCCGCGTCCACCTGCTTGCTCGCAAAGGCCGCGGGCATGTTGGCCGGATCGATGGGCACGACGGTGACGGTGCCGCCCTCGTCCGTCGCTCGCAGGCCGTTCTCGTGCAGCAGGTGCCGCAGGCTGATGTCCTGGGTGGAACCGCGGGTGGGCACCGCGACCTTTTTGCCGCTCAACCCCTTCACGTTGCGGACCCCGCTGTCCCCCCGCGCCACCAGCACGGCACCCGCATTGGCCGCGCCCGCCATCACCTGAATGGGCACGCCGCGCAGGAAGGCGTTCATCGCCGGGCCGGGGCCGACATAAGCCGCGTCGATCGCCCCCGCCGCAAAGGCCTCATTAACCTGCGAGCCGTTGGCAAACTCCTTGACGACCAGCCGCACGTTCCCGAGTTCTTTCTGAAAGAGGCCGCGCTGGATCCCGACCAGCCCGGCGGCGTGCGTCACATTGGGAAAGACTCCCAGGCGAAGTTCTTTGGCCTGCTGCGCCTGCGCCGTGCTCGCGGCCAGGGTCAGCGTCAGGAGGAAAAGGAGCGTCCGCTTCATCGAAGAGAGCGTAGCAGAGAAGTTGATTGAATTTGTAATCTAAGAGGGGGCGAACGTTTGTTCCGACCGTTCCCTTGCTCCCCCTCCCTTGGGCGCGGCCCGCGTACAATCTTCCGGTGACGGTCGCCGCCCCCAACCTCTCCAGACTGATGCCGACCGCGCCGGTCGGAAACGTGCTCCTGCTGCCGCAGGTGGCGCGTGCGGCGCTTTTTGCCGCCCATCCCGGCCCCGCTGTGCTGCTGACCACGCCCGAACGCCTGGGCCTCTACGCCTCTGCCGGAGCCCTAGGCGCGCCGGTCAGCGTGAATCCGGGGCTGCGCGACTGGGACGCACGAGCGGAACACGTTGTCCTGGACGTGACGACGGCCCTGGACCTCTTTCCGGCCCACCCCGAGGAACACGCCCTCACCCTGCGGGTGGGAGGGAGCTATCCGCGCGAGGAGCTCCTTGCCCGGCTGGAACGCCTGGGCTACGAGCGTCTCCAGGACCCCGCAGACGACGAGACGGGCTATCTCCTGCGCGGTGACACGCTGGAGCTGCGGCTGGGGCCGGGGGCGGGCGTGCCGAACGGGGAAGACCCGGTGTGGATTCGCGCCGAGTTTTTCGGGGACGAACTGGATACCCTGCGCCGCTTGGGGGCGGGCGAATTGACCGGCGAGCGCCTCCAGACCTTCACCCTGGAACCCACCGCCGACTACCTCACCGAAGTGAAGTGGGACGCCACCCGCCTCGACCTGCTGCCGGGCCGGGTCTTTCTCGACGCCCCCGAGTTCTACGCCTCCTCGCTGGGGCCGCTGGTCGACACCCTCTGGCCCCGGCTGCGGGAGCGGGAGGTCACGAGTTTTGGCCGCGCGCCGCTCGACCTCACGGACTTCGATCTGGGGCTCAAGACGCTGCCCTTCTACCGCGCCCGCCTCTCGGAACTGGCGCGCGACGTGGACGAGTGGCGCGGGGCGGGCTACCGCGTCCTGGTGTTGGTGCGCCACGACCGCACCGCCGCGTATCTGGCCGACAAGCTGCTGGGCACCCCTGAGATTCCCTGGCTGAGCGTGCCCCGCGTGGAGGAAGGGGCTCTTGGTTTCCTGCGCGCGAACGGTGAGGGCGGTTTTGCCATCCCCGAGCACCGCACGGTGGTCCTCACCGAAGACCTGATCTACGGTTTCCAGGGCGGCTCGGCCCTGCGGGGCAAGCGGCTGGCCGGAAAGCCGGTCACGGACGCGCTGGGCCTGCACGTGGGCGACTACCTGATTCACCCCGAACACGGCATCGGGCAGTTCCAGGGCCTGGAGACGCGCACGGTGCTGGGCGTCACCCGCGATTACCTCAATCTGGAGTACCGTGGGGGGGCCCGGCTCGCGGTGCCCATCGAACAGCTGCCCGTGCTGCGCCGCCACCCCGGCACCACCGATGACCCACCCGTGCTGTCCTCCTTTGACAAAAAGGACTGGGCGCGGGCGAAGGAAAAGGCCCGCAAGAACGCCGAGGAGGTTGCTGCCCGGCTGCTTGTGCAGTACGCGGCCCGTCAGGTCACGCCCGGCAACGCTTTCCCCCCGCAGCCCGAGTGGGACGCGCAGGTCGAGCGGAACTTCAAGTTCGAGCTCACGGCGGATCAGAAGACGGCCCTTCGGGAAACGCTCAAGGACCTCGAAGCTCCCCACCCCGCCGACCGCCTGATCTCCGGCGACGTGGGCTTTGGCAAGACGGAGGTCGCTCTGCGGGCCGCACACCGCGTTGTCGGGCACGGCAAGCAGGTGGCGATGCTCGTTCCCACAACCCTGCTCGCCGAGCAGCACACCTCCACCTTTGTGGAACGCTTCAAGGACCTGCCGGTGCGTGTGGAGGGCCTCTCGCGCTTCACCGGGGACAAGCAGGCGCGGGCGATCCTGGCGGACCTCGCGCAGGGCAAGGTGGACATCATCATCGGCACGCACCGCCTGCTTTCGAGCGACGTGCAGTTTAGGGACCTGGGCCTGATCATCGTCGATGAGGAACACCGCTTCGGGGTGGGGCAAAAGGAGAAGCTGCGGGCCCTGCGCGGCCTCCCCGAGGTGCCGAAAGACGGCAAGCTGGAGATCCCTGAGGGCGTGAAGGCGGTGGACACCCTGGCCCTCTCCGCTACGCCCATCCCGCGCACCCTCTACATGAGTATGGTCGGCCTGCGCGACATGAGCTCCATCCAGACGCCGCCCAAGGGTCGCAAGCCCATCCAGACGGTGCTTGCCCCCTTCGACCCGGTGACTGTTCGTGACGCGATCCTCACGGAGATCGAGCGCGGCGGCAAGGTCTTTTACATCCATGACCGCATCGCCTCCATCGGCGCGCGCAGCCTGTACCTCCGCAACCTCGTGCCGGAAGCGCGCATCGGCGTGGCACACGGGCGCATGAACGAGGAGGAGCTCGAAGAGATCATGCTCGGCTTTGAGCAGGGGGCCTTTGACGTGCTGCTCTCCACCACGATCGTCGAGACCGGGCTGGACATCCCCGAGGCGAATACCATCCTGATCGAACGGGCAGACCGCTTGGGCCTGGCTCAGCTCTACCAGCTTCGCGGGCGCGTCGGAAGGCGGCAGCAGACCGCCTACGCCTACCTCTTTTACCCGCCGCGCATGACCGAGAACGCGCAGCGCCGCCTTTGGGCGATCGCCGACCTGCAAGACTTGGGTTCCGGGCACCTCCTCGCCGAAAAGGACATGGAGATTCGCGGGGTCGGGAACATCCTGGGCGAAGAGCAGCACGGGCACGTGCAGGCCGTCTCCATCGACGTGTACACCGAGATGCTCGCCGAGGCCGTCGCTCGGCTCAAGGGTGAGAAGGTGGAGACGCCGCCCTCCGTCTCCATCGACCTCCCCATCAACGCCCGCCTCACACCGGAATACTTTGGCGGTGACGAGGAGACGCGTATCGCCACCTACGGGCGGCTCTCGGAAGCCCGCACCCTTCAGGCCGTTAGCCGCGTCGAGCGCGACCTGCGCAAGAGGTACGGTCCACCCACCCCCGAAGTCCAGAACTTCATCGACCTCGCCAAGCTGCGGCTGACCGCTGTCGCCAAGCGGGCGCTGAGCATCGGCGAGACGATGACCCATCTGCAGGTCACCTTTGCCTATAAGGCGCTGGATTACGACGCGGCGGGCCTGAAGCGCTTCCCCCACAAAACCGAGGTCACGACCTTTCCGCCCTCCGTCAAGGTGGAGAAAAAGGGGCTGAAGCCGGACGATTACGCGCGGGTGCTCATGGATCTGTTGGGGTATTTCGGGTAGGTGGCTGGCCTACACCCTTCTCGCCGGACTCAGGCTGTTGTTGGCCGCAGTCCGGTCGGTATGGTCTTTGTGCCTGGCGGGTGGACGGCAACAAAAACCGCCTGCGACGAGCAGGCGGCTTCTTTTCCTCACTTCCTTACACGCTGATTTCGGCGAAGCGCGCGTTCTCCTGAATGAACCGCTTGCGCGGCCCCACTTCGCTTCCCATCAGGTTCTCGAACACCTCGTTGGCGATCATCAGGTCTTCGACCCTGACCTGCTTGAGGGCGCGCGTTTCGGGGTTCATGGTGGTGTCCCAGAGCTGGTCAGCGTTCATCTCGCCCAGTCCCTTGAAGCGCTGAATCTCGTACTTCTTGCCCTCCTTGGTGGCGCGGGCGACGTGTGCCTTGAGTTCCTCTTCGGTGTAGAGGTAGGTGCCCTTTTTCTCGCGGCCCACCAGGATGCGGTACAGGGGTGGCTGCGCGATGTAGAGGTAACCGGCCTCCACGACGGGGCGCATGTAGCGGTAGAAGAACGTCAGCAGCAGGGTGGCGATGTGCCCGCCGTCCATGTCCGCGTCCGTCATGATGATGATCTTGTGGTAGCGCAGGTTGGAGAGGTCGAAGTGCATTCGGTCCCCGGTGCCCTCCACGCCCGCGCCGATCGCCCCGATCAGAGCGCGAATCTCAGCGTTCTTGAGAATCTTGTTGAGTTCTGCCTTCTCGACGTTGAGGATCTTGCCGCGCAGGGGCAGAATCGCCTGGAAGCGCCGTTCGCGGCCCCCCTTCGCGGAACCGCCGGCCGAGATGCCTTCCACGATAAAGAGTTCGGATTCCGCGGGATCCTGCGACGAGCAGTCGGCCAGCTTGCCCGGGAGGTCGTCGTTTTCCAGGGGGTTGGAGCGCCGAACGATGTCGCGGGCCTTGCGGGCGGCCTCGCGGGCGCGGGCAGCCTCGGCGGCCTTTTCAACAATCGTCTTCCCGATTTTCGGGTTCTCCTCCAGGAACTCGGCGAACTTCTCGCCCACGATGGCGTTGACCGCCGTCTGCGCCTCGCTGTTCAGCAGCTTGACCTTCGCCTGCGACTCGAACTGCGGCTCACCGAGTTTCACCGACACCACGCAGTAGATCCCCTCCAGCAGGTCGTCGCCGCTGGGAACCGGGTTGCCCGACTTGATCAGGTTCTTGTCCTTGGCATACTTGTTCAGGATGCGGGTGTAGGCGGTTTTAAAGCCGGTGAGGGGCGTGCCGCCGTCGCGGGTGCGAATCATGTTCGCGTACGTCAGGATGTTGTCACTGCTGTAGGTGTTCGCGTGGATAAACGCCACCTCGACCTCGACGCCGCTGTGCGTGCCGCGCATCACAATGGGCTGTTCGTACAGCAGCTTGGAGTCGTCGGTGACGAGCGCGCGGGCGAAGTTGGCGATCCCGCCCTTTTCAAAAAACACCTCTTCGCGGATCTCGCCCCCGTGGAGGTTGGTCCGCTCGTCACGGACCACGATCTTGAGCCCGGTCAGGTACGCCAGTTCGCGCAACCTTCCGCGGATGCGGTCATAGTGAAAGAGGTTCTCGAACTCGCTGAACACGGTGGGATCGGGGTGGAAGGTGACCTTGGTGGCCCACTTGACGTCCTTGGGCGTCGGGCCGAGCACCTCCAGCGGCGTGGTGACGGCGCCCCGCTCAAAGCGGATGTGATGCAGCTGACCGCCCTTGTTGACGGTGACGTCAAGGTAGGTGGAGAGCGCGTTCACCACGCTGCTCCCGACGCCGTGCAGGCCGCCGGACACCTTGTAGGCCCCGCCGCCGAACTTGCCGCCCGCGTGCAGCTCGGTAAAAATCACCTCGATCGCCGGGCGGCCTTCGGACTTCATCACGTCCACCGGAATGCCGCGTCCGTTGTCCGTAACGGTCGCGGAGCCGTCCGCGTGCATGATGACGTGGACCTCGGTGGCAAAACCGGCCAAACCCTCGTCGATGGCGTTATCAATAATCTCCGTCAGGAGCTGGTGGTACCCGTCGACGCCGGTGCCGCCCTGCACATACATGCCGGGGCGCTTGCGAACCGCTTCCAAGCCCTTGAGGATGGAGATGGAGTCGGCCGTGTAGGTGTCCGGGGTGCTGGCCTGTTGGGGGGGAGCTTGTGTCATGGTCCTCCTGCTGTGTTCCCACTGCGGGGCAATACGGCTTTATTGCGGTAAAAATGGGCGCTACGAGCGCCTCCGAAGGTTTTTCCAGTATACAACCGAAGTTGAAATGGGTCAAATGGATTACGTAACAAGCGTAATCAGGGGTCAGGACTTGTCTGTGTCGCCCGGCAGAGAAAAGGCAGTCTGATTCGCGTGTGATGGGAAAGCGGCCCGCACGGTTTGCCGGGGCAGCCCTTCACGCCGCTCGGCCCGGCGGGCAGAATAGGGAGGCTGTATGCATCCTGCCGCTGCTCTCACTGCCGCCGTCCTGCTTGTGGGCGCGTCCGCTCAGCCGGGAAGTCTGTCCCCGAGCGGCGCTGTGCCCGGCGTTACCCTCAGGCGGGCTCCGGCGGCTCCTGCCTGCACCCTCCCCAGCGGCGCCCTCCCCAGCCGAACGCGGGCCGTCTTTGTGCTCGACACCAGTGGCAGCATGCGCGGGATCGGGGACGGACGAGCGGACATCTTTGAGCGGGTCAAGGGGGCGATCAATGCCTACGTGCGATCAGAGCGGCCGGACCGCGTCGAACTGTTCACCTTTGACAGCGGATTGCGCGCGCGCCGGTCGTACGTCTTGCCACGCGATCACGCCCGTTGGAACCGTGATCTGGCGGCGCTGCGAGCAGACGGACAAAACACGTACCTTTACCGCAGCCTGGCCCAGGCCCTGGCGCCGCTTGCAGCCTCCGAGCTGTACGCGACCACCGTCTTTGTCCTGACCGACGGCATAGATAACGACCCGGACCCTGACCAGACGGCGGCGCGCGCGCTGGGGGCCTTTCGTGCTCGTGGGCCGCTCGACACGCTGCATTACCTCGCGCTGGGCACCACCATTCCCGCTGACGCCCAGGCTGCCCTGCGGAAGAGCCGCTACGCGCAGGGCCTGACCGTTCCTGTGGGGCAGGTGCCGCAGCTGGGGGGTGGGCGCTTTGGGTATACCCTCGCCACGGTCAGCGATCCTGCCCGCGTTCCGGTGCCCTTCCCCGATGGCACGCCCCTCACGCTGGCGCCGGGGGAGGCCGGGGTGGCCTTGGCGGAAGCGCAGGCGCGGGGCGGCTCGGCCCGACTGCGGGTGGAGGGACGCTTGCTTTCTGGGACGCCCGTCCTGCTGTGTGCGCCGCCCGCCACCCCGGGGGGCTTCCCCGCCGCGTGCTGCTGCGCCTCAAGGTTGGTTCGGCGCCCCGCTTAGGCTGGCTGAATCCCGGCGCTGACCGGACCCTGGCGCCCGGCGAGACGGTCACGCTGCGCTACCGCCTGGAGGGGGACGCCGACCTCGGCACGCTGCGCCTGCCCGCAGGGTTAACCGGCGAATGGCAGCACCTGCCCGGCGGCCGTGAGGTGGCCCTGAGGCTCACCAATACGGCTCTGGTGGACGGGCAGCGCGTGACGCCCGCCCTGGTTGGCCCGGCGGGACATCTCCTGCGCCTGCCCCCCGTGACGGGTGGGGCGCTGTCCGCCCCTCGTCCCCTGGCCCTCCTGGGCGCGCTGCTGGGGCTGCTGGCCGCCGCGCTGCTCTTCGTGCTCTTCCTGCGCCGCCCCCGCGCTCGGTCCGCCCCCGCGCCCGTGTTCGCCGCCCCCCCGCCCCAGGTTCGGGGTCTGCGGTACGGCGAAGACCGCACGCTGGCCCTCCTGAGTGCGGACGGAACCGCGACGCCTGTGCCCATCCCGTTGGGAAGCCCCTTTGACCTGGGGCAACTGGCCCGCGTGCCGCACCTCAGCGGCCTGCGGTTTCAGCAGGACCGCTTGGGCCTGCGGCTGCTGCGTTTGCCTCCCGACCTGGAGATTCACGCAGAAGGGCGCTCCCTGGGCGAAGGGGAGGTGCTCGCCCCGGGACCTCGCTGAGCATCGCTGTAGCGCGCGCGGCGCGGGCGGGTCAGCCTCCGCTGGGTCAGCTCGCCGGCTTGGGGCTTCCCCTGCGCCTGCGGGCCGATGGCGTCACCCTGCACGTGTGCGGGCCCTACGGCGAACATGCCCTGACCCTGCGCCCTGGGATCACCGACGTGGGGGCCGCGCTGCAGGCTCCGGCGCTGCGCGGCCTGAGCGTGACACCCAGCGGGCCGCGCGTGCTCCTTGCCGCGCTGCCCGAGGGCGTGACGCTGCGCCGCGTGGCGGACGGCGCAGACCTGCGGCCCGGCACCTACCTGCCCGCAGAAGCCGAGCTGCACCTGCCCGCCGTGGACTAGCCCCGGTCACGCTGGGCCCGGCGGCGTGAGGGGCCCTTGGCTCCCAACCCACGGGGTACGCTGGGGCACATGGACCTTCTGCGGCTGATTCACGGGTATCAGTTCAATAGCGCGCTGGCCCTTCTTTTTCCTACTCCCTACGCGCTCGCCACCCTGGTGCTGTTCCTGTGGAGTCTGGGTCCAGCCCTGCGGGGCGAGGTGCGGCCGGGTTTTCTGCTGTGGCTGCGTCTGACCTGGGTTCTGACACTGCTGCCGGTCGTGACCGGCGTGGTCCTGGCCGTGGGGGGCGCTCGGGTGCCCAGCGCGACGGATGTGGGCGGTGGCGTCACCAAATACGGCCTGCCGGTGGATCCCAGCCGCAACTGGGAGCACTGGATGTACGCGGGCTTTGCCCTGCTGAGCCTGTATGTCACTGAGGTGCTGCTGCAAGGGCGCCTCGTTCACCCGCGCCGCGGCCTGCGCGTGCTGCCGGTGGTCACCCTGTTCCTGTACGGCTGCGCCTACATGGTGGGGCGTGTGGCGGTATTTCCGGGCAGCACACCGGGAACGTGATCGCTTCCCGCTATCTTCTCCCCATGATCGACATTTCAAGGCGGCTGACCCCCGGACATCCCACCTGGCCGGGGACGCACCCTTTCGGGTCGAGCCCCTGGCCCGTATCGCGCGGGGAGACAGCGTGAACACGGGCGAGCTGCGCACCAGCACCCACACGGGCACCCATGTGGACGCTCCCTGGCACTATGACGATGCAGGGCGCGCCTGGACGAAGTGAACCTCGCGGCCTACCTGGGACCGTGCCGGGTGGTCACCGTGCGGGCCGAGGAGGGCCTGGTGCCCGCCACCGCCCTGGCGGAGCTGCCAGCACGCCTCCCGCCCCGGCTGCTGCTGCACACGGGTCAGCCCGCCCACTGGGCCGAGTTTCCCCAAGACTTTGCGGCCCTGGCCCCGGAACTGGTGCGCGAGGCGGCGCGGCGCGGCGTGCGGCTCATCGGCACGGACAGCCCGAGCGTGGATCCGCTGACCAGCAAGACGCTTCCCGCCCACCAGGCCTGCCGGGAGACGGGGATCCTCATTGTGGAGGGCCTCAACCTCAGCGCGGTTTCCGATGGAGAATACGACCTCGTGTGCCTGCCGCTGCCGCTTGTTGGTGTCGACGGGGCCCCGGCCCGCGCCCTGCTGCTGCCTGCGGGGACCCTGCCGGAGGAGAGGGCATGAGACGTGACCTCTTCGCGATGCCCCCCGGCATCTACCTCGACGGCAACAGCCTGGGCGTGATGCCCCACGCGGCTCGCGCTGCCGTGCTGCGCCGTCTGGACGAGTGGCAGCGCGACGCGGTGAGCGGCTGGGACCACTGGTTTGAGCTGGCCGAGACGCTGTCGCCTGCCCTCGCGCGGCTGGTGGGGGCGCGTTCCAATGAAGTCATCGCCACGGGCAGCATCACCGCCAATCTGCATGCCCTGCTCGCCACCCTCTACCGTCCGGAGGGTGCGCGGCGCCACCTCGTCGCCACCGCACTCGATTTTCCGTCCGACGTGTACGCGCTGCACGCTTGGGCCGAGCGCTTCGGCGCCGAGCTGCGCCTGATTCCCGCCCGCGACGGCCAGACGCTGCGCGAGGAGGAGATCCGAGCGGCGTTGACGGATGACGTGGCCTTGGTCCTGCTGCCGACGGTGCTGTACCGCTCTGGAGCGCTCCTGGACGTGCCGGGGCTGACCCGCGCCGCGCGGGAACGCGGCATCCTGATCGGCTGGGACGCGGCCCACAGCGTGGGGAGCGTGCCGCACGAGCTGCACGACTGGGGCGCGGATTTCGCGGTGTGGTGTCACTACAAGTACGTGAATGCTGGACCCGGGGCGCCGGGAGGCCTCTACCTGCACGAGCGGCACCATCATCTCGTCCCCGGCCTGCGCGGATGGTGGGGCCACGACAAGGCGACGCAGTTCGAAATGGCCCACACCTTTCGCCCCGCGGCTGGTGCGGGCGCCTACCAGCTCGGCACGCCGCCCATCCTCGCGCTCGCGGCGCTGGAGGGGGCACTCAGCGTGTTTGATACCGTCGAGCTGGCCGAGGTGCGTGCCCGCAGCCTGGAGCTGACCGCGTACCTGATGGCGCTGGTGGAGAGGCACCTTCCCGAACTGCGGGTGGTCACGCCGCGCGAACCCACCCGGCGCGGCGGTCACGTCGCCCTGGCCCACCCACAAGCCCACGCCCTCAGCCTCGCGCTGCGGGCACGCGGCATCACCCCCGATTTCCGCGCCCCCGATATCCTGCGCCTCGCTCCCGTCGCCCTCTACAACACCGAGGCGGAGCTCGAGACGACGGTGCAGGTCCTGCGCGAACTGCTCGACACCGGGGCCTACCGGGCGGTGGAGGCGGCGGGGCGGGTGACCTAGGGCGGGCTTCTCGGCGGGCACCGCAGCCGCTTACGCTGCGGGAATGGACGGCACCCTGCTCGGTTTTGCTGTGTTTTCCCTGCTGCTGACCGTCACGCCGGGGGCAGACACAGCCCTGGTGATTCGCGCGGCTCTGGCGGGGGGGCGCGCGGCGGGGTGGGGCGCGGTGCTGGGCGTGTGTAGCGGCCTGCTCTTCCACGCCACCCTCAGCGCCCTGGGGCTCAGCGTGGTGCTCGCTCGGAGCGCTGCCCTGTACGAGGGGGTCAAACTGGCCGGCGCCGCGTACCTGCTGTATCTGGGTCTGCGGGCCTGGCGAGAAGCCCGCCACACGGCCCAGGTCCCCACCACCGAGGGAGGGGCGCTGAGCCTGACCGGCGCTCTCCTCCAGGGGCTTACCACCAATGTCCTGAACCCCAAGGTCGCGCTCTTCTACCTCACGGTGTTGCCGCAGTTCGTGCTGCCGGAAGAGGACGCGCTGCCGCAGGCCTTGGTGCTGGCCCTCATCCATTTCGGCTGGGGTGTGGTGTGGCTGGGCACCCTCGTTCTGCTGATGGGCACGCTGGCGTCTCGGCTTCGCACACCCCGCGTTCGCGCCCTCCTCGAACGGCTCACCGGGGGGGCGATGGTGCTCCTGGGGCTGCGGGTGGCGCTCGACCGCTGACGTGCTCCCCACCCCTAAAAGCCAAAGGCCTCCAGCACCGCTTGCGGCGTACGCTTGGGCCGCCCGGTCGTCGGGTCCACCCAGACCCACTCGGTCTGACACTCCGCGAGGCGCTCCGCCGCTTGGCCGGGCTCGCCTGCGCGGTCGAGGCTGTAGGCGCGAACACTGCGCACACCCGCGTGCTCGGCCAGCACGGTGCGCAGGCGGACGCGGTCGCCAAGCAGCGCGGGCCGGTGGTACGTGATGACGTGTTGCCGGGCAACCGGGACGGCGCCGAGTTGGCTCAGGGCGTCCGTGCCCATGCCCAGGCTGAGGGCGTGGGCACGGGCCACCTGCTCGCACCAGACCAGGTACACGGTGTTGTTGACGTGGTGCAGGTCGTCGAGGTGAGAGGGCTCCACCGTCACGGTGAGTTCGTACCGGCGCCGTGGGGACACGCGGTCCCACAGGAGGTCTACGGGGTGAACCGTCCTCAAGCGCCCGTCACCTCGCGCCACAGGGCATTGACGGCCCGCGCGCCCTCGATGTCGCGCAGGGTGACTCCGCCCGCGTCGTGGGTGAAATAGTTGACCCGCACCCTGCGGTAAAAGATGTGAAGGTCGGGATGGTGGTTTTGCGCCTCTGCGAGCGCTGCCACCCGCACGGCGAAATCCACTCCGGCCTGGTACGTGGCGAAGGGAAACTCGCGAAACAGCTTGCCGTCATCTCCCCACCAGCCCTCCGGTTTGAGGCTCTGAACGTCGCCGTCGGTGAGCTTGCGGCGGGGATCGTAGCCCATGCGAGGGTCGTACACTTCGGGACTCATGCCCGCATGCTACGGGAGGCTGCGTGCAGGGCAAGGGGAGCGGGACGCGGTGCAGGGGGAGGACGCTGCCGGGCAAATCTGCTTGCCCCGGTCACTGCCCGCTTATAGGGTGAGAGACGTATGAAAAAAGCCGCCGCTCTGCTGCTCGGTTCCACCCTCCTGCTGGCGTCCTGCAACAGCACGCCCTCGACGCCGCAGCCCGAAACGGTCTCGGGTCAGGTCAAAGAGCTCAGCGCCAGTCCCTCGGGGACGATCACGTACTCCAGCTGGACGGGCGGTGCCGGCAAGGTTCTCGTCTCGGTGGAGGGCAAGGACAACCTCGTCACGGCTGACCTCACGGCCGACGGCCGATTCAGCCTGACGCTGCCCAGCCTGGATGCCGCGCTGCTCTCGAACCTAGACCTCACTTCGGATCTGCCCGAGGGCTGCACGGGGAGCCTCACGACCTCTGGAGCGAGCAACGCGCGGGGGAACGTGGCCACGTTCCGCGTGCAGGCGGGCAAGAGCGGTGAGATTGCCCCCGCCGGTTTCCAGGTGAGGACCAGTGGCGGCACCCTGGAGTCGGTCAGCATGGAAGGGGGTCTATATGTCTATGCCGACAAGGCGGCGGGGCTATCGGGCCGACTGAACTGTACCCAGGACGGCGTCCCCGTCACGGGGAATATCAACGTGCAGCTGCAAGCGGGCTGGAACAAGATGACGCTCACGCTCTCTGCCACGAAGCAGGGCGGCACGCTTAGCCTCAAGACCGGCTCGCTGCCCGCGCAGTGGCTTTACCTGGAGAATGATTCGGCCCTGTCCCTGGGCCAGCAGTCGCTGAACCGCTCGGCTGCGGCGCAGCCCGTTCTCAAGGTCGCCCAGGCCCTCCCCTTCTTCCGCTGACCCCTTCCTTCCCTCCCACCGCCCTGCCCTTCGCGCGGGGCGGTTCTCCTTGTTGCCCACCTCTCAAGGGTCACCGCCATTCCGCCCACAACAGAACGGCGTACGCTATTCTCCGCCCATGTCGGTGGGCGTACCGCAGAGCGTGTTGAAGGGAACGGGGTCGGGGGTGCTGCCGCCTATGCTCGAGCAGTACGTGGCCCTGCGCGACGCCTACCCTGATTTTCTGCTGCTGTTTCAGGTGGGAGACTTCTACGAGACCTTTGGCGAGGACGCCGAGCGGCTCTCGCGGTTGCTGGGGATCGCCCTCACCCACAAGAGCAGCAAGGATTTCTCGACGCCGATGGCGGGCATTCCGGTGCGGGCGCTGGACCAGAATGTCGAGCGGCTGCTTGCGGCGGGCGTGCGCGTGGCCGTCGCCGACCAACTGGAAGAGCCGGGCGGCGGCCTGGTTGACCGCAAGGTGACCCAACTGCTCACGCCCGGCACGGTGACCGAAGAGCGGCTCCTCACGGCCGACGAGAATTATCTCGCGGCGGTGGCGACCGGGGACGGCTACGGGCTCGCCCTCCTTGACGTCTCGACCGGCGAGTTTCGCTGCGCGGCCTTTCATACTCGTGCGGCCCTCTACGATGAACTCGCTCGGCACCGCGCGCGCGAGGTGCTGCTCGCCCCCGAACTCGCCAGCAACGGGGCCCTGCTCGCCGACTTTCAGGCCCGCTTTCCGGTGATGCTCTCGCCCGCCAACTTTGAGGCGGAGACGGCCCGGCAAGAACTCGTGCAGACCCTGGCCGAGGTGCCCGGCTCGCTGACGACGGCCGCGCTGGTGCGGGCCTGCGGCGCGGTGCTGGGGTACGCCCGCCGCACCCAGCAGGGCCGGCTGGAGATGGTCCGGCGGGTGGTGCGCTTTGAACCCGGGGCCCATATGCGCCTGAGCGACGCGGCGGTGCGGGCGCTGGAAGTGTTTACCCCGCAGTCTCCCCAGGGCATGACCCTGATGGACGTGCTGGCCGAAACGCGCACGGCCGGTGGACGGCGGCGGTTGCGCGCCTGGCTGCGGGCGCCCCTGTTGGACGAACTCAGCATTCGTTCCAGGCTCGACGCCGTGGAGACGCTTACCCGTGGGGCCGACCTGCGCGGAGCGGTGCGGGCCCTGCTGTACCGCGCCCATGACCTCGAACGGCTTGCCGCGCGGGTGGCCACCCGCCGGGCCACCCCCCGTGAGGTCGCGGCCCTGGCCCGCACCCTGGAACTGCTGCCCGAGACCGCCGCGCTGCTGGGCGACCAAGACGGCCTGCTCGCGGGCATCCGTGCCCGTCTGGCGGGCCTGCCCCAGGTGGTCACGCAGATCCGGGCCGCGCTGGTGGACGACCCGCCCTTGCGCCTCGGCGAGGGCGGCCTGATTCGCGACGGCTTTCATGCCGAGCTCGACGCCCTGCGAGCCGAGGCCCTGGGGCACCGCGCCTGGCTGGCCGAGCTGGAGGTTCGCGAACGCGAACGCACCGGGATCAGCAGCCTCAAGGTGGGGTTTAATAACGTGTTCGGCTACTACCTGGAGGTGAGTGGCGCCAACCTGGGCCGGGTTCCGGCCGACTACCGCCAGATCGCCACCCTCAAGGACCGCGCCCGGTTTACCCGCCCCGATCTGCGCGAGCGCGAACGCGAGATCGTCCGGCTGGAGGCTGCCGCTCAAAGGCTCGAACTCGAGGTGTTTACCGAGCTGCGTGACGGCCTGGCAGGACACGCCGAAGCCCTCGCGGAGGCGGCTGGAGCGCTTGCCGAACTCGACGTGCTGGCGGCGCTGGCCGAGATCGCGGTGGAGAGCGGCTGGGTGCGGCCCAGCACCGCCCCGAGCACGGCGCGGCTGGTACAGGCCCGGCATCCCGTGGTGGAGCGGGCGGCGGGCGGGAGGTTCGTGCCCAACGACGCTGAACTTGGCCCGCACCGGCATACCCTGCTGCTGACCGGACCCAATATGGCGGGCAAAAGCACCTACCTGCGGACGGTGGCCCTCTGCGCTCTCCTGCACCAGATGGGTTCTTTTGTGCCCGCCGACCACGCCGAGCTTCCCATCTACGACGCCATTCACACCCGCATCGGGGCCAGCGACGACCTCGCCGGAGGACGCTCCACCTTTATGGTCGAGATGAGCGAACTCGCCGCCATTCTGCACGGGGTGACCCCCCGCAGCCTGGTGATTCTTGACGAGGTGGGGCGCGGCACCTCCACCCTGGACGGCCTGGCCATCGCGCAGGCG
>NZ_JQNI01000003.1 GCF_000745175.1 Deinococcus sp. YIM 77859
CGGGCAGTTCGGGCGGCTTCACCCCGGCCGGGAGCAGCTCGGGCACGGGCGGCTTCGGCGTGTCTGCGGGGCGGTACTACTGATGCGGGCCGCAGCGTCCGTGGTGCTGCTGCTCGCGGCTCTCTCCGCCGGGCGGGGGGTGGGCTTCCTGATGACGCGCCGACAGGGCCAGGAGCAGGCCCCGGCGGCCACGCCTAGCCGGCCTCCGGCCTGCCCGCCATCGCGGTCGGGGAGCCGGTGGCCGATCAGGGCAAGGTCTGGATGGGGGCACGCCGCCAGACATCTTTGATGAGACGCGGCCCCTGCCGAGCGGGGCGGCGACCTCCTCTTTCGTGCAGCGGGGAACGCAACCGCGCCTGCGGTGAGGGTGGATCCTGTCCTGCGGGTGGCATCGGACGTGATGTGGGCGGGTGGTACGCCGCCGTGGCTGTTCGATGAAACCCGTCCTTGGGCCAGCTTGCTGTGACGTTGCAGCCGTCGTTCGAGGCGGCTGAGGATCGAAACCCAGGAGAAAAACCCGTGAAGAAGGATTCTGGAATGGAGCTCATCCGTCAGGGCGCATACACCGCCGTTGGCGGCCTGCTGTCTACGGCGTGCTGGTGATGACGATCGGGCTGATTCGGTCGCGCCAGCCTCAGCCCCAAAGCCCAGGGCTGCGGCTGCGGGTGTGGGGGCGCGAAATAAGCCCGTGTGTCAAGACGTTCGTTTACACCAAAGGGAGTCGCATGCAGCGTCTGGTCGGCCTGCTGGTCATCGCGGTGGTGATCGTGATGCTGGCCCTCGCGGGCAACACGGTCTTCAGGAATGCCACCGCTGGACAGCACCTGGTCGCTGTTTTTAGGCAGTGTCATCGCCACCATCTTCGGGCTGCCCGAGGTGGCGGCACGCCTGAAGGAGAAGCGCGACGATCCGCCGGGCAGGGACGGTGACTGATGGCGACCCTGCTCGACGTCCTGTTCTTCGTCGCCCGGGTGGTGCTGGTCGTCTACTGCGTGCGGAACCTGCTGTTTCTGCTGAGCGGCACCACCCGCACCTATGCCGAGTGGAGCAAGGGCTTCGGCGGCTTCCTGTACATCGCCGGGGTCGTGCTCGACCTGGCCGGGCTGCGCGGGCTGGTGCCGGGCCGCGACGTGAGCCGGGTCATGAACGCCGTGGGCCTGGCGCTCGTCGCGCTGCCCACGGTGCTGCTGTGGGTCGCTCCCCGTCTCTACCACCGCCTGGAGGATTGCTGAATGTTCCCCGACCTGTCCAAGTTCGTCCCCATCCTGCAAAACGGCCTGGAGGACATGAAAAACTGCCTGGCCCACATCTACGCCGAGGTGAGGGCGGGCCGTGAGGCGGCCCAGGCCCAGAAGCGCGCGCTCGACTTCGAGTTCGGCGTGGTGGACGTGGCCGACAGCGCCCGGATCGCCCCGCGCCGCCTCGCCAGCCTGCCGGTGATCGTCGAGGCGACCACGGGCACCCGTGCCGACATTGATCTTGAGCAGCTGAACCAGGGGCGGGCGGTGAGCCGCGGCTTCTACGCCAACCTGGGCGACGCGGCCTTCAAGGTCACGCTGATCGGCCTGGGTGGGCAGGCCAGCACGTCCCACACCGTGCCGCCTGCCACCACGATCAGCCTGACGTGCCTGGTGAGCCGCGTGATCATCGATCCCGGCCCGGACGGTCCCGCCTTCTACCAGCTGTACATGCAGTGAGGTACCCATGACCAAAAAGAGCCCCGTGCTGATCCTGCTGCCCGTGCTGGGCCTGGCTGGTGGCGTGGCTGGCGTGCTGGTGTGGCGACAGCGGCAGCCACGGCCTCCGGCTGCCGCAGGAGTGACTGAGGCGCCACGAGTTGCCTCCAGCGAGCTGCTGTCGAGCACGCCTACCCCTGCGCCCACCCCGGTAGCCGCGGCTGCACCTCACGTTTCTACGTCCTCCTCTGGTGTTCCGGCGGTCGGTACGTCGCCCACCCTCGCTGTAGCGCTGTCCCGGTTGTCCCGGCCGTCCCCCTTGCTTCAGAGAACGCAACCGCCCGCCGTGCGGCCCCATCCAGCGTTTAGCCAGGCGGGTTCGTCGGCTCCTGTGCCTGCGCCACTGCCGCAACCAGCACCGCCGCAACCAGCCCTGCCGCAACCAGCCCCTCTTCCTCCTTCCCCGCCCCCCGCGAAGAGCTATCCCTGCCGGTGGTGCGGGATATGGGGACCAGCGTGCTGCTGGTGCGGCCTGCCGAATATGTGCCCCAGGTTCGCGTACGCCTCACCGACGGTCGCTATAGCCCGGCCTTTGGCGGCGAGGGCGGCATCATGATCAACGGCGAGGGCCTGAACGTGGCCAAGAACAGCGCCAGTCACCCCAATAACGGCCTGGCCGCGCTGGAGGTGCGGCGCAGCGACGGCAGTGGCTGGGTGCAGGTGTGGCCTTGAGACGCTCGGAGCGGCTGGCCGAATTTTTTTTGAAGGCGGCGCAGTCTATGTGAGCCCGCGGGGGATCGCAACAACGGGATGGTGGGAGATTTGGACCCAGGAGAGGGATGGGCACCCTGGGTATCTCTTCGCCCGTTCAGATACGCACACCGCCTACGGTGATTCACTGGAAAGCAGCCAGCAAGCGCTGAATAAATGGTTTGAATACCACTTACGGCGCTTCTCCTTCCTGAATTTTCTTCATGTCCTGACTATCCCGGAGGGCTGGCATCTGGTTGGAGGCTACGAGTCGTCGAATGTCTGGTATGCCGTGATCAGCGATGATCCGGCTGACGCTCCCTTTCGGCCATCGTGGGTTTTTGGGGAAGGTAGATCGCCAGAGGTGACGTATGCCCCTGGTGACTGTGTCGGTGCGGGCCTCTATGTGGGTGGGGGATATGTACCCCCTACAACGTGGGATTCGTGACCTGGGAAGGACATTGGGATAGCCAACCAGCCATTCAATACGAGCTTATTCCTGAGCAGCGCAATACAGGCCAACAAGCTCGGACGCACAGCATCACTCCACTTGAGTCCGTCATGCGTATGGTTGTGGTTCCTGATCCTGGGAGCGGATTTGAGCCAGTGGTGGTCAGCGTGACGCGCTGCGCGGTGTGCCGGGTCGTGTTTCATACCCCTCCAGAATTGCTGGCTGAGCTCCCTACGGCGGGCCATGAGCGGCTATGGAATACGCGGCGTTTGATGCGGCGCGGTCTGGCAAATGGGGGAGAGGTGCGTGAGCGCAAGACATGGGCGGTACCGCTGTAGGGCTAGCAACGGTTGAGGGAACCTGATGAGGCGACTGTTTACAACGATGCAGGCTCTTCCGAGGAATCGGAAGAATCAACTCTATCTGCGGGATTACATGCTCGATGAGCCGCATGACCTGCTCCAGTTCCTCACCCTGAGCCTACTGGCGGCGGTCATGGAAGATGAAGGCAAGGACCTGGATGTGCATGGGCTTTTGGCGCTCTCGGGTGTGCGTGCGGTGGGCACACGCCTGACGGTGTCCTACGTCGCGGCCATCGTGCGTGGGGTGCCGGTGGTTCTGAAAAACGCCGAAGTGGAAACTGCCGGGATGACGCCCGGGGCACAGATGGCCCTCTACGTGACTGCGGATCCATTGTATTCAGCACACGACACCCAAGATCCCGCCACAAAGGAGCACCTGACGCACGAGCTGGCCACGGGGTATGGGCAGCTGCGGGTGCTGCCGTTGAGTCCAGAAACAGACCTGCACGCCTCGGGCGTGCGCCTGGCTACATTTACGGCGGGTTCACCCATGACAAGTGTGCGGATCGAGGCTCCCAATTTGGGGCTGCGGGGGTTGGCGAGCCGCTACGGCCCAGACAACCCCGTCCCCCTCTCCACTGATTTTCTGCCCGCCACACTGGTGCCGGAGGCGTTGGAACTGGCACAGTTTGTGGGGGAGCGAGTGCCGGGTATTTACGGTGATTTCACGACGCCCAACCGCACGACATACTTGGCTGGGGTGCGCCTGCAAAATGATCCAGCCAATCCGCCCGATGGTGAGGGGCGAGTGCTACGGCTGTACCGGGTGTTGGATGGGGCCCTGTTGGCGGAGGCTGAGGGGACAGTTCAGGGAAATGTAATACGCCCCATATTCCCGGAGCCGGTGGAGCTGGCCCCCAATACCCTGTATCGCCTGGCAATGTGCGGTCCTGGGGATGCCTGGGTAACCATGGGTGGAAATCGGGCATCGCTGCCCCCTGCGGAGGGCTTTGCCTTCGGGCATGCGGGAATCTGGTGGAGTAGTCGGAGCGCTATGCCCAGCGACCAGGACAACGACCGACGCGCGAACCAGGCTCCACAGTGGCAGCTCCTCGTCTCCTCTGGTGTAGCCCGCTCCGGTGTTGTGGGCCGTCTAGGCCGGAGCGCGCTGCCCCGCTCGACAACGGCTCTCCCCCTGGTGGATGGTGAGGCCTACATCCTGGCGGTGCCAGGTGCGGCCCCCGAGCTGCGCGCACGAGAAGGGGGAGTGGAATACCGCGTGCAGATGGTGCCCGTGTGAGGCGGAACGGCGCTCAGGCGGCCCTGCTCATCGGTGGCGTAGGTGCGGGTCTGGTGCTGCTCACCAACCGCGCCGCCACGCCGAAAAAAGTGGCACCCACACCAAGCACCCCACCCATCAGGGTGCCCACGACGCCCACCGTCCCCACCCCGACGGCACCCAGCGTGCCGCCCGCGAGGAGCAGCCGTTCCCGGTTGATCGATCAGTGCGAGGCGGCCATCTACGCCGAGATTCCGGCGCGGCGGCTCTCGCCCCAGGCGTCGCGGACCCTCGCGGTGAACCTGGTGACGGTGTGCGAGGAGCTCCACTATCCGCTTGACCTCGCCTTCGGGCACGCGCGGGCGGAAAGCGACCTGCAACTGCTCGCCCGCAACGCCAGCAGCGGCGCGGTGGGTCCCCTTCAGGTCACGAGCGTCGCGGCGCAGCAGGTGGGCATTCGCTGGCCGGTCGAATCGCCAGCGACGCAACTGGAGGTCGGCCTTCGCTACATGCTGTGGTTGCGGCGGACCTTCCCGGAGTGCAGCTCAAGCGTGAAGGTCACCCTCCAGCATTACGGCATGGGGCGTGGCAACTGGCTGAAGTACCGGGCGAATGGGTGCGCTGGGGCCTGCTTGAGCAAGGTGAGCGTCCTGCGTGCCGAATGCGGCTGCGGAAACCGGCCCTACAGTGCCCTCGTCATCGCCACCGCCAAGAAGTACCCGCAACTGCATACCGTCCCGTGGTGGGGGAACTGACATGAACGAACAGCAGAAGAATGTCCTGATGGGTGCGGGCATCATCGCCCTGGCCGTCATCGCCGGAAGTTTCATCATCGCCGACAAGCTCAGCCGGTCCCTAGAAGAGAAGAACTTCTGGGCGGGCAGCAACATTCCCGACGTGGCCCAGGACGTCCACAACGTCACGGGCGGGATCAGTCAGATCATCACGAACATCGGCGGCTGGACGCGAGCCTGAACTTTATACGACTGAACACCTATAGGTGATTAGGTGTGCACGCGTATAAACCAACTCCTTCAGCCTAACAGAGGGATTCTGCGGCCTGGCATTGCCCTGGTCCTCAGGGCGTGACTACGAATTCTACCGCGCCGCCTGCATGGACGCGCACCCCAATTCCGGCGACTCTCAAGGCCTCACCGAGGGGCAGGTCAGCCACTGCCCGAGTTGTCCGAGCTACCCATGTCTCCACGTCAAGCGGCGTCGGTGCCTCGACCGTGCTGAGGGCAGCGCGAGCGGCATCAATTCGGCGGCGCTCGGCGGCCAGCTCCTCCGGCGTGATCGCTCCGGCGCGCAGTGCACCCTTCCAGCGCTCCCACTCCGCATCGAGACGAGCGAGCTCCGTGGCCACTCTTCCTGGCCCCGATCCGGGCCGCTCGTGTACGCCGCGGGCCACAGCTTCGGCAAGCAACTTGGGCTCGCTCAGCAGCACGGCTAGCCCTTCAGCAACGACTTGGTGCAGCACATCGATGGGATAGGACCGCCGGTGCTCGCAGCGCCTCCCGGCGATCTTCAGCGTGCCCCGGCAATGGTAGTAGCGGTGCCGTACTGCCCCGTCTCTGGGCGTGGGGCTGTGGGCACTCATGGTGCTGCCGCACTCCCCGCACCGCGCCACCCCCTGAAGGTGGTAGATGTGCGCCAGTGTCCCAGCCCGCCCCGACCCCTTGAAGCGGCGCGCAACAGCGGCGTTCGTGCGCGCCCACTGCTCCGGGGTCACCAGCGCAGGCACCGCCAGCGTCAGGCGCTCCCCCTTGCGCCCGTAGCCGTACTCGCCCCGGTAGAGCGGATTGCGGATCAGGTTCAGCAGCGCTGTCTTGCCCCAGCGTGGCCGCCCCGTGGGGGAGGGGACGCCCAGGCGCTCCAGCTCGTCGAGCACCTGGTTCAGCCCGCGCCGTTCCACCTGCTCGAAGATCCAGGCCACGCGCGCCCCTGTCTCGGGGTCCGGCGCGCCGTCCTTCCAGCCGTAGGCCCGGATGGGCGCGACCGGCTGGCCCCTGTCACGCACCTTTGCCAGCTTGCCGCCGTACATCCGCGCCGTGATGCGGCGGCGCTCCTGGTCAGCGATCACGGCACGGATGCCGAAATTCAGCGCATGGCCGTCGTCCTCCAGGTCGAGCGGCCCCTCAAGGGCGCTGTGGACTCGCAGCCCAGCCCGCTGAAGTGCGCCCAGCATCGCGTAGGACAGCGGCACATCACGCGCCAGGCGGTCCTGCACACCCAGGATCACCACCGAGTACCCCGCCGCGTCCGCGAGGAGCTGCGTGAACTGTGCCCGCTCGTCGCGCGCCCCGCTGATCACGTCCACGTACACCCGCGCCACCCGCAGGCCCACACGCGCCGCATACGCCCGGCACTCGTGCTCCTGGGCGGCCAGCCCAAAGCGGCCCTCGGCCTGGTGCTTGCCCGACACGCGCAGGTAGATGGCGGCGGGGAGGGGAGAGGTCATAGTGGACACCCCCCCTCCCCACACGTTGCGGCTTCCTTCAGTTCTTCGTCATTGCGAACGTACCTGACCCCTTGTAGACGAAGCCGCCGTTCTCGCACACGAAATGATCCTCCGTCCCCTTGTAGAGATTGCTCGACACGAACTGACCGCTCACAACGGATTTGAGGATGTATGAGATGCCGTCCACCTTGCAGGCGGAGTCTCCCATTTGGAGAACCGTTATGTTGCTGTTGAGGGGATAGGCGGTCGAAGGCGTGTAAGTCCCTGAGATACTGAGAATATCGATAATTCCAGAACTTCCCTGCCACAGTGAGGTCGTAGACCACGAACCATTGACAGCATTGATGTTCATGTCCCAGGCACGTTGAACACCATTGACCGTCTCGGTGGCGACCCAAGCCCCACTGGGGTTGATATTGGCTGGGGGTGCTGTCACTGTGCTGCCGCTCCCGCAGGCAGCCAGGAGCAAAGGAAGAAGGCCACTCAATAGAAACAGTTTTTTCATGACGGGCGAAGTATTTGAGATAGTGAGTCACAGCACTCTTACAACCGCTTCCCGCGCGGCTGGTGCCAGTACACCCGCCCGATGATCGTCGCCTCATCGGCCGCGTGGGGCTGAAGTTGCTGTTGTCGCTGAACAGCCACCAGTCGTTCCCGAGTTGCCGCGCCCGCTTCACCACGATCCCATTCCCGTGGACGTGGACCACGTACACCTTGCCGTCCTGCAAGGTGAGGTCACGCGTGTCCACATACAGCCGGTCACCGTTGCGCAGTCCGTCCGTGTCGCCGTTGTCCATGCTCTCGCCGTCCACCTGGAGGCAGAGCATGTGCGGGCGGTACTCGTCGGCGGCGGGATACTCCCAGCCGATGATGCGCGCGTCCTGGTCGTCCGCCACGGCGCGCCCGCGCTGGCAAGGCCGATCACGGGGACGCGGTAGACGTTGTGTATAGGGGTGAGGAGCTGGGGGCCGGAACCGGCGATAGTCCAACCGTCATGATTCGCAGCTCCCAGGTCAATCCCCGTCGCCTCCTGCATTTGGCGCAATGTCCAGTTCAGGGCGTTTGCAAGACTGATCACCCGTGAGATAGCCACCTTCTCCAGAGGGGTCGCGCCGGTTTCAAGGGCTGAGATAGTGCGCTGCGAAAGAGCGTCGCCCGTTCGCGCGGCAACCTCTTCCTGCGACAGTTCGAGTTTCATCCGACGCTCGCGAAGAGCTTCGGCCCAGGCTGGGGTAGCCTTCTGCTTGCTGCGCGCTCTGGGGGTTGCCATAGGTAGGAGGTTCGCTAGCATCCGCTCGCTAGTACGAGAATGCTATACATTGAGTTGCGTTCCGCCTAACCTTTTGCCTCTATAGCATTGAAAAGCTAGCTGTAAGACTCTAGTATGAGTTCATGCCCGAGAATCCGTACGCGCTCAGCCAACTCAAACGGCTACGGGTCTGGCGTCGGCTTACCCAGAGTGAGCTGTCAGCGATTTCTGGGGTCAAAATTTCTACGATCCAGAAGCATGAGCGCGGCGCGATCCAGACGGCTTCTCTAGATATTGCTGCACCGTTGGCAGAGGCCCTAGGAGTCCCTATAGAGGCTCTTTTTTCGGCCAAGATTAGCAATCAAGTGCTAGAGCAACCAGACTCTGAAAAAGACGCAAATCCTTCCCCCAGGAGACACCCGATGAGCACTAACCCCCCCTTGCCCTATCCCTCCGTGCTGCTGTCGCCCTCTGCCCCGACGTGGTCGTTTCGCCCATGCTGGTGCGTGACCTGCTGCTGTACCTGCGCGCCACGGCACACGCCTACACGCTGGCGGCTGAGCTGCCGATGGCCGATCACCTGACCTCGCTCGCGGAGGAGCTGGAGAAGGCCGTGCGGGTGCCCACGCCTGCCCAGATGAGCGAGGCCGAACGGTATCTCGACCTGGAGCAGCGCCGATGACCGGCCTGGTGCTGGGCCTGCTGGCGCTTGCGGTGGCCACCGTGCGCGCGGGGGTGCGCCTGCGGGCCGCTCATCTGGACTGTGCTGGAGAGGTGGGGGCATGAGCGGCGCGGCGACGGTCACGCCGGGGTCAACCTGCCTGAACTGCGTGTGCGGGTCCTGGTGCAGCGCCTCCGCCTGGCAGCGTCTGCGCTCGAGTCGGTGGGCCATTCACATCTGCCCGCCCTGCTGCGCGAGGACGCGGCAGCCCTGGACCAGGCGCTGACCGAGCAGGTGGCCTCGTGAGGGGCCGCCGCAAGGACGCGCCGCGCCCCTACTTCGCGGGTGTGGTCATCGAGGGAGTCCCGGGGGGCGGCACGCCCGAGCAGGCCGCACGCCTGGTGGCCGAGCGATTGGCCCGGTACGCGGCGAGCCTGGTGCCCCCGCCGGTCAGCCCGCCCGCGAGCAGGAAAGAGGGTCCGGCTTGAGCCTGCCTACCCTTGACCGCAGTCTGGCCCGCTGCCCCAAGTGCGCTCACGAGGACGTGTGGATCATGGGCACACCCCTGCCCGCCCTGCGCGCCCAGCAACTCTCGCTGCGCTGCGACCGCTGCGCCCTCAGCGAGCCGCTGGGCTACACCACCCGCGCAGCCGCTACCTCTTCCCCTGGGTGATGCGGCGCTGGGGGGTCAGCCCGTGAGCCGCCAGGCCCGTGACCCGCCCGGTGGGGCCGTTCCCACAGCTCGCGGCGGGCAGAACGCTGTGGCTGCCCGCTCGACCCTCCCCCTCGACCTTCCCTAACCCGGCCGTCGAGGACCGGAACCCCCTCCCGAATCCACGGTTGGACGCCACGTCTGGGCCGTCCACAACGTTCCTTTTGCCCTTACCCGCCCCCGGTTGGCAGGTCGGTGTTGCTCCCCGATAGGGATGCCACTTCTTTGCCGTGCTGGCCGTCAAAAAAGGACTCCCCCATGACCCATTCAACGTCCGTTGTCCGTGCCTTCGCGGCTGTACCCAACGCCGCCCAGGTGGATTGCGTCGAGCTGAACCGCATCCCCAGCCTCGCCATTGACGCTTGCCAGCGCCTCGACGTGCCGGAACTCGAGCGCCTGGCCGCCCGGGTGGAGGCCATCGCGCGCCGCCACCCTACGAATCCGCGCGTGCTCGCCCTGGTGCGCCGCGCCGGGCACGCCGTGCAGTTCCAGCGGCGCAAGGCGGGGCGGATGCTGGAGGGGGCGGAGCTCGAGTGATTTCCCGCCTGCCAGCCGTTTCAGACGCGCAGTTGCAGCGGGAGGCCGCCGCCGCGAGCTGCTGCGTGCCCAGTTCGCCGCGAGGATGCAGGGGAAGCGGCCCCATCCCGGCTCGCCACCGCAATCCGGCCCGCGCCTGCTGTCCCGTGAGGACGCGCTGCGCGCCCTGGGCCTGGGCCGCCGGTCGGTCAAGGCTCAGCCCGTGCTGGCGCACTACGAGCCGCAACACGTCCGCACGCCGGTCGTCTTCCGGTGGACGCCCACGCAACGCCTCAGCCCGCTGGCGCGACCGGTGGGGCCGCCTGGGGCCAGGTGCTCACGTCGATCAGCTCCACCAGCCTTGCCGGAGGGCGGCTCTCGGGGGCGCAGGGCCGCAACCTGATCGCCATCGTGGAGGAACTGCGCAAGCGCTGCTACCTGCGCGTGAGTGCGTCCGGGCAGCCGGTGCAGGTCCGCGAGCAGGTGGTGTTGAAGGTGGATGGGGGACCACTGCTTTGCCCGGGCCTGCGGAATGAGCGTGGCGACCTTCTACCGGGCGCTGAGGCACCCGCTCGCCCATCTCTTCATCCGAACCCAAAAGGTGCAGCGTGAGGTGGCAGGCGAGCGGCGCAACGTGGGCACCCTCTTCACGGTCGCCATGTTCGAGCCCGACCTGCCGCCGAGCTGGAAGAGGCGTACTACGCGGAGCCGGTGGAACAAGACGGGATTTTTGTCGTCCTGGACTCACCCTCTCAATTTGAGAGGACTAAAGAACGACCCTTAGAAACTCAAAAACAAAAGGGCGTTGTGGAAAACCGCGAACCCCGGAATAAGGGTCGTTCGTCCCCAGTCGCCCCGCTCGCCGGTCAGGTTCAGGCGTGGCTCGACGCTGCGCCGCTGGCAACGAAAGGGGCGGCTGGGGTGGATTCGCACGGCGGAGATTTGGAAGGTTGTCTAGACAGATTGCGAGTGCAGCGGCCCGACCTCTGGGAACTCGCCACGCAGATCGCCATTCACCACGACGCGCCGGGCACGCACGCGGTGGCCGCCGTGGGCTACTACAAGGCGCTCGTTCATCTGGGGGTGCCGACGGTGCGCCGCTGTGTCCAGGCGGTCGAGCGCTACCGAATGCAGGGCCAGAACCTCACCAACCCCGGCGCGGTCCTGATGGCCCACCTCAACCGTGAGGCACGCGCGGCCACCGGCTACAACATCCGCGACCTGGGGACCGAGAAGGGCCAGGTGCTGACGTGAACGTGGGTACGTGGACAGCAGAACGGGGCGAAGCGCTGGCGGCC
>NZ_JQNI01000004.1:0-135000 GCF_000745175.1 Deinococcus sp. YIM 77859
TCACCGAGTGCTCCGTGCACCGGCGGCGTCGCCATAAAGGTCATGTCCGGGCAGAGGTTGTACGCCCCGCGTTTGCAGTAGGCGCAGCGGCGGCAGGGCAAGCCGGGTTCCAGCGCGACCCGGTCGCCCACCTGGAGCCGGGTGACACGCCTCCCCACCGCGTCGACCACACCCATGACCTCATGGCCGAGGATAAGCGGCGCTTCCACCACAAACGGGCCGATCCTCCCGTGGGTGTAGTAGTGCACGTCGCTTCCGCACACGCCGACCCGCCGCACCCGCACCCGCACCTCGTGCGGCCCGGGGGCACCGACCGCCCGCGTCTCCCAGCGCAGGTCACGCGGGCCATGCAGCACGCTCGTGCGCGAGGAGACGAACGCAGCTTCTGAAGTCGTCACGGTTCACCCTTTCTGTGGAGCGGCCGAGCTCACCACACCGTGTAGCCGCCGTCCACCACCAAGGTCTGTCCAGTCACAAAACTGGCTGCGTCGCTGGCGAGATACAGCACGGCGGGCGCGATCTCGCGCGGCTCGGCCAGGCGGCCAAGCGGCGTCTCCTTGAGCCAGGTCTCACGCCACGCGGGCGTCTCCAGGCCGCGCTTGGTCAGCGGCGTCGCCGTGTAGCCGGGCGCCACCGCATTCACCCGCACGCCCCGCCCCGCCCACTCGCCCGCCAGCGAGCGGGTGAGGTGAATCACGGCGGCCTTGCTCGCGTTGTAGGCCGCCTGGGGCTGCGGATGGTTGCTGATCAGGCCGCTCATGCTCGCCGTGCTGACGATGCTTCCCCGACCCCGCGCGAGCATCTGGCGCCCGAACGCCCGGCAGCACCAGAACACGCCGTCCAGGTTCACGCTCAGCACCGCCCGCCACTCCTCGTCGGGTGTGTCCTCTGCCGGAGTGTTGCGGACAATGCCCGCGTTGTTCACCAAGACGTCCACCTCGGGGAGGCGCTGGGCCAGGGCCTCGACCGCCTCCGGGTCACTCACGTTCAGCGCCTCAAAGGCGGCGCCCAGCTCGCGGGCCGCCTCCGCGCCCGCATCCGGATTGAGGTCCGCAAGGGTGACCCGCGCCCCGGCCTGGGCCAGGCCCCGCGCGATCTCAAAGCCGATGCCCTGCGCGCCGCCGGTCACCAGGGCGTGCCGGCCGTCCAAGCGGAACAGGTCGAGGATGGAGCGGTCATGGGTGGTCATGGAACCTCCTGGGAGAGAGTGGGTGGGGGAGAGGTCACTCGGCGGGCACGTCCCCCGGCGTCATCAACACCTTTTGTGCGCCCGCCAGCCCGGGATGGGCCTTGAGGTTGAGCGCTTCCCCTACCCGCGTCAGCGGCAGGCGGTGGGTGATCAGCGGCTCGACCTTGACCCGCCCGGCGCGCAGCCAGTCGAGCGCGAGCGGCACCGTCTGGTTCAGCGCAAAGGAGCCCAATACGCTCAGGTCCCGCTGGAAGAGGGTGTAGGGGCTGAGGGCCACCGTGGCTTCTTCGGGGGCGACCCCAAACACCAGGACCTGTCCCCCGACGGCCGTCAGGTCAGGCAGCGCCTGCACAACGGTGGGCACACCGGTCGCCTCGGCCGTCACGTCAAAGCCGTGGGGGTGCTTGTCCAGCAGTTCGGTGCTCAGCTCCGCGTGGGGCCGCAGCGTCGCGCTGGCCCCCAGCGCCCGCGCGAGGTCAAGCCGGTCCTGCACCGGGTCGACCACCGTCACGCTCGCGCAGCCGCTGGCGAGCAGGCCCTGCATCAGCAGCAGTCCGATCGCGCCGGCACCAAAAAGCAGCGCGCTCGCGCCGGGCGGCGGGCGCAGCCGCTTCATGCCCCAGGCCACGCAGCCCAGCGGTTCGGCAAAGGACGCCTGGTCCGCCGTCAGGCCCTGCGCCGGGTAGACGTTGGTGGCCGGGCAGACGGTGTAGCGCGCAAAGCCGCCAGGCCGCGTGACCCCCAGGGCCTCGTGGTGCGCGCAGTGCTGAAAGAGACCGCGTTGGCAGGCGTGGCACTGACCGCACCACAGGTTGGGGTCCACGGCCACCAGGTCGCCTTCCCGCACGTTGCGGACGCCGGGGCCCACCTCATCCACCCAACCGCTGATCTCATGGCCGGGCACCAGGGGAAAGCGGGCACCGAAGTGACCGTGCAGCAGGTGCAGGTCCGTGCCGCATACGCCGGTGCCGTGGACGCGGATGCGCACCTCGCCGGGGCCGGGATGCGGCGCCGGAAGCTCGCGCACCTCGACCTGACCGGGTGCCGTGATGACAGCGGCCGGCATCATTTCGGCAGAGCGCGTCATTTCACCGCTCCGAAGCTCAGACCGCGCACGAGCTGACGCTGGGCCAGCCAGCCGAAGATCAGCACCGGCAGCACGGTGAGGGTGGCGGCGGCACTCATCTGCGCCCAAAAAAGGCCCTCTGAGGTCTTGAACGAGCCGATAAACACGCTCAGGGGGGCCGCGTCCGCACTCGTCAGATTGATGGCGAAAAACACCTCATTCCAGGCAAAGATCAGGGCCAGCAGCGCGGTGGCGGCGACGCCCGGCATGGAGAGCGGCAGGGCGATGCGGAAAAACTCCTGGCTGACACTGGCGCCGTCCACCTTGGCGGCCTCGTAGATCGCAAAGGGAATTTCGGACATATAGGAGTGCATCATCCACACCACCAGCGGCAGGTTCATGGTCGTGTACATCAGGATCAGGCCGCCCAGGGTGTCCAGCAGCCCCAGGTTGCGAAACAGCAAAAACAGCGGCACGATGACGCCCACCGCGGGCATCATCCTCGTGGAGAGCATCCAGGTCAGGGTGCCGTGCGCCCGCCGGGTGGGATACACCGCGAGCGCAAAGGCGGCGGGCAGCCCCAGCACAAAGGCGAGCAGCGTGCTGCCCAGGGCGGCGATCAGGCTGTTTTTGAGCGCCGGAAAGTACGCGGGCAGGGCCTTTTGAAAGTTTTCTAGGGTAGGCGTAAACCGGAACACCGGCGGCGTGGCAAACGCCTGCGCCTCGGTCTTCAAGGCGGCCAGCAGCATCCACACCAGCGGGAACAGAAAGGCGAGCGCGATCAGGTAGGTGAGCACCGTCAGCAGGATGGGGCGGACCCGGAGGCGCGAGGTCAGGGGGGTGGACGACGTGGTCATGCGTGGGCCCTCCCGCCGGAGCTGCGGCTGATCATCCGCAGCAGGTAGACGGCCAGAATATTCGTCAGAATCACCGTGATGACGCCTGCCGCACTCGCCAGGCCGATGTTGTACTCGGCAAAGGCCTTTTGGTAGATGAAGTACGGCAGGTTGGTGGTGGCGATGCCGGGGCCGCCGCTTGTCGAGCCGTAGATCTCGCCGTAGACCTGAAGCAGGGCGATGGTCTCCATCAGCACGACCACCTGGATGGCTTGGGTCCAGTGCGGCAGCACGATATGCCGGAACTCTTGCAGCGGACCCGCGCCGTCGAGCCGCGCCGCCTCGAGCTGATCATCCGGCAGGCTTTGCAGGCCGGTGAGCAGGATCAGCATGGCAAAGGGCGTCCATTCCCAGGTGATCATGGCGATCAGGCTGGCCATCGGATACTGCGCCAGCCAGTCCACCGGCGTCCCGCCCAACCGGGTGACCAGCCAGGAGAAGAAGCCGAACACCGGGTTGAGCAGCATGTTCTTCCAGACCACGGCGGTGACCACCGGCATCACCAAAAAGGAACTGATCAGCAGGGTGCGCAGCAGTGCCCGCCCCACGAAGGGCCGGTGAAGGAGCAGGGCCAGCGCACCGCCGATCACCAGGGTCAGGAGGAGGGTGCCTCCCGCCAGCACCACCGTATTCACCAGGATGTGCACATTCTGCGGATCGGTGAGCAGAGCGGCGTAGTTGGCCAGGCCGACAAAGGGCCGACTGGTGGGATCAACCAGGTTGTACCGAAAAAACGAGTAGTACACCGTCATGAAAAACGGCACCTGGGTGGTCAGGATCAGGTACAGCAGCGCGGGCCAGACGAGCGCGGCGGGGGTGAGGCGGACGCCGCGCTTGGGGGCGGGCGGCACGCGGGTCGCGGTGGTGGGAGGAGCAGCCGTCGTCATGGCATCACCTGTAGGGGAACGTCAGGCTTACTTCTGGTATCCGCCTTCCTTGGCAACGCGCGTGGCGGCTGCCTGGGCCTGCTGTAGGGCCTGGTCGATGCTCGTCTGACCACTCAGGGCGCCGGCAAGGTACTGGCCCACCTGGGTGCCTAGCGCCTGGAACTGCGGAATGCCCACAAACTGGATCCCGGTGTAGGGCACGGGGTCCTTGGTGGGGCGGGTGGGATCTGCCCGGCGAATGGCGTTGAGCACCAGGCTGGCAAAGTCCCCGGCGGCCTTTTTGTAGTTGGGGTTGGCGTAGGTGCTGCTGCGGGTGCCGGGGGGAACGGCGGCCCAGGTGCCCTTTTCGCGCGCCACCAGGGCGATGTAGTCCTTGGAGGTCGCCCAGGTGATGAACTTGAAGGCGGCGTCCTCCTTTTTGGTGCTCTTGGGAATGGCCAGGCTCCACGACCACAGCCAGTTGCTGCCGCGCGGGGTGCCGGGCCCTACGGGCGCGTTGGCAAAGCCCACCGCGTTCACGATCTTGCTGGAGGCGGGATCCTTGAGGAAACCGGCGGCGACCGTCGCATCCACCCACATCCCGCACTTGCCCTGGCTCATCAGGGTGAGGTTTTCCGTGAAGCCGTTGCTCGTCGCACCGGGAGGGCCGTACTTCTTGAGCAGGTTCACGTAAAAGGTCATCGCGTTTTTCCAGGCCGGGGTGTTGAGCTGTGCCTGCCAGTTGGGATCGTACCAGCGGCCGCCAAAGGTATTGACCATCGTGCCGAAAAGCGCCATGTTCTCACCCCAGCCGGGCAGACCGCGCAGACAGACGCCATACACGCCCTGAGCGGGATTATGAATCTTGGCGGCAAAGGTCTGGATCTGCTGCCAGGTGGGCTGGGCGGGCATGGTGAGCCCCGCTTTCTTGAAGAGATCCTTGTTGTAGTACGTCATGCTGGACTCGGCATAGAACGGCAGAGCGTAGAGCTGACCGTTGTACGACAGGCCCTTGCGCACGGGCTCCAGCACGTCCGCGAGGTCATAGCTCCGGGCGATGGCCGGATTCTTGCCGAACAGGGGGTTGAGGGGGTCCAACCAGCCGTTCTTGGCCCAGATGGGCACCTCATAGGTCCCGACGGTCGCCACATCAAAGCTCCCCGCATTGCTCGCTACGTCCAACGTGACCTTTTGGCGCAGCTCGTTTTCGGGCAACACCACCCACTTCACGTTGATGTCCGGGTATTTCTTTGTGAATTCCGGCGTGAGTTTCTGCATCGTGACCATGTCCGGGTTGTTGACCGTGGCGATGGTAATGGTGGTGGCAGCCTGAGCACTGGCACCCAGCGCAAGGCCAAGCAGAACAAGCTTTTTCATGACAAAACCTCCTGAAACCGCCCCGCGGCAGGACGAAGAAAGGGCGAGCGACCCGAACGCCAGGACACGCACAGCCTCAACTGCAGGGATAACCCCCAGTTCCCAAGAAATGGTCTCGTGGCCATCATTGAAACACAGCGCCGAACCTTCGTCTAGTCTTTGGCATTGAACTCGGTACAGACAGTGGCCTCGTGGCCAGCCGGATGGACCGCCGCCTTCTCTGATGTACCGGCAGGTTCTAGAATGCGCCCGTGGCCACGATCCAAGACGTTGCGCGGCTTGCGGGCGTCTCGCCCACCACAGCCAAACGCGCCCTGCGCGAGCCTGACAAACTCACCCCCGAAACGCTGGCCCGGGTGCAGCAGGCGATCACCCAGCTCGGCTACGAACCCGACCAACGCGCCGGGAGCCTGCGCGGCGGCCAGAGCCGCACGGTCGGGCTGGTGGTGGCCAGCATTGTCGAGCCGTTTTTTGCGCAGTTTGCCCGTGCCGCGGCCCGCACCCTACAGGCGGCCGGCTACACCCTCATCATCAGCGAGAACGAGTACAGCGCGCGCCTGGAACGCCAGGAACTCAGCCGCCTGTACGGGCAGCGGGTCGCGGCGATTCTGCTGCGACCCGGCTACGGCCCAGAGAGCCGGGAGTACCTGCACCGCCTGCGCGAACGCGGCCTGTTTCTTCTGGAGTACGACTACCGGCCTCCCGACTCGTCTTTTCCGAGCGTTGTTCTGGACAACGCGGCGTGCATGCGCGAGGCGGTGGCCTACTTGCATGGTCTGGGGCATACCCGCATCGCTGCCCTGGGCACCTATGACCCGCAGGTGCACCCCGAGGAGCGTTCGCGCACCTTTCCCCAGGCCATGCGCGAGCGCGGCCTGAGCGTGCCGCCCGCCTACCAGCGGGTGACCCTGCTCACCGAGGACACCGCCTATACCCTCACCCACGAGCTGCTGGGGTTGCCCGAGCCGCCCACGGCCCTGATCGCGCTGACCGGAACGCAGGCCATCGGGGCATTTCGGGCCATTCGGGAACGGGGACTGCGCCTGCCACAGGACCTCTCGCTCCTCACCTTTGACAACTACCCCTGGACGGCGCTCGTTGATCCTCCGGTGACCGTGATGGAGCAGCCGGTGGTGGCCATGGCCGAGACGGCGGCGAAGGCCGTGTTGCGAGCGCTCGCCGGGGAAGAAGTTCACCCTGCCCATCAGGTGCTTCCCGGCCGCCTGATCGTCCGCAGCAGTTGCGCGCCGCCCCCGGTGCTCACCCTGCGGTAGTCCGGCGGCCGCAGCGAAGGCGTTGGCCGTGTCTCTCGTTGGGGTCGTCCAGTGTTCAGGAGCACTCCAGAACGCACAGCACCCCGGTGTCCGTCCCAACCACCGCATGCGTGCCGGATGGGGTGAGCGCCAAGGCAGTGGGCCGGGTGTTCATCTGGGCGGCAACACGCGGCCCTGACGCGCGGACCTCGACAAGCTCACCGCCCGCGCTGACGGCCAGCACGGTTCGCCCGTCACTGCTGGCCGTCAGCGCTGTGACCGAATCCGGCAGTGACCAGCTCGCTCCGCCCAGGGCCTGTAGCCTGCGCCCCTGGGCCGCGACCGGGGTGTCATCCGGCAAGGCGACGAGGGCACGGGGAACGCCGCCGAGGGTGGCGAGGCGCTCGAGGTCTCCGCTGTGCGCGTCAAGCCACCACAGGCCACCGTCCGCCGTGCCCACGTACGCTCCCCAGCGCTGCACGCTCGCCGCGAGGCCGGTGATCCAGTGAGGCAGCGGCCGCGTTTGCCCCAGCGAACGAAGCGCCTCGAGGTCCCACAGGGCGAGTGTGTTCGCCGCGGTCCACGCGAGCGCCCGTGCCGCGCCGGGAAGCACCACGAGCTGATGAATGCCCTCAGGGGCGGCGGCGGTGCGGGTGACGTCCCCCCACACCATCACGCCGCCGCCCGAGTCGGTGAGTACGAAGCGTTCACCGGCGGCCTGCACTGACGTGGGCCGCCCGCGCGTGAACGAGGACGAATCGAGCGGCTCAAGCCTCGGGGACCAGCGACACGCCCGTAGGTCTGCGCCGATGGTGACGATCTCACCGCGAGGGTTCACGGCGACACCCAGAACTGGCCCCGAGTGCGCGCGGACCGTCCGGCTGGAGGGCGTGACCGGCGCGGCGGCGGCGGACGTGAAGAGCGCGAGCAGGGCCGCCCCGTCCCGGGGGCGCTCGTCGGGCCGCAGGGCCAGCGCGCGCGTCACCGCGCGTGTCAGGAGGTCCGGCGTGCCCGTGGGGAGGCTCGGCAGCGCTTCTCCCAGGGCGCGCTCAACGGCCGTGGGGGGCGGGCGGCGGGTGAGGGCGAACAGCGCGAGCGCCCCAAGCGCGTACACGTCCCCGCTGGACGTGATGGGACGGCCCCCGAGCACTTCCGGCGCCTGGAAGCGCTCGGGGGCGGTGAGGCCCGGCCAGGGCGGCGTGAGGGTGTACGCGCCGTCCCGAACGAGCACGCGTTCGGGCGCCAAGGCACCGTCAACCTCACCTTTGCCGTGCGCGAAGGCCAGGGCGCCAGCCAGCGAGCGCACGAGGGCCAGGCCCGCCGCGGGCTCGAGCGCCTGCGCCCTCAGCACCCGCGCGAGCGGCACTCCGCTGTGGGTGTCCAGCGCCGCGTAGGCGGTGCCGTGCTGTTCGAAGGCGTCCAGCACCCGCTGCCGCCCCTCGTGCGGCTCGTCACGCCAGGCCTCAGCGACGTGCCAGAAGCGCTCGCGCTCGCGCGCAAAGCCCTCATGCTCGTCCGGCACGACCAGCGTGCCAACCCGCCGGAACCGAGGAGGCAGGAACTCACGCAGGATGACGGCCTCCTGGCGATCCTCGTCGAACGCCAGGTACGTGATGCTCGCCTCGTCACGCGCGAGGGCGCGCTCTGTTCGGTAGCGCAAGGCGAGCTTCGTGCCGGGCGGCAAGGCGGCCAGGACCGCGCCGCACGCGCGGCAGGTGAACGCGCCGGGCTCGTTGTGCTGGGCACACTCGGGGCAGCTCAACGCCCGGACCCTCCGTCTGCCGCCTGACCCGCGTACTCCAGCACGACCTCGATGCGCGCCTGCGCGGGGTCATCGGGCGCGAGGTGAGCAAGGGGGTCCTGGCCGCCCCGACCGGCGGTCGTGAGAAACCAGGGCGCGACCTTGCCTTCATTCACGAGGAGCCGGGCGACCGCGGCGGCTCGGTTGGTGGCTTCCTCCCAGCGGTCGTTCCGGGTGGTGCGCACCGTGTGCCCCTCGATGCGGATGCGGCGCCACTTGTCCTGGTTTTCCCGCAGGACCCGCGCGAAGCGCAGGAGGGTCGCGCGGCCGTCCGGGGTGAGTTCCGCCGTGTTCGGCGTAAAGAGCTGCGCGGTTCGGAAGCGCCAGCGCTGCGTTCCGGGCGGGTCATTCTTGCCGGGCGTGAGGATCGGCCGACGCGCGGGCTCGACGAGGCGCCTGAGGGACGCCTCAAAGGCCTGCTGGGCTTCCTTGTAGCGCACGTCCTCCCAGCTGACGCGGCCGATCGCGGTGAGGGCCCCGACGAAGAACACCATCACCAGCACGACGTTTAGGGCAGTGTCCGCGACGGCGATGTACGGGTTGACGTCCTCACGGGCACGGTGGGCGCGGCGGAGCGTCACGCGGGACTCGCCTCCGTCCCTTCGCCCTCACGCCACGCGCGACCGGCGAGGTGCTCGGCGGTTGGCAGGCGCCGCAGGACGCCGAGCGCCTCTTGCCCGAGGGCCTGCAGCGCGCTCAGCTGCGCGACGGCGGTCCCCACCTGCGAGAGGGTGCCCTCGAGGTCCTGATGCTGCAGGAGCCGCGTGAGCTGCTCGTGGGCTTTCGTGAGACCCTCAACGTGCCGGGTCAGTTCGGCGAGGGCGCCGCGCGTGTGGCCGCCCTCCTGCGTGAAGGCGTGCGTCACCCGCTGAAGTTGTTCGGTGGCGGCCTCGAGCGCTTCTACGACGTGAGTGGTGGAGCGCTCCGCGGCGGCCGTCTGGGCCTTCAAGACCGACTCCACGGCCTGCGACACGCCACCCGGCAGGGCGTCCAGATACCGGGTGAATTGCTCGAGCTGCGCGGCGACGGCGTTGGCCTGGTCGGCGTAGTGACTCAAAACCTCCCGCAGACCGCCGCGCAGTCCATCAAAGCCCTGCTGCACGCTGCTTGTGATGCCGTGGGCGCCCATCACAAAGCGTTCCGCGCCGTCTTGAACCTGCTTGGCGGTGTCGTCGAGCTTGCGGGCCGTGCCGTGCAGTTCGCTCAGAACGCTCACGCCGGTCGCCTCGAAGGCCTGGCGGATGGCGTTCAGCTGGCCGCGTTCCATCTCTGAGTGCTGGGTGAGCTGGCGCATGCTCGCGTCGAACATCTCCTGGAGTTGCGCTTGGGCGTTGCGGAGCTCCTGGTGGTACTGGCCGAGGTCCCGGGCGACGCCTTGAAGTCGGTCGGAGCTGGCCTTGACGGCGCTCGCGGAGGCCTCCATGCTCGTCCCGATGCGCTGCGAGGTGTCCCGCAGGCTGTCGAGGCTCTGCTTCATCACCTGCCCCGCCTCGCTCAGTACGGCCTTGAACTCGTGGCTCGTTTCCGCCATAAGCTGCTGCGTGCGTTCTGCGGCAGCCTGACCGGCCTCGACCGTTCGCTGCGCGGACGTCACGACGTCCTGAAGGCTCTGCAGCTGCTGTTCCGTCGAGGCGGGGTACACGAGCGGCGCGTAGTCGAGCGCGAGCGTCTCGAGTTGCGCTTCAAGCGCGTCGAGTTCACGCAGGGACAACGTCAGCTTGGCCTGCACCGCGAGGGCCCCCAGCACACCCCAAAAGGTCCCGGCGAACGCGCCGCGCAGCTCATTGAGGGTGCGCCCCAGGCTGTCACTCACGAGCGCTGGGCTGGCGGCCTTGAGGGCGCTCTGAATCTGCGGGGCCATCTGGGTGAGGGTGAAGCCGAGCCCGACGACGGTGCCGACCAGGCCGAGCAGCAGCAGGGCATTCGGCCAGGCGCGCAGCGGCGTTAGCCGCGTGGACACGGCGCTTTGCGCATGGGCAACCTGGACGTCGAGCGACGCATTTGCGAGGCCCTTGTGGCGCAGCATCCCGCGGATGAGCTGGCCCGCGGCGCTGTGCTGCTGCGCTGCGGACAACTTGTTCAGCGCGCTGACGTCCTGAAAGTCCGCGAGGTGGGCCGCGATGGACTTCGCGCTGTCGCGCTCTGCGCGCACCTGCGCCCGTGCACGCACCACCTGAGTGAAGGCGAGCACGGCGAGTACGGCGAGTACGGCAAGCACGCCCTTTACCACGGGGTTGGGCGGGAAGATGATGCTAAAGAAGGTATCCATGTCGCCCCTCTCAGTTCTGCGTGGACGCCGAGGACCTCACGGCAGAACGGCCCAGCGGCGGACCCCAGTAGTGGGCTTCGTTGATGAAGCACCGCCAGCCGTTGCGGGCGGCGTCGCGCTCGTCCTTGCCGATGAAGCCCCCGCAGTTCGGGTGGTCACAGTAGTACCCGTCCTGGGGCGCGACGCCCCACTGCGCCCGGTCGCCCTTGTTCTTCCAGAGCCGCGCGAGTTGCGCGCCGTCCACGCCCATCTCGCTGATGTACGCGGCGAGCAGGGCGGGCTGCTGGGAGGCGTAGCGCATCAATTGCTCGCCCGCCCATAGCTCGTTCTTCCAGCCCTCGATGGGCACCGCGTGATAGCGCTCGTGAAAGGCCCGCAGGCGCCGCATGAGGTCTTGAATGAAGGCGCGGCTGGCGTCCTCGGGGGACAGGCCGGGCTTCTGCCAGTGCATTCGGATGCGGTCCAGCAGCACCTCCAGCGCGCCCTGCAGGCTCATGCCGTCGAGGTCCCGCTCGCCTTTCGCGAGGAGGCGCGCGGCGTGCGTGAGGTTCATGGGGAGGCGGCGGGTGGGGCGGTCACCGAAGGCGCGCGCTTCCCAGGGCATCACCAGGCCCCGCTCGAAGCGCAGTTCGTCGAGAAGCACACCGAGCACGAGGGCCTGCTCGGCTTCCGCGTGCCGGTACTCCTCGGCGGCGCTCAGGCCGTACCAGTTGACGTCCCTGCGGGTGTGGAAGGTAGGGAAGTCCCCACATTCCGCTTCGGCGAGGCCGCCGCGGCCGAGCACGTCCGGCAGGGCGCGCAGCGGGAAACGGTAGCGCTCCACGAGGAACAGCACCCGCGTCGGGTCGGGGCTGTCCTTGACGTTCGTGCTACCCTGCGCGAAGCTGCCGGACACCAGGTGGCGGAACTCGTCCTTGCGGGCGTCGCTCGTGCCGCGCGGCAGCAGCAGGTACTGGTCGATCTTGACGGGGCTGCGGTTGCCTTTCTTCGCGGCTTCCGGGTCGAACGCGAGGAACGGTTCGGCGCGGCCCGCGGCGGACTTCACGCGCGCGTCGATGCTCTCGCCACCCTGCCTGAGCTTCTCGAGGCGCTCCACGACGTTCTCGGTCGCGAGGAACTCGAAGGGACCGCGCGCCACGCTCGTGAGGCGGTCCAGCTGCGCTTGCGGGATGATCAGCTCGGCTTTCGGGTCGTAGTCCGCGCTGACCCACGTCTCCTCCTTCACGTGTTCGTCCGGGGCGATCGCGTCGGGCAGCTCGGCCCACGCGGCGATGATGTCCGCGTGCAGCCGCGCCTGAACGTTCTCAGGCGTTTCGTAGACGTCGCGCGCCGCGTGCTGGATGCCGCGCTCGAACTCGCGCTGAACGGTGGTGTTCACCTCGAAGAGCGGCAGGCCGTTCACGGGCGGCACGGTTTCCGCCAGGGTCCGGTAGCGCTGGAATAGGCGCGTGCGAAGGTGCGTGACGCGCCCGTCGAGCTTGCGGAGCCGCGTGGCAGACCTCAGCAGGAGCCGCCGCAGCATCTCCACGATGCCGAGGTCCTCGGTGAGGCGCAGCCGGTGGGTGCGCAGCACGAAGTACACATTCGCCTCGACTTGCACGCGGGCGTACTCGCGCAGCGCTTCCCGCAGGTCGCGGCGTGCCGCGTCGATGGCGGCGCGGTTGGGCCTCAGGAGGGAGCGCTGCGCCAGCGCGTTCCTGAGGCGCGTGACGCCGTCCTCAACCCGCCGCCAGGACTCCGCGATGTCGGCTTGAGCGCCGCGGGCGTTCTCTTCCGCCGCCTGCTCGAGCTGACCGAGGTAGGAGAGCAGCTGGTTGAGTTCCTCGTGCAGCACGGCGGGTCCAAGCGCGCGGTCCTGCAGGGCTTCGCGGACGCGAGCGCGGAACTCGGCGTAGGCTTCGCGCACGATGACGTTGCGGCGCTCGCGCAGGGACGCGGTGAGCGCCCCGCCTTCCTGCACCTGCTGGCGCAGTTCTTGCAGCATTCGCGCGAGCTTGCCGAAGTCCGGTTTCTGGGCCTCGAGTTCACGCAGCGCCTCGCGCACCTCGTCCTCACGCCATTCCTCCTGCGTCTTGCCGAGCAGGCGCGTGACGAGCCGCTCGTAATCCACGCCGAGGCGCGCCGTGAGGTCCTGCGCCACGCCGGGCTTCGCGCTCTGCCACTGCTGCAGGGCCTCGCTGAGCAGCTTCTTCGTGCAGGCTTCCATGACGTGCGCCGCCGGGAACTCGATGGCACTCAACCCGAAGGTGTTGAAGATGTGCGCCTGGTGGTCACGGTCCGGCATGGGGGCGTTCACCGCCTGCGCGGCCGTGTCCATCTCCGGATTCATGGTGAGGAGCAGCACGCGGTCCGCGATGAGTTGCGGCAGCGCCAGGAAGGACGTGCGGGTCGGCTCGGCGGGCGCGAGCAGGTACGGCATGTCGTACGGGTACCGGGTGAACGTCGCCTCGCTTCCGTCCGGGTAACGCACGGGCGGCACGTCGTCGTGCGTGGCCTGCGCGAGGTGGTTGAGTTCCAGCAGGGCGTGGTAGGCGTTCTTCTTCAATCTGTCGGCGTTCGAGTCGATGGTGTGGCTCAGGCCACGGTGCGGCAGGATGAAGAACGCGAGGGTGGATTCCTCGTCCTTCATCAGGGTGCGCAGGAAGTACCCGAAGTCCGGCGCGAGCCCGCTGCCGGTCCCGCCCGCCAGCGTGCCGACCACCACGACACGCACGTGCCCGCCCTCAGCGAATTCGACCGTGGGGTCACTGCCGTCGCGCAGCGGCCCGCGCTTGTGTGTCGCCTCGGCGGCACTCAGGGCCCGCAGCGTGGAGAGATGATCGAGGAGGCGGTTTTTGACGCGCTTGAAGTTGTGCTCCAGCAAGAAGGCCAGCCGCCCGCCCATGCGGATGTTGCTCACACCCGCCTCCGGGTCGGCGATCTTGCGCAGCGTTTCCGTGTCGGCCCACTCGCTCAGCCTGATGGTCGTGAACGTTTCGGGGTGCTGCACGACCTGCTGGTGTGTGCGGCTGTCAAAGCCGATCGCGATGAAGTCGCTGCGCTCGCGAAGCGGGGTGGGTTCGTTGTGGTTCGTGTCGATCGCGAGGAAGCGCACCCAGGGGGCGCGGTCGAGCGACCCAAGTTCCCACTCCAGGCGCGAGACGAGGTGGTTGCAGGTCTGGGTGCCGGTGCTGCCCAGACCAATCACGAGGGTCTTGGTGACGGTCATGCTGGTCATGCGCTGTGCTCCTTCGCGTCGAGCGGTGAGATGGCGAGCTTGACTTCCGCGGCGTACGGGCGGGGCGGCAGGTTCGGGCGGGACTGGCGTCCGGTGACGCGCAGGCGGTACTCGGCGGTGCTGAGCGGCAAGACGTTGCCGTCCGGAAGGTTGCTGATCGTCGCGCCGTTTTCCGCGCGGACGCTGAGGCCGCGCCCGTCCCGCGTGATGGTGAGGATGCGGTCGCCAGGCAGGTCGGATGTGTCGAGCACAACGTCACGGGCGCTGTCCTGCGCGGCCGGGTAGCCTCTGCCACAGACGTTCACGACGGTTTCCCCGTGCGGCACGTTGGTCGTGAAGCTTCGCCCGCCGACCGTGACCTGCCAGGCGCCCTTGCCCGCTGCGCGGCCCATCCTGGGGGATTGGGGGGCGCGCGGCGTTCGCGGTCGCCTGACCCACCAAAGGGCAGCGGCGAGCGCCACCACAGCGAGCACGCCGATCAGCAGCGGCCACAGCGGGCGCGGGGATGAGGGCGATGGGGGAGGAGTGCCCCGCAGAAGGTGGGCGCGGGTGCCGCCCGCGAGCGGCACGTTCTGGAAGGTTTTCGGGACGAACACGACGGCGTCGAGGGTGCGCTCCCGGCCGCTGGTGGCTTCTACGAAGGCGAGGGGGACGCTGGCGCCGCTGGGATTGCGGGCAGGCAGGCGCGTAAAGGTCTTGAGGAGCGCCTGGTAACGCGCGTCGCCCTCCCCGATGGGCTTCTGGGTGCTGCTGGCGACGCTAAAGGCGGTGTTCGTGAGGAGAACAATGACGGCGTTTGTCGTGTTGGGAAGGTCCTGGGCGATTTCGACAGCGGCGCGCTCGGTGTCGTGCCCGCCGCCGGAGCCGAGGCGAGTGGAGCGTGGCCAGAGGCGGTTGACGTCGTTCCGGGCGGCGTTCGTGGCGGGCACGCGGTAAGGGTTGAGCGTCGCGCTCGCGTGCGGGTAGACTCCCATTTCCCAGGCGTACGCGCGGACCTCGTCACCGGGTGCGAGGTGCTCGGTGACAAGCTGCGTTGCGATAGCCCGGGCGGCTTCGGCTCGCCCGGGGTCGCTGGCGAAGTGCCCGGTGCTGAAGCCGAACGCGAGCTGCAGCCGGGAGCGCTCGAGGTCCCCGCCCGCCTGCGTGACCGCGGCCTGGACGCTTTGGAAGAGGGTGTCGGCCGCGTGCTCCGCGCTCGCCGGGTCGATGCGAACGGTCTGGGTCTGCGCATGCCCGGCGCTGAGGTGCACGGCGGTGAGGAGGGCGCAAGCGCGCAGAAGGGTTCGCGGGTGGTGCGGTGTGTTCATGCGCATAACTCCGAGGCGTGGCCGCTTTGTGCATGGAGGCACTGAGCCGAAGGACGTGCTGTGAAGGGGGATGTTCCACGCAAGGTGCTCTTTACCTTACTGCTTTCTCACATTTGTCATATGTTCTCATTCTTCTTCGCTGTAGAAGACGCCTTCAGGGCCACCTCAGATGTTACTCATTCTTCCGGCCGCCGCGTGCTTATTTGCCGCGCCCTTCAGGCCACGCTCGGCCGCAGGGCGGGTGCGGGGTGCTGTCGCGCCCGCCTGCCGTCACGGCACGTCAGTACATGACGCCCCCACCGTGCACGCTGTAGGCACGATCAGCCCCGAGAGGAGGACGTATGAAGACGTTGTTCCTGACCAACCACGCCACCAAGCGGTACATCGAACGCTTCGCCGGCAACCTCAGCCCCAGGGAAGCCAAAGCGCGCCTCGAGCGCCTCGTCCGCTTCCGCCGCGTGATCCCGGGCGGCGCGCGCCTCTATTCCCTCGGGCTGCCCGGGGCACGGTGCTGGTGGCCGCGGCAGGGAATGACGGGGGGCGCGCTGCGACTCGCTCACCTGCCAACTGTGCGGGCGTCGTGGCCGTGACGGCATTGACCGCTCAGTTACAGGTCGCTTCATATGCCAACACGGGGACGAGTGTGGCAGTGGCCGCGCCAGGTGGCGACGCAAGGGACGGTATTGACCTGGGGTTCGGCACGAGCGCGTCAGGCACGAGTTACGCCGCGCCGCTGGTGGCGGGTGCGGTCAGCCGGGCACTGGCCCTGCATCCGGGCTGGTCGTCGGAGGCCCTGCGCGATCAGGTGCGCCGGTCGGCCCGGCCCCTCGCGCAGGCGGCGTGTCCTGGAGGGGGGTGCGGAGCGGGTCTGCTCCAGGTGGACCGCCTGCTGCGGCGGGACATGTGACTCGGAGGCACGACGGAGGTGAGGTGAGCGGCCGATTCAGCCGAGTCCCGTATAGGACTTATGGTCAACTCAAGGTCCAAGTAGGGTATACCCCAGCCCCTCAGTACCTGACAGGTTGAGGGAAGTGTCGACCAGGACGCAGAACAGCAGGACGAGGGGCGGCAAATGGAGGTGTGATTCAGCCCAGTGCCGCCCTGTCGCATGTGGACACCTTCGCCGCGTACCTCAAGGAACGGCTGCCTCATCACCGCTCGGACTCCCTCCGTCGGCTGACCGAGGTGCTGTTCGGCATCCTTCAGGCTGAATCCACGTTGCACCGCAAGATTGCGCAGCACATCGACCGTGCTGCCTCACCCACCTCCATCACCCGGATGGTGGCGCGGACCTTCCACGAGACGAACCTCACGCCGCAGGACGTCCAAGACGTCCTGCTCCCGCTGCTTCCTCCTGGGAAGCTGACCTTCGTGCTGGACCGGACGAACTGGAAGCTCGACGTTGCGGACCTCAATCTCCTGGTGCTGGGGGTCGCCCTCGGTGACGTGGTGCTACCCCTGACCTGGCAGGTGTTGCCGCATGGTCGAGGGGCGACGCTTCGCGCGACCCGATGGGCGGCAACAGTGACCTGCGGGGCCGGATGCTGCTGGTCGGGCTGCTCCTGAAGCGTCTCCCGGCCCGGCGCTGGGCCGTCCTGATTGCCGACCGGGAGTTTATCGGGCAGGAATGGTTCAGCTTCTTAAGGGGCCGCAAGATCAAGCGGTGCATTCGGATTCGGGACGATACGCTGCTGGACGACGAACCCGCGCGGAACGCCTTCCAGAATCTGAAACCGGGTGAGGTTCGGGGCGTGCTCGAGCGCGTCTGGGTCTATGGCAGCTTCATGCAGGTGGTGGCGACGCTCTCCCCGCAGGGAGAGCGCGTCCTGATCGCTTCTGACCTGTCTCTCTGGAATACCCTCACGACCTACCGCCGTAGGTGGGGGATCGAGTGCACCTTTTGCGCGATGAAGACGCGAGGTCTGAACCTCGAACAGACTCATATGACCCAGCCGGACCGCCTTTCGCGCCTCTTTGGCCTGCTCAGCCTGGCGCTCGCCTGGATGGTTCGCGTTGGGGCATGGCGGGCTCAGCAGCAGCCCATCCCTGTGAAGAAGCACGGTCGCCCGGCCTGGAGCCGGGCGAGACACGGGCATGACCTGCTCTGCACTGCCCTGCGCTGGGGAAAAACCACGTTCTACACGTACTTTGAACTGCTTAAATCGCCTTTTCCCGCTCCTGGACAGCAAAAATCACAACCTGTCAGGTACTGAGGGAGGTGACCATCTGATAACCAAGGTTGTAGAATGAGGCGTTTTTTAGATAATTGTATTGGCTAGATTACGGAACTTGCATAAGGAGGACGCCTTCTATGTAATGCTACTGACGTTGGTACACCGACAAGCGTGAACAACAAAGAAAAACGTGGTTCGGTAGAACCCGCCTCATTAGGTATATAGGGAGTAGTATGATTAAAAACAAGATCGCCCTCCTGAGTTGTATACTGATGAGTAGTCTTTTGTTGGGTTCATGCGGGCAATCGAATAGCCAATTAACAGATGAGCAAAAAGAGTATGCTTCTCTATATAATGAAAATAGTGTCAAGGTGACCAATACCCTTAAAGCAATCCCTGGAGACAGAGCTGTGGGAATGGTGTTCACCCGCTTGGTGTCGGCAGATGAAATAAAGGAGGCTATCGACAGTCGGGAACACCATCTCATAGGTTTTGGTTATTACTCACATACCTTTGGCGGTTACTATAGCCCAGCAGGCCCAATGCCATTCGAAGCTGGATATGCTGAATTTCGGAATAGGCTGTCATCCATTGCTGATGATGTCAACAATGGCTCAAAACAGTTCTTCCAAAGCACTCAGAATCGAATCACACGTGCTAGCTTGGAGCAAAGTCCTGATCTTCGGGCATCCATTGCAAGTCGTCTGGAGAACATTGATCTAAGCAAGCAGTTTATTGCAGATCTCGAAGAAGACGGAAATCTAATCTATGGACTGGTTCTAAGTGCGGATCGCGGAGTAATCGAACAAGTCGCGGCAAGGCTGCCGGTAGATGTGTATTTGGGTATCAAACCTAAATCTCGCTGGTCACTGGCACGCCCCAACTTCGTGCAGGCCCTTCGAGAACAATCAGGCCGGGCACTGGAGGCTCAGTCCGCTAGCACAAACACCGATAAACTAATCAATGAATTAGAAAACACTTTTAAGAAGTGGGACTTAGATTGGAGGATTAGATGAAACCTATCTTGCGCCGCCTCGTTACTTGGTCAACATCTACCCTAGTTTTTATTGGTGCCAGCTTTGCGTTTAGCTATAACACGGCAAATGCTGCTACCTGGATTCCGCGCACTGGTTACGCAAAATATATTGGCAGCGACGGTAACTTCCGAGCGGTGATAAGTCAGCAGTGGTCATCTGCCGATCTTGGAGTTTTAAAAAATGCGGACTCGCGACCTCCAGCAGCTCTCCCGTCGCCGGATGGAACCGGAGTTCCTCTTGCCCCAGCGCGAGACGAATGCTGCGCTTCCCCACCCGCACCTTCCGTGCCAGCCGCACGCGCGGCAAGGGCGACTCGAACACACACACGGGAATGCCACTCCCCCCGAGCGCAGGGAGCGCGATCCGGGCCTGACTCGCGGCCCGCTCGTACAACCCGAGGATGTCCTCGTGGATGCCCACGAACCGGGCCTCCACCTCCCCCAGCCGCGAGAGACTGCCCAGCGCCCACGCCCGCACCAGGACGCGGTCCTCTGCCGCCAGGGCGGTGAGCCGTTCCCGGAGCAGGGCCAGGGGAATCGGATGGTCGCCCCCGTACAACGCGTGCCCTTCCCGGTCATCGGTGAGCTGAACGACCTGCACCTGCCGCGCGGCCGGGCGGGTCAGGCCACTGGACGCCGGAGTGCGGGCGGGGGTCGGCAGCACGATCTGGGGGCGCGGCACCTCTCGGGCCGGGACGGGAGGCGGCACGTCTTCAGGCGGCAGAATGCCGGGGCTGACTCGCGTGCCGCTGGCCCACGCCTCCTTGCCGTAGGCAAACCGCAACGTCTCCTGCGCCCGGGTGACAGCCACGAACTGCACCGCGCGTTCCTCCTCCGGGTCGCCCTGGGGCATGGGCATCATCTCCGGGTCTTCCACGGGAGAGCCAGACGCCGTGGTGCGTGTTATACGGGCAACCGCAGCGTACACCTTCGTCACAAAGAGTTGAAGTGCCGTCCCCATTCGGCAAGACGGCACTCATGAACTCCCTGCTGTTGGAGGAACCGAACGTGCCAGCCTCAGCCTGGGGAAAAGGCCACAGGTCTACAGAGCAGAAGGACCCCAGCGTAAGTCGCTGGGGTCCCTGTCAGGCGGTGACTTCAGGGGAGGTGCTTCTCTTGGGGACTGAGGGCATCAGGATACTCGGCTTGCGTGGCCGAGAGACTGCTATCAGCAGCAACTTTGATGGTGAAGACAACCGCAGTGACACCAGCCGCTTGCTTAAGCATGCCCTTTTGTGCAAAAACACTCTCCTTACCAGTCTTTTCGCAGGACATATTGAGTGCCCAATCGTATCCGTGGAGAAGGTTTGTGTTATACGCATACGTGCCGTGGCGTTTCAAGAACAGTATCGCTGTGATACCCGACATGCTGCCTTCATCTTGGGTCGCGGACGTTTTTGCGTAGCCATGCTCTTGAGTATCTAGGTGATATCCCACGTAGGGGGAGATCGTCTTGAGCACGCTGCCCGTGAGTTTAATGGTGCCACAAGAGGCGAGGTCCGTTGGGGACACGGCGAAGTACAACACCGTTGGAGAGGGCGCATTGTCTACCAAGTTGAGATTGCAACTCGTCAATCCAGCCACTATTAGCGGAACGGGCCATTTCATTAAATTTCTCATGGGATAACTGAACTCCGCAAGTTCAGGGTGGTGCCTGCCGGGAACTGCCCCTCTCTGACACGCAATCCCAGCCAGAGCGTGTTGCCGTTCACGCCCTCAACCACGACCGGTCCTTGGGCATTCAGGTAGCCATCTCCCTTCTTAACAGAGAAGCTGCCAGTCAGCGTGCCTACCGGGGAAGCACAAACCATCTCCCCATCCACTGATGCCTCACAGGGTGGGCTAGCGGTGGCGTAGACGTCACCGCTAGCGCTAATCGTGCTGGCACCGCTGCCATCGACGCTCAGCTTGGCGCTAAGCGAGGCTGTCTTCAAGTGCCCGGTCTGGCCGGAAGGGACTCTGATATATGCCACCCTGCTACCGGGAGTCAGGGCCTCAGACACCCTCAGGGTTGCGGGTTCCAGGGGCAGCGGGGTAGCATCCTGACGACAGGACGCCAGGGCAAGCGTGAGCGACACGAGCAGCAAGACACGGCTCAGATTCAGTCTCATGGGTTTTTCCTCCTGAAGAGTCCGTCCCCCTGCCCCCGAGCAGGAGAACGTCCCCTTCACAGGCTGCTGACTTTCCCAGCAGCTTAGTTCTTGCGGATGGCCACAGCGCCGCTATAGGCGGACCAGCGGTTGGTAACATTAATCCAGTCACGCACGTAGGGGTCGCCCTGGCCATTGTAGGTTTTGCCGTCGGTGCCACTGTAGTTACCTTGACCGGACATGAAAAGGAACACGTCAGTGTAGCCGCCGACGTACTCATAGGCGCGGTAGGCATGCGAGATGCTCATATGGCCACCACCCCCTCCGCTGCTGTACAGGAACATGACGCTGTTGCCGTCCTCGTTGATGCCCCGGCGTACTGCATCCCGGACCAGGCGGGTGTAGCTGTTGAAGTCGAACGTAGGGCTCGACTCCATCCCGCCGAGCATAGGAATCTGCGCCTTGATCACACCCTCTGTACGGTACTTGCCCTGTCCCAGTAGTATGTTCAACACTGACTGGATGCCGTCCCCGAAGCCATGTGGGGTGACCAAGGTACCGCCCTCAAACTCACCTGCGCCCATCATCTGGCTGATGCGCGGCTCGTAATAACCCGCTGGCACGCTGTCGGCCTGGACTGGTTCGCTGGCTTTGCGCCGCATCTTCTGCACAGCCTCGTTGATCCCGTCGTATCCGTTCCACCCCAGCGCCGTGCGGAGGTCATCCACCATCTGGCCGCTCTTCCCGCCAGCCAGCGCATTTGCGCCGATGGCCCGGATCACAGCGGTGGGGACGCACCCTAGCCGCGCACCCACGGGTTGGCCGTACTCCTCCCAGTTAGCGATCTGACCGTTGAAGGGATTAAACAGCCGCATTCCCCACTTCCCCTCAGGCGGCAGGGTCTGGTAATAGGGGTAGCTGTTGGCCTGCTGCTCGTTCCCGAGGTCGGCTGTCTGCAATGCCTTCCAGGATGCCACCTGCTGCGGATGAGTCTTCATAGCGACATAGCCATTCAGGCCACTCCCGGCAATTCCTGCGCGCGACTTGATGCGGTTGAGGAAGCCCCAATCGGCAGGGTCCTGGTCAAGCGAGGTCTGGGCGCTGAGCTGTTCCCCTTGCCCACGCGCCGGGGTCGCCAGCAGCGCCTGCCCGGCAACCAGATTGCCCTGCCCGTCCACGGACCCTGAGGACAGGGCGCCCATCTCCTCGCCCACCTGTGCCCAGGCCTCGTGCAGCGCCTGCTGCGCTGCCGTGTCCTTCAGGTAACCGGCCTTCAGCTCCGCGTAGACCTCGTGGTCCCGCTTGAGTTGTTCGGCGCTTACCTCCTGGCCGGTCTGCACGTCGTAGGTCCGCCCCGCGTGAGTGGCGTAGATGACCTGTCCCTGCGGACTGACCAACTCCACATCACCTAGACGCGCACGCAACGCGAGCAGTCGGTCAGCAAAGCCGGGACCGAACTCGAAGGCCAGCAGGTTGCGGTCGGTGGTGGCACCCGTGGCCGTCACCGGCGTGTCTGCCTGTGCCGCGGCTGCCCAGAAGTCTGCCGAATCCTTCGGCCCGCGAATGGTCAACCAATAGAAGGGTTGACCGTCAAGATCGTTGACCAGAACGCTACGGATGCCCGTTTCCTCGATGGCCTGCCCACTGAGTCCCCCCGTACGTAGGTCATTGGCCAGCACCAGGGCCTGTGCCTGTGCTACAGGCACCACCGTACCCGGGAGTGCCTTAGTGCCCTCTGCGGGGTTGTCTGTCCACAGGCAGCCAGCACTAGGGAGAGCGAAAGGAGAAGCCCTACCCGGCCTTTCTTCATCAAAATCTTACTCACTCCTTAGCTCTAGCACATTCAAGATGGGCAGTGGGGCAAGTTTGCGGCAGTCAAGGTGATACTCAGCCCTGATGGCCCTCCAATCTCACTAGGGAAAAATCTCACTTTGCGCTTCGTAGCAGACTCCTTAAACCACCCCCAGGTAAGCAGCGAATGTGTCAACATGCGAGAGGGCGGCACGGGGCTGAATCACACACCCTTTTGCCGCCCTTTGCCCTGCTGTTCTGCGTCCTGGTCGACATTTCCCTCAACCTGTCAGGTACTGAGAACCTCTGGAACGCCAAAATGCCGCCTAGGACGCACTTTTCTTCGACCTGTCAGGTACTGAGGATCCGTGGCTTCCGACCGATCACCTTTTCTTGGCATACACGCTCTAGGCCGACTTCCTTGCCCGCTGGGCCTGTTCCTCTGCCAAGAGCGCCCGCGCCTCGCGGAGGAGGACCTGCCGCATCCACGTGCTCACCTCAAGGTCCTGAAGCCCGCGGCCTGCCGCAGCAAGGCCAGGTGGTCGTCTGTCAGCCGGACCTTCACCACCTTGTTCTTGGCTGGCTTCTTTTCATCCTGTGCCGCTGCCTTGGTCACCTGGTCAGCGTACCACTCTGTGAACCCAAATGGGCCACAAACGGGCCACAAACAGAGCGTGAGCCGTGTATGATGTCCTTGAAGAAATGTGCTGGCGGCAGCATTCATACAGGGACGACGGCCTGTGGGCCGCGGCAAACGAGGAGCGTGAGGTATGGCAAGGGGCAAGACCGGGATCGAGTGGACGGACAAGACGTGGAACCCGGCCACGGGCTGCACGAAGGTTTCACCTGGGTGCAAGCACTGCTACGCGGAGGAGATCACCCGGCGATTCAAGGGGACGTTCCCGCAGGGCTTCCGGTTCACGCTGCACCCTGAGCGACTGCAACAGCCCCGCAGTTGGCGGACGCCCAGTCGCATCTTCGTGAACTCCATGTCGGACCTGTTTCATGAACAGATGCCGCTCAGCTTCCTGAAGCAGATTTTCGAGGTCATGGAGGCGTGCCCGCAGCACGTGTTTCAAATCCTCACCAAGCGGGCGGAGCGACTGGCTGAGGTCGCCCCGCTGTTGCCGTGGCCTGACAATGTCTGGATCGGTGTGTCGGTGGAAACCCAGAAGTACACGTCGCGCATTGACTTCCTGCGTCAGGTGCCCGCGAAAGTGCGCTTCCTGTCCTGTGAGCCTCTGTTGGGGCCTCTGGAACTCGACCTCACGGACATCCACTGGGTGATCACCGGCGGGGAATCGGGGCGCGGGCACCGCCCCATCGAGGAGGAGTGGGTGCGGAGCATCCGCGACCAGTGCCAGGCGAGCGGGGTCGCCTTCTTCCACAAGCAGTGGGGTGGCGCGACGCCCAAGAAAAATGGCCGCCTGCTGGACGGCCGGGTGTGGGATGAGATGCCTGCACTGCTGGCCTCGCTTGAAGATGAGGTCGTGGAGTTGAGCGCGGACTGATTTAGCGGAACGTCACGAGGGCGGTGTCGGGCATCTGGTGCGGCGGCACCGTCTTGCCGTCGGATTTGATCACGGTCAGGCAGTTGGATTGCCGCAACTGCTTGAGGGTGTTCTTGTAGTCTTTCTCGACATATGGGGCGCGGGGGAAGGCGAGGTCATGCTGGGCAATGACCTGTTTGACCGTGAGGGTCTGCCCCGCGAACATCTTGAGCAGTTCATCCCCCAACGCGAAGTGGCCATCGAAGAGGCTCCCCTGGGTCGCGTGCGGGTTGAATTCGAAGCTCCCGCCCGCGCGGTCGGTTCGCAGCCCGGCCATGACTTCGCGGATGATCTTGCGGGCACACTGGTTCTTGGAGACGAACACGAGGTAGTGGCTGGTGCGGTCACGGTCGTGGAACTTGAACTCGAAGGGCACGACGTAGTGCTGCGGAACACCGCCCCGTTCGAGTTGCGACCACAGGTGGTCGGTGATGATCTGCTGCCGGTCACTGGGGGTACTCGCATGCTCCAGCTTGCCTTGGAGTGCCTGGTAGCTCTGGGTTCCGAGCAGCACCTCGGGCTGGCGGCGAATCTTCGGTTCAGGGTGCTTCAACTCAGGGTTGAAGCGGTTGTAGTTGAAGAAGAACAGCAGGTCGTTGCCGTGCTGGCGCACGATGGCGTTCAGGTCGTCGAAGGTGAAGCCGCCGTACCCGAAGGGGTCGAGGAAGTAGAGGGCCGGGTAGGGCAGGATCCATGACCGCACCTGTTCGGCGGTGACCCTCTCGCTGGTGATGGTCACCCGCTCCCTGATCAGCGGCCAGGCTGGGTGCTGGGTCATGGCCTCGCGCAGGCTGGCAGCATGGGCCGGATTGGCGTCGTTGAAGTGCAGGTGCAGCGTGGAGGTGAGGCCAGGGTTCTGCTGCACCAGATCGAGGATCTTCAGGGGGGTGGAAGGGAACTCCCCCTCCTCGCTGATGAACTTCCCCGGCCCTGAGAACAGGTCGACGTACCCAACCTTAGGGCCACGCTTCGCCATGATGTCCAGCCATGGTTTGAAGTACTTCACGACGATGTCCGTCTTGATCTTCGATGCGAGGCGCTGAGAATCGTTGAAGAAGTTATCCGGCGTCGGCAAGGCTGTCCCCCTTTCTTCCAGTGTAGGGGGACAGGGACTGTTATGGGGGGTTGCGGCAAGTTGTTGACCTCAAGGAAGCAGAGGGGACCCAAGCACACAGGCGGCCTGAATCTCAGGCCGCCTGTTGCACGACCTGCTGCCACGTCTTGAAGGCTTCTTCTTGGTGAAAACGGCGCTGGGGGGCAGGGATGCTGGAGCGAGCGGGATGGTGAAGGTTCGAGACTCGGGCGTGCAGGTCGAGGAAACCCTGTGCTCTTGTTCGTGACCTGAACCCTCGCTGCTGACGTTCTTGCCGTCGGGTGGAACGGTGCGATTGTTCAATCAGGTTGTTACAGCGTGCGGTGGAGACGACCTGGACGTGCTCCACCGTGTGGAGCACGGGAAGCTCGCGTAGGGCCGCACCATAGCTCCAGAGCTTGTCGGTGTGGATCACCTCCGGCACGTCGTACTCACCGAGCAGTCGAGCGAGGAACGATCGAGCTGCCTCGGTATCGCGGTGTTTCTGAAGGAAGACGTCCAGCACGGCTCCGTGTTCGTCGACGGCTCGCCAAAGCCAGTGGTTCACTCCGCCGATGTCCACGTGCATCTCGTCAAGGTGTCACCGGGAACCCCGACGGGGTTCCCGGTGGCGCAGTCCCTGGGCAAAGAGGTCGCTGAACTTGATGCACCACGTCCGGATAGATTCACGGGTGACACAAATTCCTCGTTCCAGCAGCAGTTCTTCGACATCCCGATAGCTGAGCGTGAAGCGGTGGTACAACCACACGGCGTACCCGATGACCGCGAGAGGAAAACGGTAGCCGGGGAGCCTGTCACCGCTCAGCACGTCGTCACCCTACCCGAACAACTTGCCATAACCGTTCGGCGTGGAGGACTTACCGCCCGCTACGATACGAGACGGAGCCTCACCCTCAACGTCGTGCCGAACCAACCCCATACCACCGAGACGAGAGCCCGCGTGAGTGCCCTTGAACTGCCGAGTACGCAGGTGCGTTTCAACGCTCACGTCTGCCGTCAGCTCCACCCGCCCAGCCAGCCCGGCTGAGAGGAGCGCGATCCCCCATGCCGCTCCTCAAGCCTGACGTACACGACTACGGGCAGGAGGAAGCGACGGTGTACCGCGCGTTGCCTTCCACCTTGAGTTGCCCGTTCGTCTCACTGATCACGATCGCCATGAGGACCGTGGTCTCAATCGGGACCCTGTAGGCGACCGTTTGTTGATTCCGGGTGATCTGAATGCATGTCAGCGTGCCGACGGAACCGCGGAAATCGTACGATGAGCCTCCTCCTGCCGCGAGCACGTCCTGCTTCACGAGCGCTGCGCCCTGGTAGTAGGACACTTGCGCGTCCGTACTTAAGGGCCCAACGCCGGCGCTGACCCAGCCGGTTGGTGTTTGCGTGCAACCAACCAGGAGCGCTCCCCCAGCCAGGACGGTAATGGCTTTCCTCATGGGACCTCCTCGATCCAATAGACGCCGCCAATCGGGACCCACCAGGCGCTCAAGTTCAGGCTAGCGCGGTTCCCGAGGGGCACTTGCAGGTGCCCCCACAAGTCACCGTACGGGTTCTTGTCGAAGGATCGGAGAACGCCGGAGTGTTGAACACCCAGACTAAATTCGAGACCGGTGATGGGTGTCTCCCTCGTGAACTCCCTCCACAGAATGTTAAGGCTCTCACCCCACGCGACGGGGCCCCATCCGTAGTGAGACTTCGCCACGAGCTTCAAATTCTGGCCCGTTTCGGCACTTCGGCGATTGATGTACGCTTGCAGGCCCGAGGCATAGTTCCAAGGATTCGTGGCGCGTTGACTGTTTGGAAGCTGCCACCACCAAATATAGTTGTACGCCTGCATGTCACTCACGAGCGCTTTCGCCGCCTGCTCGTATGACCAGTCAGGATTCACGTACTTCACCCCGTTCACGTAATAAAACCCCGTGATGGGCCAGAGGCAGCGACGCTGCCGGAACGCGCCCCGGAACATGGGTTTCATCAGGACCGTCTCGCGCCGCGCGTTGAACAGGCTGAGCCGCCGCGCGTCCTGCACGCTCACGTCCGGCGGCACGAGGCCCCACCGTGCGAGCAACGCCTCCCGGTACCCGGCCCGCTGCCGGATGATCACGCCCGGCTGCGTCGGCGCGACGTTGTACCGCGCCCGCCCGTCACCGGGTTTCTCCACGCCGAAAATCAGCCGGAACTCCGCGGGGGAGAGGGTGTCCGTGACGCGGCCGCACATGGTCAGGACGGCTGGAGCAGGTACGGCTCAGGGTCGAACGTCTCCAAGACCTCACTGAGGCAGTCCGCCACCCACGCGCGCACCACGCTGGCCTTGTCCGGCCATGGTCCCTCCACGCGAATCTCGCTCGCGCGGGCCTCGACGACGTGCACCTCAGCGCCGCCCCACTTCGCGGTGACGAGGGGCGTGAGTTGAGCTTCGATGGCGGCGAGCATGGCGTCCGCGTCAATACGCGGCGCGGCGCCTTTCGCTTTGCCGGTTTTCGCGTCGGGCGGCGGTCTGGGCTGCTCGACCCGGAATCGGATGACGACTCTCCTGCTCATGCCCACATCATGCGTCGAGCATGTCACGTGACACAAGAGAGGGGCGCGCAAGGCACCCCTTCAGGTTTCCGTGCGGCGCTCGATCACGTACGCGGCCTGCACGCGGCGGCACCACGCGACCAGCACGCCCCGCGCGCTCTCCGTCCACGTCAGCACGCTCCCCGCGAGGTCCTGGCAGGCCCGCTGGGCCGCGTCGAGGGACGGCGCGCGTCCCTCACGGTCGTGCCGCACGTCGTCGTCATCGAGCTTGAGTTGCTTCCAGTGGTACGCTCCCATGCCCACCCAGTTTAACCAAACCCTGAAATCTCAGGTAAACTTTCAGGCATGAGCAAAATGACGGAGCGTTCCCTCCCATGCGTCGGGGACACCGCGCAACTCCTCAGCGAAGGACCCGGACCATGGCACGTCACGCACGTGCACGACACGCCCGACTGGGCGGAAGTCACGCTGGAGCACGGCAAGGACGGCCGGATCGTGCACGTCACGCACGTCAAGCACTTACGAACTGAGTGAGGCAAGCGAAGCGCCCCCCTCGCGGGCCACTGGCGCGCAGCTCTGGCGTCACGGGTACCGAGCGACCCGGCGGCGCCGCTGCCCGGAATGCGCCCCCGTCACGCCCGCGGGCACCTTCCGCGCCGTGGCGCACGAGGCCGCTCTCGCTTGGTTCCGCTCCCTGACGGACGAGGAGCGCGGGCACGTCATCCTTCACGCGTACGAGCGGGCCACTCCACGCGGAACGGGCGAGGATGCGTAGGTCCTCCAGGGGCGTGACGGGTACGATGACCCTAACCGTACTGCCGGACTACCCGACTCGGAGGATTCCTTGACGCTGTTCGATGACACGCAAGGCACGCAGGTCGTGTTCGCCACCTTCCAGCACGCGCAGCCCTTCCAGCGCGATCTGCTGCGCGGTTACCGCCGCGCCCGCGTCGTCACTTACAGCGCCAGCCTCCGTACCGTCCTGTGGCTCATGGAGGAAGTCGAGGAGCTGGAAGTCATCATGGGCGAACCGAAAGTCACCGCGAGCCTCGCGTCGATCGCCGCGTACCAGCACGTCACCCTCACCGAACTCCACCAGGAGGCGGAGGCGGCCGGGAAGCACGCGGAACTCCTCAAGCGCCTTCAGAACGGCACGGTCAGCGTCCTGGTGCTGAAGGAAGCCGTGAGCCACGCGAAGCTCTACCTGCTCGACCGGGAAGGAAGCACGCGCGTCCTGACGGGCAGCGCGAACCTCAGCGACCGCGCCCTGAACGACGCGACCGTTCCCGTGGAGGGGCAGCACGAGCAGTTCACCGCGTTCGACGATCAGGAGCGCGCCTGGGCGCACTACGAAGCGGAGTACGAGCGCCTGCGCGCCAAGACGCAACTCCTGACCGTCCCCGCGAACCTCAAAGTCGTCACGCCCGCCGACCTGCCGCTGCTGCAGGAAGCCCGCAAACACCCCCTCGTGATCGCCGTGCCCGTGCACATCACGCACCCCGCGCGGGACGTGCGCTTCGAGCGCCTCACGCAGGAGTACGGGCCGGCCCTCAAGGAAGCCGTCACGAAGGTCAAGGGGAAGTTCGTGCTGGAATCCAAGAACCTCCCCGTCGTCGCGCGCGTCCTGCGGGACCGCAAGGCGCAGCGCGAAGCGGAAGGCGTGCTGCGCCTCGACCGAGAAGGGAACGCGCTCGTCAGCAGCGCCGGCTTCCGGGTGGAGGCGGACCCTGAACCGGCTGGGCTGCGGGACGACGCGGCGCTCCTCACGTCCTTCTTCGAGGGGTACGCGCACTTCAGCGGAGACGGGGACACACACGTCCTCCAGCAGGATTACTTCGCGTTCCTCGCGTGGCTGTACGTCAGCCCGTTCATGTCGGACCTGCTCGCGGAGGGTCTGCGGCGGGACCTCAGCCCGCACAAGTACCCGCTGTACGCCGTCCTGATGGGGAAGAGCAGCTCGGGGAAGACGACCGCGACGCGCGTGTTCCTGCGCAGCATGGTGGGGGAGGGCGCGATCGAGCGGCCCGGGCAGGACCTCGGGAAGCGCAACCTGCGCGGCCTGATGGCGGAGTCCGGGCGGCTGCCCGTGTACTTCAACGACGTGGAACGCAACAAGCTGACCGGCATCGCGAGCGACATCAAGAACACCGCGGAGATGCACGACGGGGAGAACGTGCTTGCCCCAATGGTGTTCAGCCTGAACGGCAACGAGCAGGGCCTGGAGGACGAGCTGCGCAAGCGGCTGTTCGTGGTACAGACGAACCACGCGCTCGATCCCACGCGCCTCTCCCGGGAGGAGCGCGACAACCTGCACGCGAACGCGACCCGCACGCAAAAACGGATCGGGACGGCCCTGTACGCCGCGTACCTCGCGCGCCTCCTCCCGGTCCTGGACGATGAGGAGCGCCTCACGCCGCACCTGAGCGACCCGGTGCGACTGAGCAGCGGCGTCCTGCGAGAGGTTCTCGCGTCCGCTGGCTTCACGCCGGTGTGGGCGGCGGAGGTCAGCGTGCACCGCGACGAGGAACGCGTCCTCGCGCAGACCCGAGCGACCCTACTGGGCCTCTGGAACAAGCCGCGGCACGGCTGGACGGTCCGGCGGGACCGCGTCATCATCCCCGTGCGGGACGACCTCAGAGTCGGCGCGGCCCTCGCGCGCAACATTCCCGACTCGCTCCTCATGAGCGGCAGCACGAACGGGCAGCTCGTGGTGCAGCGGGACGGACTGGAGCGCTTGATGGGCGTGAAGCTCACCCGGCCGTGGTGGCAGCGGCGATAACCCGAACGGCAGAGCGGACCGCACCGAGACACCTGAAGGTCACGCCACCCGGCTCAACGATCAGCACCAGGAGGGCCCATGCACGACGCTCCGAACGACCGGGAGCAACGCGAGCAGGAGGACGTCACCGTCCATGCTGCTCGAGCGCTCCGCCGGGAGGACCTGACCATCCCCATCATCATGTCCGTGTTCAACGTGCCCGTGGACGAGGCACGAATCCTCCTCGCGTACTACCAGGGGCGAGGCATAAGCGACGTGCGGGTCAGCGTCGAACCCTGACGCTCCCAAGGGTGCGCCGCTCTCACGGGTGTCCGTCAGCGTCAACGTCCTGATGCCGTTTCACGCGCGGCCGCTTCCGGTGCTTGTTCCAGCGGCACAGGCCGCAACCGCACACGGTGTTGTTCTTGCTGGCGGCGCCGCGGTGCTTGTACACCCACGCCCACGGCGTCCAGTCCGGTAACGCCCGCACGTGCGCGCGACGCAAGCGGCGGTGAATGTGCCGTTCCCGCTCGTGACGTACGCGGGCGCGGTCGTGTCGTTTGGTTTTGATGCGCTCACCCCACGCGTCGCGGGTGAGATTGGGCCGGTCAGACTCCCGGGTGGGAGCACTTCAAGCTGCCGACCCGCGACGCATCGAGGCGACGCGAGGACGTGGTACGCGCATGCCCTGATGTTAGCCTCCGCGAGGGCAATTGGCGTCCTCAAGATGACTTACGCAAGTGAGGCCCGTGGCGTCATGCCGTCAATGTAAAGTGAGCACTTCCCTCGCGACGCGTTCCGCAGTGGTTTGAAGTCGCTTACCTGAGCGGACGTCATGCTCCCACACGGTCAGAACGCGCCAGCCAGAAGCTCGCAGGGCCTCCTCCACCTCGGCGTCGCGCTCGACGTTGCGCGCGATCTTCACTACCCAATCAGGGCGAGTGTCAGGCTTCACGCGCCTGCACGTTGGGCAGCCATGCCACCAGCAGCCGTGCAGGAAGACGACGACGCGCCTGCCTGGAAAGATCAGGTCGGGGCGGCCAGGAAGTGACGTACCGTACCGCCGCGCGTAGCCCTCGTGCGTGAGATAGCGCAGGCCAAGCCGCCATAGGGCGGCCGCGAGAGCGCGCTCGGGTTTCGTGCGTCCGCCGTTTGAGCGCATGGCTTGAAGGCGTTGCTCGGGGGTCATCACGTCTCGTCGCTCGCTCACGCCTCATGCTCGCGTCTCTCCCGTGAGGTCGTGGCGACGCGTCTCACGTATGCTCGGAGCATGACGCCGCGCGATCTGCTAACGACCGAGGAGGTGGCGGCCGCGCTTGGCGTCACGCCCGGACGCGTCCGGCAGTTGGTGCGGGATGGCCGCTTGAAGCCCGAGGAAATCACGCGGCGGGTTCACTTGTTTCGCCGGGAGGTGGTGGAGGCGTACAAGGCCGCGCCGGTCCCACGTCGCGGGCGCCCCCGTAAATCCTAACGCTACCGTTAGTGTTTTTCTGGTAAGATACCCGGTAACATGACCGCCGACTTCAGCAGCATCGAACTCTTCGTCGGCGCGGGCGGACTCGCGCAAGGCATCGCGCACGCGGGCTTCCACCCGTGCCTCGTCGCCGAGTGGAACCGCGACGCCTGCCAAACAATCCGCGAAAACCAAGAACGCGGCCTCGCCATCGTCCGTGACTGGCCGGTCATTCAGGGTGACGTACGCGACCTGAGCTTCGATCGTTACGAGGGCGTGGACCTCGTGTCCGGCGGTCCTCCCTGCCAGCCATTCAGCGTTGGCGGGAAGCACGCCGGGTACAACGACACCCGCGACATGTTCCCTCAGGCCGTCCGCGCCGTCCGCGAGGCGCGACCCCGCGCCTTCATCTTCGAGAACGTCAAGGGCCTCACGCGCCAGACCTTCCGGAACTACTTCGAGTACATCCGCCTGCAACTCCAGTACCCGGAGATCACCCGACGTAATGGCGAGGAATGGCCCGAGCACCTCGCCCGACTGGAACAGCATCACCTCAGCGGCAACCGCGACGGCCTCACCTACCGCGTCGTTACCGAGGTCCTTCAAGCGGCTGACTTCGGCGTCCCCCAGAAGCGCGAGCGGGTCTTTTTCGTCGGCTTCCGACGCGACCTCGGCGTAGACTGGCACTTCCCGACACGCTCGCGGGGCTCAGGCTGGGGGCGTACCCGACGCTCAGGGTTCCGCCCTGCTGCCCCACACTGACGCCGCCCAGTCCGAGCCGCCAGTTCACGCCGAGGTTCTGCGCGTCACTCGCGGACAGCTGCTCGACCCGCAAGCGCACCCGTACCGACGGCACGGGCACGTCAATCAGGTTGATGGCGCTCACCATGTCCAGCACCTGGGCGCGGGGACCCGTCAGCAGCAGGCTGTTCGTGCGGGCGTCCGCGATGATGGTGACGTTTCCAGCCGGCTTCCCGCCCTCGGTGGTTGCCGTGCCCGTGCCCGCCTCACGGCCTGCCGCGCTCTCGTGGGTGCCCGAAGCACCCAAGCTCAGGCGTCCCAGGTCCGCCGCCATCAGGGACGCGTCCGCATACCCCAGCTTCACGCTGCGCGTGATGATCTCCGTGGGGACCTGCGCGTTCAGGACCGGGCCGCTTTGCAGCGTTCGAAGCAGTTCCGAGAGCCTGACCTGCTCCGCTGGGGCGGCGCGGATCGCCAGCATGTTCCGCCCATCCACCGTGTTGATTTCCGCGTCCGGCGCTTCCCGCCTCAGGGTCGCTATGAGGTCGGCCGCTTTGCCGGTCATCACCGGGTAGTACGTGGTGACACGCTCCGCACGTCGCGCGGCTGTGTCCTTGAGGGCCGCGGTCACGTCCGTATGCCGCGACGCACGTGCTTCCACAACCACGACGCCCTGCTCGGTCAGCGGAATCACGGTGATGTCTCCGAACAGCGCCCGCAGGTACGTGGCGTCCGCTTCAGGCACAGGCGTCACGTACGTCCGCCGGGAGACGGGGTTGACATCCTGGGCGGGCGTCGGGGTGGGCACGGGCGGCTTCACGGGCGGCAGCGCCGCGAGAATCGCGCGTACGTCCGCCTGCTGCCCTTCCGTGCCCTTTACCACCAGAGTTCCCCCCACCGCGGTAACGGCCGCGCCCGTGACGTCACGCACCGCGGCGGCGATGGCCGCGGAATCGCCCGTCACCGTATACGTCCGCGTCACGGGCGCCGGAGCCGCAGGCGCTCCGGGGACTTCTGGGGTTTTGGGCGTCGGCAAGCTCAGGAAGAACTGCTCGGCTTCCGCGACGTCGGCGGGCGCTCCGCTCAGGAGCACGATGCCATCGTCGAACAACGCCGTTCGGACGCGAGGCGTCAGCCCCGTGACGCGCTCCAGGTGGGCGGCTGTGAACCCCGGCAGGTTCAGGATGCGGTAGGTGCCCTGCGTGGGGGCGTTCCCGGGCGGTATGAGCCTTCCCTGCACGCGGGCGATGGCCCCGGGCGTGCCGACCAGCAGCAGCTTGCCCATCACGGCCGCCGTGGTATTCGGCGCGTACAGGTTGATCAGCGTCGCGATCGCTTGCCGAGCGGGCATGGGCGCGATGCTGTCGCGAATCGTCACGCTGGGTAGGCCCTGGGTCAGCACCGAGAGCCCCGCCGCCCGTCCGATCCCGGTCAAGGCCTGCTCCAGCGTGAGGCCACCCAGGGGCACCGTGAGGCTCACGGTTTTGTTGAGTTCGGCTGTGGAGGGCAGCTGGACGGTGGGAGCCGGCGCTGAGGGAAGGGGCGTGAAGGTGACGCTGGGCGACTGCGCGAGGCTGGGCGCACTCAGGCTCAGCAGCAGGGTCAAGGTCGGGATGCGCATTCGTCTCACAGAAGTCCTCCAGAAGCCCCGGCGTTTACGCCTGGGGCGCTCCTCAAAGCTGTAGCCATAGCCATCTCCTTTGTGCAGAGTTGAGAAAAAGCGGTGGTGGAGGCCGTCCACTTGCGGGAGCTTGAAGCTGCCTGTGGCTCGAACCGAGACTCCTCTAGGGTGCCGCCGGGGCGGGTTGGTCGCGGTCCTCCCCCGCGGCGGGCACCAGGCCGACCGCGTCATCCACGCGAATCTTCAGGCGCTTGCCGTCCGGCGTTCGCCCCAACACGCGCACCTCGGTTCCGGGGATCACGTCGCCCACCTTGACGGAAGAGGGGCCTTCTTTGGTGTTCAGCAGGGCGACCGAAACGTCCTCGCTGACGGCCAGTCCGCCGAAGGTCACGCTGAACTCGCTGATCCAGGCCTCGGCCGCGTTCGGCGTGTTCGGAGCGCCGAGGGTGGTTGGACTCACCGTGACGCGCGTTTCGGACGCGGTGGCCGCCGCTCTGGGAACTGGAGGCGTGGGCGCGGGCGTGACTGTGATACGTGGAGCGGCCTCCACGGGGGGCGGTGTGGGGGCGGGCGTGGCCTGGACGGTCACGCGGGGCGGCGTGGGCGCGGCGGGGGGAACGGGCGGCGCCTCCGTCACCCGCACGCTGGGCGTCGGTGACGGCCGCGACGTGATAGGCGCGGGAGAAGGTACGGCAGGCGCGGCGCCCACAAGAGGTGCGGGCGTGAAGTTCGTGCTGGAGCGGGCGGGCGGCGGGGGGGCCTGTACAAACGGATCGCGAACGTCGGTTCGTTCCTGGGCCGTCGCCTTGGCGTGGAGTGCGGGAGGCACTTCGGAAGCGTCCCGGCGTTCCGTTGCGGGCGCGGCCGTGATGGGTGTGGGAACGGGAGGTTCAGGCGTCACCCTGACGGTCATTTCAGGTGCCGTGGGCCGCTGACTCAGCACGGCGGCAGTGCCCAGTGCTCCGGCAAGCAGAAGCGCGCCCAACAGGAGGGGCAGGCGGGGGGTCGCGCGGCGCTGCGGCGTGGGTGGGAAGGGGAGGGTGTCGTCCGTGGTCATGGGGCGGCTCCTTGAGGGGACTTGGGTGTTCGGGTGTAGCCGGTCACGTGCAGGCGGTGCTCCTTGCTGTTCGCGCTGTCGATTTCGGTGACGGTCAGCACCCGGCGCTCGTCCTGGGTCCAGTCGAGGAGGCGGATCAGGCTGGGGTAGCGCCCATTCAGCGCGACGTCGAGGTTGACGTCGGTCAAGCCCGGCAGGGTGCTGGGCTGGGTGGTGCGCATGATGGACACGACGGTCAGGCCTTGTGCCTGCGCGGCCTGCTGCAACCGAGCGAGCAGGACCCCCAGGTTCTCCTCGGCCGGGAACTGCCGCTGCGCTTCGGCGGCGCGCTGCTCGGCCTCCCGAACCCGCTGGCGCAGCGCGGGCAGCTCACGGATCTTCGTTTCGGCGGTGCGGTAGGCCTCCTCGACCCGGGCAGCTTCTTCCTTCAGGGTGGTCTGCCGCGCGAGCATGGACCGGGTCAGGGTGAGGTGGCCCGCGACAGCGAGGGCACCCGCGATCAACCAAGCGAGGGTGCCCTTCATGGGACCTCCGGGGTGGGGCGTTCCTGCATGCTGCCGCGCAGACGCCACCCGCCCCCGGGGTCACGGTCCAGCGCTTCGAGATTCAGGCGGTACACCCGTTCCAGGTTGGCAATCGCGGTGGTGGCGGCCGCGCGGGACTCGGCCAGGGCCGCGAAGGTGTAGGTCACGTTCGGCTTCGTGGGCCGTGCGGGCACGGCGGGCGCGGGTTCCGAACCGGTGGGCTCGCTCGCGGCAGGTGGCGGTTCGGAGCGCCGGGCACTGGCGAGCAGGGTCAGGAACCGCACCGCGTACCTCCCGTCTTTTTCCGGCAACTGATCCGTGACGCGTGTGAGGTGATCGCGCCAGTTCACCCGCGATCCGAGAATGGCTTCAGCTTCCTGAACGACGCGCTGCGCTTCGGCTTCCCGGGCCAGCAGGGACGCGTGCTCCTGAAGCGGCGCGGCATGTTGCGAGAGCAGCACCTGTTGCGTTTGCATGGTGTTTCGAATTCCAGCGTTTTGCACGCCCAGCACGAGGCCAGGCAGGGTGCCCAGCGCCAAGCCCGGCGCCAGCGGCCACCAGCGAGGCCGCTGGCTCACCTTGGCCTGCTCCTGGCGGCTGAGGGCCTGAATCGGCGTGAGGGGCGGGTGGGTCAGTGCCAGCCGGGCGAGGTCTTCACCGCGCAGAATGCTCACCCGGACATTCGGAGCGTTGTGCTGGATGCTGGCCCGTAGGGCGCTCACGGTGTCGGGCTCTCCCAGCAAGATGACGTGTTGAACGTAGTCCGTTGGGGAAAGCAGGCTGGCCAGCCCGCTGATCATGGGGTAGAGTCTGCCGATCCGCTGCTCAACCGTACCGGAGGCGGCATCCCGCGTGCGGGCGATCACCTGCCCGCCCCGCATCAGCAGGCTGACGTCTTGGTGGGGCTGAACATGCAGGACGACGGTGCCCTGGGTGTCCGCGTGGTGCGTGGCGGTGACGACGGCAGGTTCGACCCCCACGGGCGTCAGGCCCAGGCGCGTGAGGCGCGCGTGCAGGCCAGCGAGTTCGTCGGCGGGGGCAAACGCGATCAAGGCGGAGGTGGTGCCCTGGTCATCGACGGTGGGGAGCACGCTGAGCCTTGTGTCCCCGTGAACCGCGTTGGGCAGGTACTCACCGGGGGTCAGGTGAATGGCGCTGCTCACTTCGTTTGGAGCGAGGCCGGGCAGCGACACGAACGTCGTGTCGCTCACCGCGCTCAGGTCCACCGTGAGAACGCGGCCACGGTAGCGGGTGCGGGCTGTGGCATCCGGCGTGAGGACCTGCACCCGGCCCTTGCGGTCGACCAGCGTGGCGCCATCGGGGGCAAGCACAAGCACGTGGGTGGGCGGGAGACGGCGCTTCTGGCTTGTTCTGGGAGTCACGGCCATACCCTCATGGTGGGGGCGGGGCGGGTTGGTCGCGTCGGCGCGCCGCGCTGGCCCTCTAGCGAGTCCAGGCGTTGCGTACGTCTGCTGGGCGGGAGGTGCTTGCGGGGAGGCTCTGGAGGTAGCGGGCATACCGTTCCCGCTGCATCACCCGGCTCTCCGCGCTGGAGGCTGCCAGAATGTTTTGCTGTACCCCGACGGCCAGTTGACGGTCCATCAGGGTGCTGCCGTCGGCCTCACGAGCGGCCATGTCGTCGTAGTACTTGTTCAGCGCGGTCTCGCCGTCCCCGATCAGCTGCTGAATCTGCGGATTGACCAGCATGACCTCCAGCACCACCTGGCGGCCCTGCCCATCCGCGCGGGGCACAAGTTGCTGCGTGATCACGCCCTTGAGGGTGGCCGCCAGTTGCGTGCGAATCTGATGGATGCGGCCCTCCGGCATGGCGTCCACAATGCGCGTGATGCTGCTGGGAGCGTTGTTGGTGTGCACCGTGCTGATCACGAGGTGCCCCGTCTCAGCCGCCGTGATCGCCGCCTCGATGGTTTCCGGATCGCGCATCTCCCCCACGAGAATGATGTCCGGTGTCTGCCGCAGCACGCCGCGCAGGGCCTGCGCGAAGCCGTGCGTGTCCTGGCCGATCTCGCGCTGGGCGATGATGGCTTTGTGGTCCTCGTGCACGAACTCGATGGGGTCCTCGATGGTCACGATGTTGCGCCGGTAGTGCTGGTTGACGTGATGAATCATCGCCGCGAGGGTGGTGGATTTGCCGCTGCCGGTGCCGCCCGTGATGAGCACGAGGCCGCGCGGCTGCTCGATGAGGCGCTTCATGGCGGGGATGATGCGCTCGGCTTCCAGCAGTTGGAGGTCTTCGAGCGTGGGCGGCGCTTTGGGCACGGGCCGGAAGGTGAGTTTCGGCCCGCCGCGCTGGTAGCTGGCGTTCACGCGGAAGGAATGGCGGTCGGTCGAGAGGCGGAAGTCCGCTTCTTTCTCCTGAGCAAACACCGCGAACTTTTCTGAGCCGAGCATGGTCTTCAGCAGTTCTTCCAGATCCGAGATGGTGATCTCCGGCAGGTCCGGAACGGGGTGCCATTCCCCGTTGAGCTTCATGATGGGGGGCGCGAGGTGCTTGAGGATGATGTCCGACGCGCCCTGGTCCACGGCGTCTTCGAGGATGGCGCTGATGTCTTCCAGGGTGGGCGTGAAGGTCGCGGGTTCGGTGTTCAGGATGGTCATCGGTCAGCGCTCCAACTTCAGGCGTACGCGGGGATGAGGTCAAGTTCGGCGTGCACGACACCCTCGACGTCATCCAGGTCCACCAGGCCGTCAGCGACCTTGGCGTACCCGTCGGTGATGAGGTCCAGCATGCCGCGGGAGAGGGCGTACGCCCGCAGGGCGTCGACGGTGGCACCCGCGCTGATGAGTTCACGCATGCCCGCGTCGACCACCATGAGTTCGTGCACCGGGATCAGGCCTTTGCGACCGCGTTCGCACCTGCCGCACCCCGCCGGGTTGACCCGGCGGGCCTTGCCGGTGACGGGAAGTTGAGCGGCCCGCAAGCGTTCTTGCACGTGCTGCGGCAAGGCCGTTTCCTGCGAGCAGCGCGGGCACACGCGCGGCACGAGGCGCTGCGCCAGGACGCCCCGCAGCGCGGGCGCGATGTTGTAATCCTCGACGCCGATGTTCCGCAGGCGCTGCACGGCGCTGGGCGCGTCGTTCGTGTGCAGGGTCGAGAGCAGGAGGTGCCCCGTGTTCGCGGCGGCAATGGCGACTTTGGCGGTGACGGTGTCCCGGATTTCCCCCACCAGAATCACGTCCGGGTCCTGGCGCATCGCGGTGCGCAGGGCGCGCTCAAAGGTGTACCCGGTGGCCTCGTTGATCTGCGCCTGATTGATGCGCGGCAACTGGTACTCGATGGGGTCTTCGAGGGTCTGAACGTTGTTCTCCTCGGTGGCGATGCGTTTGAGCGCGCTGTAGAGCGTAAAGGACTTTCCGCTGCCCGTCGGTCCGGTCACGAGAATCATGCCGTCCGGTTGACTGATCATCTGCCGGAAGCGGTCGAGGGTGCGCGGGTGCATGCTCAACGCTTCGATTTCTGGAATGTCGCTGGCCTCCTTCAGGATTCGCAGCACGATCTTCTCGTGGCCTTCGGCAAGGGGCATGCTGCTCGCGCGCAGGTTCACCCGGCCCGTGCCCAGCCGCAGCAGGATGCGGTTGTCCTGCGGTTCTCGGTTGTTCCCCACGTCCATATTGGCCATGAGCTTGAGCACGCGAATCACGTTGCCCATGCCCTGCTTGTCCACGGTGTCGTTGGTCGCGAGCCGCAGGCGCTGATCGATGCGGTAGCGCACCTGCAACCCTGCTTCGGTGGGCTCAAAGTGAATATCCGACGCGCCCCGGCTCACCCCGGTCGTGATGATGTCGCGCACAAACCGTTTGACGGCGTTGTCGTCTCCGTCCAGCTCGACTTCGGGGGTGGGGCCTTGCCGCGCGACTTCCTGCGCGAGGTCCCGCAAGGTCGTGTGAACGGTGTACGCATCACGAATCAGGCGGTCAAGCACGGTGGAGGTCGTGAGCAGCAACTCGATCTGGGGTTGTCCGCTGCGCTCGGCAACGGTCGTGCGAATAATCACCTCGCGCTGCGGGGCATCGGTGAGCACCGAGAAGACGCCACCTTCCAGGCGGTAGGGAAACACGCGGTACGTCACGCACGTCGTCTCATCCAGCAGGTGCGTGACCTCCGGGCTGGGGGGGTGTTGCAGGGCGTCCACGAACTCCAGGTGACGCGAGAGCGCCAGGGCGCGGAAGGCCTGCTCCTCATTGATGCGTCCGGCTTTCAGCAAGGTCTGCTCCAGGCGGGGGTCTTGCAATTCGTGGGTCTGTACGTTCCCGTAGCCGAGTTGAATCAGGGCTTCCCCCGTGGTCATGCGCCGCGCGCGTTCCCGCGTACGCATGGGCCGGGGACCCGCCACAGGAGGATCGTGACGGGGCCGTAAGGGATCAGACGGATCCGTCAGCAGCGTGGAAGCGGCTGGGGGCGGCGACACCGGCACGCTCGGCTCAGCCGTCACGGGCAGCGGGTCCGGCACCATCGGCGTGACCCGCACGTCCGGCTCGGGTGTGGCGGCGGCCACGGGTTGCGGCGCGCTCACCACGGGCGTGACCGCCTCTTGCGCGGCAAGCTGCGCGAGGTCCACCGGAGGACGGTACTCGTCATCGCCCTGAGGCGCGGCTTCCAGCATGGGGGGGTTCGGAACCCAGGCGGGCTCGGTGGGGCGCTGCTTCGGGGCTTCGACCACCAGCTCGTCGGGGGGCAGGTAGTACAGGCCCGGCTCCTGAAAGGGGTTGCTGCTGGCGCGAACGAGGGTGCCGCCCGCTTCGGCCTCGACGATGCCGCGTGTGGCGTCCAGCACCCGCACCGCACGGTCCGCGCGAGCGATGCCGACCTTTTGGAGGGCACGCTCGATGACGGCCTCGTCAATAAACGTGCGGGCACGCTCCAGCACAAACGCGTCTTTTTCATGCTGTGGACTGCGTTGCAGCCTTGGGGGGACCCGCAATCGCCCCACCTGAAGGATGCTGAGTTTGGCTTCGGTTCGGACAAAGTCGCCGAACATCTCTTTCTTCATGGCTTCCTCAAAAAAACGGGAATGTTGGGACACGCTCAGCAGCGCCCCTTGTGCCACGGGCGGTAGCCGTCGAGCCAGACGTGCAGCCAGTACCCGACCAAGTACCCAGCCAGCGCGGCGAAGACGCTCTGGCCCGACACCCCCGTCCAGGGCAGGGTCAGCAGGGGACTGGACCGCATCAGCCAGCGCAACACGCTGAGCATGACGCCCATGACCGCCAACGCGTACCCGAGCAGCAGCAGGGGGCCGCGCACGAACGTATGGGTGACGCCCCGGTGCCGCACGAACAGGCTCAGGGGCCGCCACAGCTCCCCCCAGAGGCCCCAGTTGCGCCGTGCCCGCACGCGAACGTGCCCCGCGAGGTCGAGGTCCGGCGTGATCAGCAGGGTGCTCAGCAGCATTCCCCCACCAAACGCGATCAGGGTGTCCTGGGGAAGAGACAGCAGCAAGCCTGCGGCAGAGAGCACGGCGAGGGCACCCAGGTTGACGGCGGTGTGAACGTCGCCACTCGGCATGCGTTAGGGCACCTGAAGGGTCTGCCGCACGGTCGCGCCGGCCAGCCCCACCCGGTACGGCCAGGAGATCACGGGCGAGGAACCGGCGTCGGCGGCGCTCAGGGTCACGGTGCCGTAGCGGGTGGTCCCCGGCGGCACCACCATCGCGCCCAGGTTCGGCTTGACGACCACTGGACCGCTCACTCCAGTGACGGTGAGCTGCCGTTCGTCGAGCGACACCGCCTTGGCGCCTGCTTGCACGCGGTAATTCAGGACCAGGGTGTTGCCGTCCCGCACGGCCGCATACGTGATGCGGGGCGCGTCCGCCTCCGTCACGGTGAGCGGCGCGGAAACGGGCGTGCTGGAGGGCTGGACGTTGGTCGCGGCCGTGGAGGTTTCCGGTTCTGTCACGGTGACGCTCACGATGCTGCCCGCCTGGGTGCCCGTCATCATGACGCGCCAGGTGTAGGTACCGGACTCGGTGGTGATCACGATGGGGGTCGTGCCGTGCGTGGTGAGGCCCGCGAGCAGGACGCGGTTGCCGATCATCCGGGCGTCGACCAGCCCGCCGCGGGTCACGGTCACGTCCGTCACGGTATCCGGAAAGGTGAGGGTGGCGAGGGCACCGGGGCCCAGGTGGAGGGTCTGGGTCTGGGTAGCGGCCTGCTGGGCAGGCAGCGTGCGCTGCAGATCACGAGCGGCGAGCGCCGGACCGCCGGTGAGGGCGAGGGCCAAAAAGCCGTGGATCAGTCGGGGGGGCGTCTTCATGGGGAACCTCCACGTTGATTGTGGTGCCGGGGCGGGTTGGACGCGGCGATGCCCGGTCGAACACCGGCAGGTCACCCACGCATACGCACCTCACCTCACCGCGCATGACGGCCCGCCGCAGGGTGTCCTCGACGACGCGCCGCGAGCAGCCCGTGGCCCGCGCGAGCGCCACCACCGTGCGGGCCTGCGGAACGAGGGCGAGAATGCCCTGCGTGCTGATGCGGTCGGTGGCGTGGGGCAGGGCGGGCAGAAGGTTCAGGCGGCACGTTCCTCCCCGGTCGGCGGCTTGCCGCACCAGGCCGGTGCGGGCGAGCAGCGCGAGAAGGCGGGCCGTCTGGGAACGGTTGAGGCCCGTCACGCGGGCAAGGCGGCGGGCAGGCGCGTCCCCTTCGAGGAGGTGCTCGGTGGCGTGCAGGGTGGAGAGGGGAGAGAGAAGAGGCTGTCTCATGGTGAGGAGGCACGCGCAGCGTGAGGACCAAGCCGCGCGAGCAGGGCCTGCTGAATCAGGGCGTGCGCGCGATAGGGGTCCTGGGCGTACTGCGCGAGATACGCCTCTTTGAGGTCGGCGAGCGCCTGCACGTGCGGCAGGACCGGCTGCCCGCCCACGCGGTAGGCTTCGCCCTCGACGCTCACCACTGGGCCACCCGCCTGCTGCCGCAAGACCAGCGCGGTGAGGACGCTGAGGGTGAGCAGGCCGCCCTGCTGCTCGGACACGCCGTACATCTCCTGGAAGGTGCGCGTGAGGGTGTCGCGCGCCACAGCGCCGCGGTAGGGGAGGTCACTCTTCAAGGCGTGACCACGCGGGGCAGGGTGTCTTGCAGGCTGAAGGTGGAGCCTCCGGCCTGGCCCTCGACGCGGATGGTGTACGTGTTGCCCGACAACGCGATGGTCGCGCTGCTCACGTGTCGTGGCCGGGGCAGGCCCAGCGCCTCGCAGGAGGCGGGCAGCGTCACTGTAGTGGTGATCAGGGACCGGCGCTGCTCGGCGGTCGCGAGGCAACTCTGGAGGTACGCGGCGGCAATCTGGCGCTCCGCGCTTTCCCGTCCGAGCAGGAGATTCGGCACCAGCACGGCGGCAAGCACCCCGAGCAGAGCGATGACCACCAGCAGCTCGACGAGGGTAAATCCCCCCTGGTGGGGGTGCGGGGGGGGTGGAGGTGCGGAAGCAGGGCGGAGGAGGTGGACGCGGCCCAAGGGCGTGGCCAGGGAGCAGCCCCACGGGTGGGGCAGCAGGGGCGCGTCAAAGACCACACGGGGGTCATGCAGGACCACCCACGAGCCCCAGGTGGAGATGCGGCGTGGGGGGTAGCGGACAGTGACGGTGACGCGGGCGTGCGGGTTGGGGCGGGCGTCGTGCCACGCGAGGCGGGCCCGCTCGTACCACAGGGTCGCCAGGGCAAGCGGCCAACAGAACATGCCGATGGTGAGCGCCGCCGCCAGTCGCCACCCGCGCGGGTCCCGCGCCCGTTCGCGCAGGGCGCTGAGGGCAGCGAACGTCACCAGGACGCCCAGGCTCAGGTAGAGGACGGAGAACATACCTTCAGCTTGCCGTCGGGTCGGGTTGAACGCCCTCCAGACTGGAATGGAGAAGGAGACCATCGTGTCGCTCACGGCGGCTCAGCCGCAAGAACGTCCCGCGGAGCCTGCCCATTTCTTTTATCTAAGGGAAATTAGGCAAAATAACGAGTGCTTCCAAGGCCCAGGGTGGGGCTCCTTTTGCAGGCGGCCAGGGCGTTGATCGCCTGGCCGCTCGGGGCGTGCGCTGCTCCGTTTAGAGGGTGCCTTTGAGGGTGGTTGCGGCCTTGAAGGCGAGCTTCTTCCCGGCAGGAATTTGGATGCGCTCGGAGGTGCCGGGCCTGACGCCGGTGCGGGCGGCCGTGGCCTTGACGCTGAAGGTCCCCAGGCCGGGCAGTCCCACGCTCTGCCCCTGCCGAATCGACTCGATGATGGCGTCCATGGCGGCGTTCACGGCTTCCCCGGCCTGTTTCCGGGTGAGGCCGGACTTCTCGGCGACCATCTCCACGAGCTGGATCTTGCCGACCTTGGTGCTCTCGGCGCGCTCAGCCTTGGAGGCGCCAGCGGTCGTTGGGGAAGCTTTCGAGGTCTTCTTGGGCATGGGGTGCATCCTGACAGTTCCCGCCCAGGGGCACAAGCCGCCCCCCCTGCGGTAGGGGTCTGCGGGTCCGGGCGGCGTGCGTGGGCGGTGGGTGCCGGTGGTTTACCTGCGCGACTCGCACACGTCGGGCGAGGGACCACGTACCTTCCTGCGCTACTGGAAGGGCAAGAAGACGGTGCCGTCTACGGAAGGCCTGGTGCTCTAGTGGCAGCCTCCCGAGCCCCCGGCGCCGGAGTTGCCGCACTACCTCTGGTGGGGAGACGTGCCCGGGGGCCTGCTCACCAAGACCGCCCTGAAGGCTGAGGGCCTGAAACCCGGCGGGCCTCCCTTGGCGACCATCCGGTATGGGCGCCGTGGCCGCTATCAGGAAACCGTGCTGTATGGCCGCGCCCAGGCGGTACCGCGCCCCGGAGCAACCCCGGCCCAGCTTGCCGCCTTGAAGAAAGCCCAGGAAGTCCGCAAAGAAAACGAGGAGGCCGCCGAGATCGAGCGTGAAGAGGCCGAGTGGCAGGCGTGGCTGGAGGAGCAAGCCGCTGAGGGGCGAGCGGCCCTGCGCGAGATCGTGGCCCGGGGCAACTGGCTCTCCCTGGACACCGAGACGACCGACAAGGACGAGGACGCCGAGGTGATCGAGTGGCCCTGGTCTCCCCTCTCGGCGAGGTGCTGTTCGAGAGCCTGGTGCGCCCGCTCGGGCCGGTGAGCGAGGAGGGCGGTCCACGGCATGACCGACGAAGAACTTGCGGCGGCGCCGACGTGGCCCGAGGTGTACGCGCAGCTCGTGCCGCTGATCGGCACCCAGGAGCTGGTGGCGTGGAACGCGGCCTTCGACCGGCGGGTGCTGCGGCGGTCGAGCACATTACACGGCCTGACCTTCCCGGAAACGACGTGGCACTGCGCGATGATGTGGGGTGCCCAGATATGGGGCGAGTATTCGGAATACCACGACAACTTCAGGTGGGTCAGCCTCGACGTGGCGTGCCTGATCGAGGGTGTGCGCCTGGACGCTCGGCACCACCGGGCGGCCGGTGACGGCCAGCGTTTGAGTGCGCTGATGAACGCGGTGGCATAGGCAGCAACGCAAAAGGGCAACCTCTTTTTCAGGAGAGGTTGCCTCATCCTTGGGACTATCGGGCGTACTTGGTCGCAGTCACCGTGATGCTGGCGTCGTAACCTTCAAAAAGTTGTTCGACGAAGTAGTATTTGCCCTTGTAAGTGATGCCGTAGAAGTTCAGCCTCGCATCCCTGAACCCATGCCACTCCACCCGGGCGCCGCGTGCTTTCATCTGGTCGTACCAGCTCTTGATGGCGGCATTCATCGGTGCGTTTCCATTGCCGTTGGGAAGGTCCGGGTTGTGCCAGTTCAGAACTGCGCGGGCGGTGCAGTTGCCAACGCCAGCCTTGACTCGCTCAGCAGCAGTGAGACGTGTATTCGGAGTCAGAGTCTTAACATAGGCTTCCACGCCTTCAACCCGTCGGGGAGCCGCACAAGACCTGGAAGGCTGGGCCGTGAACTTTACATCATTTGCTTTTAAGTACAGAGGAAAATCTTTGAGAAGTTGTATGCTTTCAACTCCCTGAACAGGGATCGTCTGCTGAGAAGTTGCGCCACCCGCCAAGGCCGACGAGAGGAAAAGATTGAGTGCCGTTAGTGTGGCAATTCTGATCATACGCACCTCGCCTCTTATTGTACTCACTTTTATGAAGTCCACTTGAGTGAACTTTTCCACAACGGACTAAGGCGTTCCCTACTGAGAACGCCTTAGTATATGACGATGGCTGATGTCCGTCTGATGGTCAGCGTGTCATGTCAATGTCGGCTGTAAAGTTGTTAGAGGTCGCCCCGCCACTCGTGATTTGGACGATGGTGCTGTTGGGCCAGCGACAGCCACCCGTGTTGATGCTCGCCGTATTCCAGTATTGATAGGAGTAGGTCCCGTTGACGTATTTTGCGAGTTTGCTTTCCGTGTGAGCCGTCAGACTTCTTGCCTGAAACTTCGTGCCACCCGTGTAGCCAGCCAGTCCCTTACTGGCAATCGAAGCCATGCGCTTCAGGTACATGCTGGTGCCAGCGAAGTTGGCCCCCGCCCCGGTGACGTTGACGAGCACCGCAGAACCGCCGGTATCCGGGCGGTCAACGCGCAGTGAGGGTGCCCCATTTATCGGTCCAGGCCTTTTGCAACAACTAGCGTACCTCAGCCCGCCTTTTGCAGGCGGGCGAACTCGTTCGGTGACTGGCCGTCCAGACTGCTATGCGGTCTGACTTGGTTGTAATCCTCGCGCCAGGCGGCAATGACCAGTCGTGCCTCGGGAAGGCTTTGAAACCAGTGGAGATTCAGGCACTCATCCCGCACCCTCCCATTGAAACTCTCGATGTAAGCGTTCTCCATGGGTTTCCCCGGTGTGATGAAGACGTGGGCGATGCCCAACTCATGGGTCCACTGATCCAAGGCCTTGCTGATGAATTCGGGGCCGTTGTCCGTGGTGATGCTCGTCGGGCAACCCCTCACGGCCACCACCTCGGTCAGGCGACGCACCACATCCGCCCCGGTGATCGAGGTCCCGATGTGCATGACTAGGTTCTCGCGAGTGAAGTCGTCCACGACGTTGAAGACGCGAAAACGCTGTCCGGAGGCGAGCTGGTCGGACATGAAGTCCATGCTCCATCGCTGATTGGGTGCAGAAACCTCAGGTTTCTGCACCCGCTGCCTTCCCGTCAGCTTCTTGCGCCCCTTTTGCCGGACTGCGAGTCCCTCTGCTCGGTACAGGCGGTATACGCGCTTGTGATTGACCTGTGTCCCTTCGCGCCTGAGCAGCGTATGGAGCCGCCGGTATCCGAAGCGGGGACGTTCTTGCGCCAGGACCCGCAGACGGTCAATCAGAACTCGTTCACCCTCCTTTTTAGGGCTGTTATGCCTCTGGGTCGAACGCCAGAAGCCCAGTACCTGGCAGGCCCGGCGCTCACTGACCTGGAATTCACGGCGCAGGAACCCCACCATCTGCTTCTTGACGGGTGTTTGCGCCTGGGGCGTGGCCTCAGGCGTCACCACTTTTTTCCCACCACCTCCTTGAGCATCTGATTGTCCAGTGCCAGGTCCGCGACTAGCTTCTTCAGGCGGCGGTTTTCCTCCTCCAGCAGACGAAACCTCTTGGTTTCGTCTTTGGTCATCCCCCCGTAGCGCGCCTTCCAGCGGTACAGGGTGGTGATGGCCAAACCATGCGTCCTGGCGACCTCACTGATCGCTCCCCCAGCCTCAACCTGGCCGAGGATGTCCAGAATCTGCTGCTCGGTGTACCGTTTCCCCTTCATATGACCCCCAGATTGCCACTGGATTTGCAATCGGACTGGACCGGGAAACGGGGGGCACGTCACTGGCTCCCGTCTCGATCCGTGATGTTCGCAGCGAGCACTTTCACGCCCAGCAGCAGACCCTGGGTATCCACGATCAGGTGATGCTTCCGCCCGTTGATTTTCTTCCCGCCGTCGTAGCCTCGGGGCCCCCTTTTTGCGAGGTCTTCACGCTCCTCGAATCCACGATCCCAGCCGTGGGCACGGCATTTCGCCCGAGGGCCTCACGCATCTGAGCCCGGAGCGCATCGTTGATGCGCTCCCATAGCCCGCTCTTCTTCCACTGCCGGAAGTAGTCGTACACCGTTTTCCAGTGAGGAAAATCAGCGGGCAACAGGCGCCACGACACCCCACCCCGTTTGACGTAGAAGATGGCGTCCACAACGTCCCGACGATCTATTCGAGCTGGTCGCCCACCTGCTCGTGGCGCAGGAATCAGTGGTCCGAGAATCGCCCACTCCGCATCACTGGTGTCGGTTGGGTAGGTCCGGCGTCGAGGCACGCAAAAATGGTAACCTTTTCATGACAACGCTCCTCCTACACGCTTTCCAGACAGCCTCTGAGGCAGGGGAATGCGGTGATGATTTCATTCGTCCCCGACTTTGTGGAGATGAGTACGGTGGTTTCACCGCTGGTTCCAATAGGTTTACCCCTCAGTACCTGACAGGTTAGGCTTTTTGCCGTCCAGGAGCAGGAAAAGGGGATGTGAGCAGTTCAACGTACGTGTAGAACGCGGTTTTTCCCCAGCGCAGGGCAGCGCAGAGCAGGTCATGCCCCAAGGCGAACCATCCAGGTCAGCGCCAGACTGAGCAGGCCAAAGAGGCGAGAGAGGCGGTCCGGCTGGGTCATGTGGGTCTGTTCGAGGTTCAGACCTCGCGTCTTCAGCGCGGAGAACGTGCATTCAATGCCCCACCTACGGCGGTAGGTCGTGAGGGTATTCCAGAGAGACAGGTCAGAAGCGATCAGGACGCGCTCTCCCTGCGGGGAGAGCGTCGATACCACCTGCATCCAACTGCCATAGACCAGGGCGCGCTCGAACACGCCCCGCACCTCCCCAGGCTTCAGGTTCTGGAAGTGGTTTCGCGCAGGTTCGTCGTCCAGCAGCGTATCGTCCCGAATCCGAATGCACCGCTTGATCTTGCGATCCCGCAGGAAGTTGAACCATTCCTGCCCGATAAACTCCCGGTCGGCAATCAGGACGGCCCAGCGCCGGGCCGGGAGACGCTTCAGGAGCAGCCCGACCAGCAGCATCCGGCCCCGCAGGTCACTGTTGCCGCCCATCGGGTCGCGCGAAGCGTCGCCCCTCGACCATGCGGCAACACCTGCCAGGTCAGGGGTAGCACCACGTCACCGAGGGCGACCCCCAGCACCAGGAGATTGAGGTCCGCAACGTCGAGCTTCCAGTTCGTCCGGTCCAGCACGAAGGTCAGCTTCCCAGGAGGAAGCAGCGGGAGCAGGACGTCTTGGACGTCCTGCGGCGTGAGGTTCGTCTCGTGGAAGGTCCGCGCCACCATCCGGGTGATGGAGGTGGGTGAGGCAGCACGGTCGATGTGCTGCGCAATCTTGCGGTGCAACGTGGATTCAGCCTGAAGGATGCCGAACAGCACCTCGGTCAGCCGACGGAGGGAGTCCGAGCGGTGATGAGGCAGCCGTTCCTTGAGGTACGCGGCGAAGGTGTCCACATGCGACAGGGCGGCACTGGGCTGAATCACACCTCCATTTGCCGCCCCTCGTCCTGCTGTTCTGCGTCCTGGTCGACACTTCCCTCAACCTGTCAGGTACTGAGACCGCGGTGCCTCAACGTGCGCGGCATGATGAGCGCAATCTGGCGCGGCTGAACCTCGTGCTCGCGCAAAACCGCACGACGCTCCAGAGGTGGCGCAAGGAACTCGTTCTGGACGCATGGCATCGATAACGACGTGCTGCTTGCCCTGGTGAGTGCCGCGGTTGTGCAGGATGTTCCTCCGGGGCGTCATCCGGATTTCCGTCCGGGAGTTGCTGCGCCTCAGCGGCCTAGGCATCAATGGCCGAACCTACCGGCAGGTCGAGGAGATCCTGTACCGCCTGCGGGAATCGAGCTACCGAGTCCACCAGGGCTTAACGGTCGAAGCTCCGGAAGAGGAACGAGTGGCTTTAGGTAAAGTAGACCCTATGACCCTTGACCGCTACCGGGGTGACCGCCTCGCCCAGTCCCGCGAGTGGGTCGGCCTCCACGACGAGGAACTTCGCCGCCGTGCCGTCCGAGCGGCTGGAGACAAAGACGCGGACGCCCTCGTGTCTCTGACCCGCGCCTACCTCACCCACCAGGGTAGCAGTGGTGTCCTCACCAGTCCACGCACGATCGAGGCCTACACCCTGGGCGTCCGGCAGTTCGTGGGGTACGCTGCGGCAAACGCCCTCAACCTCCTGCGACCCGGTCGCCACGACGCGCAAAGCTACGTTGCGCACCTCCTCGCCGCTGGGCGCAAACCCGCAGGCGTAGCGCTCAAAGTGGCTGCCGCGGGTTGCCTCTACCGCGCCCTGCGCTGGGCTGGAGCCACCGACGCCGACCCCTTCCGCGACGCGCGGGTGCCCAAAGACCGCACACCCGGCATCGTGAAGCGCCCCCCCTACACCGAGGACGAACTTGCCGACGTGCTCGACCACGCCGATACGCACGTCAAGTTCCTTCTCTTCCTCACCGCCCACGCGGGCCTGCGGATCAGTGAGGCGCTCGCGCTGGAGTGGACGGACCTCGACGAGGGGGCCCGGCGCATCCGTGTCCGCTCGGGAAAAGGCCGCAAGGGCCGCGTCGTCGCCATGAGCACGAGTCTTGCTCGCGCTGCCCGCCACTACCGGGGCCTGTACGGTCCTGGCGGCCCGGACCACATGGACGGCAAACGCACCACGCCGAGCACGCACGTCTTCCGGTACGCCACGGTGATGAACGCGCGGTATCACGTCCAGAAGGCATTCGGGCAAGCAGGCGTCCAGTTCCGGGGCTTTCATCCGGGGCGCAAGTACGCTGGAACGCGACTCTTGCGGCAGATTAGGGACTTCGGGCGGGTGGCCGCGCACCTGGGACACGAGTCGGTGGACACGACCCGCAAAGGGTACGCACAGCTCGCCGCTGATGATCTGAAGGATGACCTCGCCGGTTGGTGACGTACTCGCCTCCCATCATTTGCTTCAGGAAGAGCGTGGACGCCGCCTCTGCAAGGCCAACCCCCACGTCCGCCCCTCTCCCCCACGCCGAGGTGCACTTGCCCCAGCAGCATGATTCAGCCCTATCCAGGTTTGACACTCCCCCCCTTAAAAGGGTGGGATTCTTGCTTCAGCGACAGACGCCCGCAAGCGCAGGTCTTCTTCCGTCTCCACAAGCGTTTCGGGAGTTGCCTCCCCCGTTTTGGCGTGCCCCGCCATACGGAGTCCGAGCTTCAGGATGTTGATGGCGGCGTTGTAGTCACGGTCTAAGTTGACGCCGCAACCGCACACATGCTGCCGGGTCTTCAGGTCTTTTTTCACCGTCTGACCGCACCCCGAGCAAATCTGAGAGGTATACGCGGGATTGACCGGAATGGCTATCTTGCCCATGATTCTCGCAAAGTATTCAATCCATAACCGGAACTCTCGCCAACTGGCGTCTCTGATGGACTTGGACAACTTGCGATTGCGAATCATGTTCCTGACCTTCAGGTCTTCGTAGGCGACGACATCGTGAGATGCCACTACGCACCGCGCCAGTTTGACGGCGTGGTCTTTACGCTGCCTCGATACCTTCAGGTGTTTCCTGCCCAACCTCGCCACAGCCTTCTTGCGATTGTTGCTCCCCTTCACCTTGCGGCTGACCCGACGCTGCAACTTCTTGAGCGACTGTTCAGCCTGCCGGTAGAAGCGGGGGTTGGGTTCATCATCTCCGTTGCTGTCCGTGTAGAACGACTTCAACCCCACATCAAGCCCGATGGTCTTCCCACTGGGCATGAGGTCGAAGTGTCTTTCCACGTCCACAAGGAACTGAGCGTAGTAGCCGTCAGCCCGCTTCACGACCCGCAGACGTTTGATGTCTTCCAGACGGTAGAGCCGGGGGTCCCACGTCCCCTTCAGCTTCATGACCCCGACCTTGAAGCCGTCCGTCAGCGTCAGCCGTTTGTTGGGGGCATCGAGCTTCCAACCCGACTGCTTGTATTCCACGCTGCGGACGTTCTTCTTGAACCGGGGGTAGCCGACCGGCTTCACGCCCTTCTTGCAATTGTCGTAGAACCGGGAGATGGCCGCCCACGCACGCTCACCCGCCGCTTGTACGGCGGTGGAGTTCAGCTTCTTCGCCCATTCGTACTCGGCGCGGAGCTTCGTGGTGTGCGTATAGATGTCGTTTTTGGACACCTTCTCCCCGTCCATCCAGAAGCGCAAGCAGGCGTTACGGACGAACTGGGCGGTACGGATGGCTTCATCCATTCCCCGCCGTTGCTCCTCCGACGACCTAGCCCTCGAACTGAGTTCGGCCCCCTTGGGGAGCCATGAAATCGCGCCGTTAGGCGGCGTACACGGATGAATCCGTGGGAATGTACAGCTCGGCCACCGCTTCCGCGTCCTGCGGTTGCCCGGGATCCACCGTCAGGAGCTGGCCCAGGACACCGCGCTCGCTGAGCTGCCGGGCTACGTCGCTAGGTACAGCACCTCGACTGGCCAGCTTGGTCAGGACCTCGGCCAGTTCATGGTGTGGAGGTCGTGCCGTGATTCAGGGCTGTGTCCACTTGTTCTTATTCGGAGCCGGGTTCTCCCTGAAGCCAGGCGAGCAGGGCGGAAGCGTCAAGAACGGTGCTTATCCTGACTTTGAACTATAGTCCATTATAGGTAGTTCAAAACCAGGGGCAAGGAGGATGGGAGCGGCAAGAGTGGTAAAGTTGCACCATGTCCGCAAAAGAGGCATTTACATTGGAAGTGAAGGAGAACGGGCGAGTGTTTCTCCCCGTGGCTTTCCGTCAGAGCATGGGAATAGAGCCAGGTGAGCGACTAATTGCCCGTGTAACTGAGAAGGGCAAAGCTGAGCTGGTGACAGCAGGGCACGCGGTTGACGTGCCCCCCGTTTCCCGGTCCAGTCCGATTGCAAATCCAGTGGCAATCTGGGGGTCATATGAAGGGGAAACGGTACACCGAGCAGCAGATTCTGGACATCCTCGGCCAGGTTGAGGCTGGGGGAGCGATCAGTGAGGTCGCCAGGACGCATGGTTTGGCCATCACCACCCTGTACCGCTGGAAGGCGCGCTACGGGGGGATGACCAAAGACGAAACCAAGAGGTTTCGTCTGCTGGAGGAGGAAAACCGCCGCCTGAAGAAGCTAGTCGCGGACCTGGCACTGGACAATCAGATGCTCAAGGAGGTGGTGGGAAAAAAGTGGTGACGCCTGAGGCCACGCCCCAGGCGCAAACACCCGTCAAGAAGCAGATGGTGGGGTTCCTGCGCCGTGAATTCCAGGTCAGTGAGCGCCGGGCCTGCCAGGTACTGGGCTTCTGGCGTTCGACCCAGAGGCATAACAGCCCTAAAAAGGAGGGTGAACGAGTTCTGATTGACCGTCTGCGGGTCCTGGCGCAAGAACGTCCCCGCTTCGGATACCGGCGGCTCCATACGCTGCTCAGGCGCGAAGGGACACAGGTCAATCACAAGCGCGTATACCGCCTGTACCGAGCAGAGGGACTCGCAGTCCGGCAAAAGGGGCGCAAGAAGCTGACGGGAAGGCAGCGGGTGCAGAAACCTGAGGTTTCTGCACCCAATCAGCGATGGAGCATGGACTTCATGTCCGACCAGCTCGCCTCCGGACAGCGTTTTCGCGTCTTCAACGTCGTGGACGACTTCACTCGCGAGAACCTAGTCATGCACATCGGGACCTCGATCACCGGGGCGGATGTGGTGCGTCGCCTGACCGAGGTGGTGGCCGTGAGGGGTTGCCCGACGAGCATCACCACGGACAACGGCCCCGAATTCATCAGCAAGGCCTTGGATCAGTGGACCCATGAGTTGGGCATCGCCCACGTCTTCATCACACCGGGGAAACCCATGGAGAACGCTTACATCGAGAGTTTCAATGGGAGGGTGCGGGATGAGTGCCTGAATCTCCACTGGTTTCAAAGCCTTCCCGAGGCACGACTGGTCATTGCCGCCTGGCGCGAGGATTACAACCAAGTCAGACCGCATAGCAGTCTGGACGGCCAGTCACCGAACGAGTTCGCCCGCCTGCAAAAGGCGGGCTGAGGTACGCTAGTTGTTGCAAAAGGCCTGGACCGATAAATGGGGCACCCTCACGGTGACCTCCACACGTGGGATGTTCGCCTATCTGGTTCCTGACGGCGTTTCCCTGGCTGATGAGCTGGTGCAGGAACGGCACGACGAGGCAGCACGGGAATGAGTACGGTCCTTGACGCTTCCGCCCTGCTCGCCTGGCTTCAGGGAGAACCCGGCTCCGAATAAGAACAAGTGGACACAGCCCTGAATCACGGCACGACCTCCACACCATGAACTGGCCGAGGTCCTGACCAAGCTGGCCAGTCGAGGTGCAGCACCAACCGACGTGGCCCGGCAGCTCACCGAGCGCGGCATCCTGGGCCAGCTCCTGACCGTGGACCCAGGACAGTCCCAGGACGCGGAAGCGGTGGCCAACCTGTACCCGACCACCCGCAGCGCTGGACTCTCCCTTGGCGACCGTTACTGCCTCACGCTGGGGCAACGATTGGGCGTGCCGGTCCTGACGACGGACCGGGCCTGGAACAACGTAACGATCAATGTGTGACCTTCGCGGTTTATGCCCGGGCAATGTTGGCGGAATTGGGTATCACGGCCAGAGTGGTGATTGGAGAGGCCACGTACAAGATGCATGGCACCAAGCATGTGATGCTTCACGCATGGGTCGAGGTGGGAGAGGACCTGGTGGATGGGAATGTGGACAGCTTTGAAGAGAACGTCTCTATCCCAAATGAAATTCGGCCTCAGCCCTATTGGGGCCCCAAACGCCGTGCTCCCAACCGCACGTTCAAGGAAACCCGTGAACTGACGGCGGACCGCGAGGTGGCAGAAATCCATGACGACTTTGCCTCAATGCGGGAGAGTGTGTTGACACGCTTCCGCCAAAAGCGCCCCGTGTAACGTGGCAGCTCGGCGCGCGGCGTTTCTGTTCCCTCAGGAAGAAGGGACTGCTGGGAGAAAGTGCCACTCCTGTCCGGTCTGGAGCAGCGACTGGTCCAGCGTAAAGGGCAGCCACACGCTCGGTGCCCTGGCCTGCCCGTCGTAGAAGGCCTCGTGGCGCAGTTCCATGATGAAGTAGTCACCCTGGAGCGCGTCACACCGGGTGCAGCCCTGGCTGAGGTACATCCCGCCGACCGTCTTGCTGAAGCGAGGCTTGATGGCCCCCAGGTTCAGTGGGCCGCGGACTTCGGGCGTCAGCAGGCGCGCGAGGAGCTGCTTGACGGGCGACCCATCCCCCCAGACCCCGCCCTCATCCCAGCTCAGGGAGAAGCACACCTCGTCGTGCCTGGGGTGGGCGACATGGACCGTCACGATCACCTGTGTGTCCCGCTTGCAGCGCCAGCAGGTCAGGCCCGCCGTGGTGACTCCCAGGCGAGCGGGGCCAGGGCCCTTGGGCCAGATCACCAGACGGCTGCTGAGGGCACCACGCACGAACTCGGCTAGGGGCACCCCGAACGGCCGCACGTAAAGTTGCGTACACTAGCTAATCCGGCACCCGCCGCTGGAAGTATCCGGCTCCCAAGAATGGAGTTATCCGGCACCCTTCCAGCCAGCGGACGAGCTGCTCCCATTATGAAAGGCTGACCGTTTCCGGGGTCAACTTCCTGCCCTTCTTCCTGAGGCTTTCTCCCTGGAGTTCGCTGCGGTAGGCATGGTGCAGGACGCGATCCAAGATCGCGTCCGCCAGGGTGGGGTCACCCAGGTTGGCATGCCAGGCCGAAGTCGGGAACTGGCTGGTGATGATCGTGGACGCCCGTTCATAGCGATCATCCAGGATCTCCAGCAGAATCCGGCGCCCTTCCGCCGTGGGCACGTCCAGCCCCCAGTCGTCCAGAATCAGGACACTCACCCTGGCGATGCTCGCCAGGAGCTTCAAATACCGTCCATCCCCTTTCGCCAGGGTCAGTTCCTGTAACAGTCGCCCGGTCTGCGCGTACAACGCCGTGAAGCCCTGACGGCACGCCTGATGGGCCAGGGCACATCCGATGAAGGTCTTCCCGACGCCGGTGGGGCCGGTGATGATGACCCCCCGTTTCTCGGCGATCCACTGCCCCTGAGCCAGCGAACGCAGCAACCGGGCGTCCAGTCCTCTCGGGTGTTTCGTGTCGACCTCTTCCAGGCTGGCCTCGACCTTCAGGCGCGCCGCCGACAGGCGGCGCTGGAGGCCCCGAGTGTCCCGACAGGCCCGTTCCCGGTCCACCAGCAAGGTGAGCCGTTCCTCGAAGCTCAACTCACGCAGACCGGGTTGTTCCTGCTGTTCTTGCAGGGCGAGCGCCATACCATCGAGTTTCAGGGCGCGCAGGTGTTGAATGACGGGATGTGGCAGCATCTCAACCTCAATTCAGGGTGCGCTCGGCACCCGGTTCGTCGATCTCGGCGAAATACCCGGGGCCACGCAGGTTGCTGTGCTGGGCCACGGGAAGTTCGATGGAGTTGCCCGGGAGTTCGGCTTCGTCCAGGCGGTGTTTCAGGATGGACTTCACGCTCTGCAAGCTGTGCGCTTGCAGAGCCAGGGCCCGCCGACAGGCCGCTTCCAGCCGCTCCCCGTACTCCCGGTGAAGACGAAGCAGACCCGTCACGACACGCTTTTTCTGTTCAGGATGTTGGTTCCCGTCGAAGATGGCGCGTACCAGGGCCGCCGTCGCCTCCCCGACCTGCTGGGCTTGCTGGGTGAGCTGTTCCGGGCCGACCTCACGGTAATGCCGGTGATGGGCGGGCATGTGGTCGGGCATCGTGGTCTGCTGTCGGGTCAGTGTCCCGGGAACGCGGTGGTGGACGGCGATCCGCTGTCCTGAACGGTAGATCTCGACCAACCGGGCGGTGAGGCGGATGTCCACGCGGGTCTTGGCGTACTGGTGGGGCACGCTGTACGCGTGCCCCTGCACGACGACGTGGTAGTCCAGCCCGACCGTGGTGTGCTTCCACTCGGCCACTTCAAAGGGCTGGGCGGGCAAGGGGCGCAGCACGGGTTGATCCAGGGCTTCGAACTCACTGCGGCGACTCCCGGGCCGTTTCTGAAAGGGCTGCCGATTCAGGGCCTCCAGCAACTCCCGAACCGCCTCGTTCGCCTCGGGCAGGCTGAAGAACACCCGGTCGCGCAGGGGGGCAAGAATGCGGCGTTCCACGATCTGCACGTGCACTTCCACCAGCGCCTTGTCTTTGGGCTTGCGGACGCGTGCTGGAATGACGGCCACATCGTAGTGCTGCGCGAACTCCTGGTAGGTGCGGTTCAGCTCGGGTTCGTAGCGGCTGGCGTGGGTCACGCCAGCTTTGAGGTTGTCCGGAACGATGATCTCGGGCACACCGCCGAAGAAGCTCAGCGCCCGGATGTGCGACTCGATCCAGTCGTGCAGCCCCTGACTGCGGGTGACCTCGGCGTAGGTGTAATCGCTGGCCCCCAGGGTAGCAACGAACACCTGCCCCGCCAGGACGTCGCCACTCCTGGGGTCGGTCACCGGCAGGGTCAACCCGGCGTAGTCGACGAAGAGTTTCTCGCCCGCCCGGTGGGTCTGCCGCATGGACAGGCCGGTTGTGGCCTTCCACTTCCGGTAGTTCTCGTTGAAGGTCGCGTACTGCCAGCCGTCCGGGTGCTGCCGACGGTACTCTTCCCACAGCAGTTGGCGGGTGACGCCTTTGCGCCTCAGTTCCCGGTCGAGGACGGCCCAGTCGGGCTGGTGGGCCGCACTCACAGCGGCCTGTTCGTGGGTGCGAAACAGCAGCGCTTCGAGCTGGACATCGTCCAGCTCTGGGGGGAGGGGCCAGTTGAGGCCTGCCTGGTTGGCTCGCGCCACGTAATCCTGCACGGTGCTGCGGGCAAGCTGGACGCTTTGTCCGACGAGGCGGTCACTGAGGTTCAGTTCCAGTTTCAACCGCAAGACTTCCCTGATTTTCCGCATGGACGCTCGCTTTCTGGTCATCCTTGCAGGATGACCAGGGGAGTCCCGTCCGCGGCTGGGGATGCCGGATTCAACCAGCGTAGGGGGTGTGTCAGGGAAGCTGCTGCGAGACGCAACAGAGCAAAAGCATCCTGCTGGCCAGCATTTCTCTCGCTTCTACCTCCAAGCGCCCAAGTTCCGCCTTCGCTTCTGGAGGTGGCACTTCGGGCCTTCCAGGTAGATTTCTACCCCATCGGCCACCCATCAGCAGTCTCTTTCTCGCCCAGAAATGCCGCCACCAGCAGAACACGGCACTTCTTCACCAACTTGTCTAGCTCTTTTGCGCCTGAACGCACCTTCCCGATACCGTTGGCGAAGTCAGGCGGTGATCGAAAGACGGGCGAAACGTGCCGTTCTGGTCGCTGCTCTGGGCCGCTCTTGCCACCAGGCGTAGATGCGGCCCAGATTGATGCCTGCTGCGGTCGCCATGCTCTGTAAGCGCAGTTTGGCTGTGCCTCGGTAACGTGCTGTCCGTGCCCCGTGGGCACGGACAGCGACGGAGAGGGTGCCTTCTATGCCAGCACGCTGCTGATACAGGACCTTCCATTCCGGCGTTTCCTGCTGCGCCCGCATCGCGTGCAGCGCTTCATAGGCTGCCTGGTCCTGAAGCATCACACTCCGGCCCAAGGACTTTGACTTGGTACAGCGGGGTTTGTCTGGGCACCGGTTGCAGAGGCCGCGACGGAAGGTTGCCGTGACCAATGGAAGCCCTTGCTGACTTCGCCCCACGCGCCATTTCGAAGAGCGGTGACCGCGAGGACAGACCACGCAATGTTCGTCCCAGTGCACGATGAAATCGCTGGATTTGAAGGCGTTCGGATCCTTCTGCTGCCAACCCGTGGCTGAACGTGGGGGGCCGATGACCTCAACCCTGTACTGCTCGTGGCTTTCCACCAGGAGGGTCCCGCTGACGTAGCCCGAATCCACAAGATGTTGCCGGGGCAACATCTCCTTGGCAGCCAACGCGCTGTGGACCGTGGGCATCACCTGAATGTCCTGGGTACACGACGACGAGACGTGAACGTGGGTGATCACTTCCGGCAGCTCCGGCTCACAGGCCTCCGTCAGGTGCAGCTTGTAGCCGACCCAGTCCTGGCCCCGCTTGGTCGAGAAGCGCGCCTCAATGTCATACGGCGATTCCGGGCGCTCGGCAGAAGGTGGAACTGCCGTCCCTGGCTTCCACTGCACCTCGCCATCCTTGCGGCTGAACTGCTGCGTCCAAACCAGTTCCAGGGTCTGAACTGCGGGCAAGCTCAGCAAGGGGGCGACGCTGGGATCGGCCCGGAGGGCCTCCAGCAAGGAAAACCCATCCTGGCCGACTTGCACCACATAGGCCAGGCGAGCGTCTTTGCCCTGTGGGAAGCGGTACGACTCGATTCGGTGGTCATACCACTCCCGCCAGCGGGGATCGAGTCGTGGGGCCAACCACTCGGGCGCAAAGCGCCCGAGTGCATTGAGCGTGGCCCGGAACGTCTCGGCGACCAACTCGATCCGGGTCAGGTACCGGATGGCCGCCAACACGTGGGTCGAGTCGGTCCGCTGTCGGCCACGCCGTTTCAGCAAGCCCTGTTCCCGGAAGCGTTCGAGCATTCGGTCCAGCAGCAGATGTTCGGCCTGTCCCGCGACCAGCCGTGAGCGAAATTCCGAGAGCACACTGAAGTCGAACCCTGGGTCGGTGAGTTCCAGTCCCAGCAGGTATTTGAGGTCCAGGCGTGCTCGCACCTGTTCAGCAGCTTGTCGATCTGTCAAGTTTTCGAGGAACTGCACCACCGTGACCAGCGCCAGTCGCCACGGGGGCAAGGCGGGTTGACCCAGCGCTGGAAACAGCGCTGCAAAGTCCTGATCTGCGTACAGCACGCCCAGTTCGTCTCGAAGCTTGAGGTAGAGGTTCCCCTTGGGAAACGCCGCGCGGGCGATCCGGAGCGTGTCTTCAGGGATAGGGCCGAGTGGGTCTGGACGCAGCATCTCTCAGTGTGCGCCTCACCCGCCGACTTCGCCAACGGTATCGCTTCCCTGACACACCCCCTGGTGCGCGGGGACACGGGGGCCTTGCAGGTGGTCTTCACCCAGCTCCTGACCAATGCCCTCAAGGCGACCCGCCCGCAGGAACAGGCGCGGATTCACGTGGGCGTGAAGCAACTGGAACGCGAGGATGCGGTCTGGGTGGAGGACAACGGGATCGGCTTCAATATGCGCTACCGGGAACGGCTCTTCACCCCCTTCGGCCACCTCCACCGCGAGGAGGACTTCGGGGGGGCTGGCGCTGGTCCGGCGGCTGGTGGCCCGGCAGGGGGGCCGGGTGTGGGCCGAGGGCAGGCCCGGCCAGGGGGCCATGTTCTGGCTGGCCTTCCCCAGGAATCCGGCGGAGACGGAACCCGCGAGGAAGCCGCCTCAGCGTCCCTCCTGACGGAAGAGGGCTTCGAGTTCGCTCACCGACTCGTCCCGGGGAAAGGCGAGGACGACCCGGCCCCCGTTCAGGCGGGCCTCGGCCCAGGCCCAGCCGCCGTGCCGCGCCAGGATGCGCCGCACCTGCACCAGCCCGCTGCCCGGCAGGAGCGGCACCGCCTGTTCGGTCCGCACCGCCAGGTCGAAGAGGGTGGCGGCTTCCTCGCCGGACAGGCCCAGCCCGTCGTCCTGCACCGTCACCCACACCTCGCCGTCGATCTCCTCGCTGCTCACGTCCACCGAGCGCGCGCCCCGGGTGTCACTCAGCGTGAAGGTGAGCAGCACTGCCAGCGCCTGCTTCAGCAGCCCCCGGTCCCCGCGCACGATGGGGAGGGGCTGAATCAGCCACTCGGCCCGGCTCCCGGCCCCGGCCTGCACCTCCGCGAACAGTTCGCCCAGCGGCAGCAGTTCCGTGTTCAGGCCCTGGTCTTCCAGGCGGGCGAGCTGGCGCAGGTCCTGCACGACGCCCCGCAGCCGCGCCAGCTCGTCCTCCAGGGCGGAGGGGCCGTGGGGCGGCAGCTCCGCGAGGAGGTCCGCCGGACGCCCGGGGCCCAGGAAGCGGCTGAGGTACCCCACCGGGGCTTCGAGGTTGCGGGCGGTGCGGGTGATCAGGGCGCCCAGTTCCGCATTCAGGTCCGCGAGGCGGCGGGTGCGCTCCTCCACCCGCTCTTCGAGGGAGGCGTTCAGCGCGCGCAGGGCGGCCTCGGCGCGGGCACGCACGAGATCGGCCCAGAGCCGCTCCGCCACCTCCTGCACCAGCGCGACCTCGCCCTCGGTCCACCGGCGCGCCGCGTGCTGGTGAACCGACAGATTCACCACCAGCGTGCCACCGACGATCAGGGGAACGCTGAGCAGCGCCGTTACGCCGACCTCCGCGATGGCGGCGAGATCGGGCCGCGCGAGGGCGGGATCGCGCGTGTCCTCGATCCGCACAGTCCGGCCCGCGCGAAGGTCATCCAGGATCGGTCCCTCGTACTCCTCCAGCCGCATTACCGCCGGGAAGGGCTGGGCACCGTCGGCGAACCAGCCGTGGAAGATGTCGGCCACGCCCCTCGCTTCGTCGAACTCGGCCTCGCGGTAGCAATGGAACGGCGAACCGGCATATGTCCAGTTTTACTCGTCCAGCACAACGTTTCACAGCAAGGGGCGGACAGGCAGGAAGGTGGGAACAACGCCCTGGAGTGGGATTCCAGGGCGGCTGTCTTCAGGGCATCAGTTCGGCAACTTGTGCTGGAGCTGCTGGGCCAGAGTATCGAGCAGAGGTGGAATATACCCGACCTCCCTGGCGAAGAGGGTTCGGCTCTCCCAGCAGACGGTTCGCGCGGCACTGACACCCTTGACCTGTGCCGTCGCGCGAATCAGGAAGTCATGCAGCCCCTCGTCGAGCGGGTCGATCTCAATGAGCCGTTCGGCGAGTTTGACGCACTTGGCGTAGTCGCCCGCGCTGTACCAGGTATCCATCGTTTCCAGCCCCACCCGGATGATCCAGCGGCTCATGCGCTCACGCTCCGTCTCCACCCATTCACTGTCCGAGTCCTGTAGGAAAGTCTTAACATTGAAACTAGCCGTCAGCATGACATCCCGCTCGGAACTCAGCAAGGCATCCCGCGCCTGCTGCCAGTCCCACGTCAGGTGTACCCCCTCGCAGTGCAGCCGGTACGTCTGTGTCGCCGCGGCATACGGAACCGAGAGTCCGGGCACCAGCCGCTTGAGTTCGTGGCGCACCTGATGGATGTAGTTCTTCGAGCGTGTTTGGGAGACACCCCGGAAGACTTCCGTCTGTAACGTCCCCAATGTCGTTTCCCCCTCCTTGAGGAGGAAGGCGAGAACCTCGACGAACTTCTTCATCTGGAGCCGCACGCGCTGACCATTGACGAGGATCGCTGGACTCCCCAGGGTCACCAGAGTGACCTCGGCGACCGGCATGGCTGTGCTGGAAGGCCCGCACAACACCCGCTCGTACTCGTGTTCCGTCAGCGTATCGAGAAGCTGGCGCGTACGCGCCAGCCCATTCAGTTCCAGGGCCAGATGCTGTTGGCTCCCCAGCATGAGGTGGGCATCCGCCGCCTCGCGTAAAGCCTCGCGAGCGGCCACCGGCGAGCCGAGGACGGCATGGGCCTCCACCAGATGCAGCAGAACCCAAATCACCTCACGGGTACACCCGCTGGTCTGGAAGTACCCCGAAGCCGCGTTCAGCCTTTCAAGGCCACGAGGATTGGCCTGGCGGACCATTGCCGCCCCTAATCGCCAGTCCAGGTAAGCCTGCGCTCGGGGCGTTTTCACGAGGGCCTTCGCTCGTGCCAGGCTGCCGCGTTCAGCCGTCTCGTCACCTCCGGCTGTGGCGAGCGCGGTCAGGCCAAGCTGCGCGTAGAACTCGGTTTCGGGTTGTTGCTGCTCACGTGCCAGATGAATCGCCCGCCCGAATGACTCGCGTGCCTGGTTCCATTGGCCCTGAGCAGAGAACCACATTCCCCAGCGGTAGGCCAGCAGCGCGGTGGCCAGCGGGCAACTTGTAGCCCGCCTCTCAGCAGCCGAGAGAGCCTGCTCCGCATCCTCGAATCTCCCCAGATAGGTGGCACTGGCAGCTCGGGCCAAGAGCACATAGACGCGGCGCATAGCGTTGGCGTGTTCCTCCGCAAACTGGAGATACGCCTCGGCCTTCACATCGTTCCCCTGATGGGCGGCCACCAGCGCGATGGACTGGGCCACCGCCGACTGTACGAGCAGGTCCGCACTGACGGCGTGACTCCAGGCTTCATCGAGCAGGGCGGCGGCCTGGGTCACTTCACCGCATTGCTGCTCCAGAACGGCCGCTTCTCGCAGGGCCAGGGCAGCATCCCTGGCGGTCATCCGTTCTACGTCCAGACTGCTGAGTTGCGCGCGTGCAGCCGCAAACTCTCCCTCAAATCGCAAGCAGGTTGCCAGCTCCACCCGTGCCGCCTGATCTCCCTTCGCCACGGCCATCAGGAGTAGACGGCGGGCCTTCAGAGCATCACCCAGATGAAGGTGACAGACCCCGCCCCAGCGAAAGTCCTGTGCGCCCGGCCGCTTCAGGGCCTCGAACAGTTGAGCGCCCTGCTGGTATTCACCGGTCAGAACGGCTTTGAGGAGGGCCTGAGCCATGGCCCCAGGATATGCCGGGAACAGAAGGAGGTGGTGCGGAGATGACCAGCCGCCTTTCTTTCTGAGAATTCGATTGGCCCATACCATTTTCGCTGTTCTGGACGCTCCAAACCGTTTCCTAAACGCTACCAAACCGGGGGTTCCCTAGCCTTGTCCTCACGAGGACAAGAGATGAAGACCCTGAAGAAAACTCTCCTTTCGCTGTTGTGCTGCACGTTCCTCGTCACCGGGTATGCAGGGGCCGATCCCAGCACCGGGCATGGTCCCGGCTTGATGCCCGCCAGCCCCCCGCCGCCTCCCCCATGCACTTCCCTCTGCGGGAACTGATCTCGGTCCGTTTCTGCCGCCGGTTAGCGGTAGATAAAGCAAAGAGCCTCTCATTTACAAGGAGCCAACTGATGCGTCGAATTGCCGCTCTCTCCGCCGTCATCACCCTCTCCGCCATCCTTGCCGCCTGCGGCAACTCCGAGATCGCACAACAATCTCCCCAGACTGAATCCACAGCGTCCCCTGCGGTGGACCCCGGCCAGGTGCAACGCATCTATGCCGAGACCGACAAGTACCTGCTCTTTGCGGGCACACGGCAGCAGGACGGTGCCCGCATCCAGGACGGTCGGCTGTGGCTGCGCGACAAGCAGAGCGGTCAGACTAGGCTGCTCGAAGACAGTGCACAGTTCGGCCGGAACTACCTCGTGCAGGGCGCTGCACTGGCACCGCAAAACGACTTTGCCTACGCCGTGATCTCGGTGCCGGACGCCCAGCGGGGCCAGAACGATTACCTTGTACGTATCGCAGTGGACAGCAACACGCAGCAGGTACTCGGCACTGACCGCGACCTCGGGGTCTTCCTCTTCAATGGGTACAGCCTCGCGGTCTCCCCGGACGGCCGCAACCTCGCCTTCAAAGCCAGCAGTTTCGAGTCGAAGGCTGAACCCGGCGTTCGGCGCGACGACCCACACTACGCTTCTGAGGGCCAAGCGCTGCAAGAAGAGAATTACATCTATGAGCTGCCCGTCACGCGAACGCTCGCCGCCCAGGGACTCACCAAGCAGAGCATTATGCGAAAGGTGGCCCTCGACGACGGGCAGGGCCTGATGCCCAGGTACGCGGCCAATGGCACGCTGTCCACCGTGGCCACTCCCGTTGCTTTCTCTAAGGGAACGGAGTTGCAACCGCAGGCGCAGGCGTACAACCTGCGCGTGCCGATGGAGATCAACGCGTTCTTCATCTACCGCGCGTACAACTACATGACCCACACCGGCAACGACTCCTACGCCCTCGACTGGGGCCGGGACGGGAACGGTGACGGGGTGGGTGACTGCGGGTACAACATCGTCGCGGCCAACCGTGGGCGCGTCACGACCGCCAAATGGACCGACACAGGGTACGGCTACTACATCGTCCTGAACCACGACATCGCTGACGGCCTGGGTGGCAACCTCCAGGCGAAGACGCTGTACGCCCACATCACCGACCTCAGCAAGGTGTATCTCGATCAGGTGGTGACGCCAGGCACAGTAATCGCCACACTCAACAAGACAGGTTCCGGTTCCGGCAACGTGTGCCATCTGCACTTCGCGTACCGGACCCTCAGTGATTCTCCAATTAAACCTGCGACCTCTCTGAAGCCCATGTTGGGAATGGGGCCGACATCAACACCGAATGGCAGCGGATCGTGCCCGATCACAGGGTTTGAGAACGCCAATACGGCGACGTTCTACCGCTACTATCCCTGTTAAACGTTCTGTTCCCAACCGCTGCACTTCTCCGCACCTGTGGGAGATGGTTCCCACAGGTGCGTTTCAGGAGGTTCCTGTGTTTCATCGATTCCGCCCTGCGCTCCCACTGGTCCTGGCTCTTGCCAGCTCGGCTCTTGGTCTGGGTGGCACCCAAACCGCCTCGGCCCTTGTCGGCACCGCGGCCTCGTTCTATAACGCCCCTATCTGTCGGCAACTCGGCTGCGTCTACCAGGGCGTGCGCCGCACCAAGCTGGAGGGCAGCGGCAATCCGGTGCAGATTTACCGATACGGCCTTCCAGGTGGGCAACAGGTCGAGGTGACACGCTACGACCTTCCGGGACAGCCGGGAAACGACCGAATCTACAGTGTTCGGTATCTCGGGGGCGCGGCGAGGAACGCACCTACCATTGCTGCCCGACTCGCTAGCGCCGCTGCTGGCTATCAGGTGACAGCAGCGCAGGTGACGCCGTGCTTGCAGAACAGAACGGCGAGCGCGGCTCAAGCCCAATTTGTCGCTTCCAGGGGATTCGAGGCGCCAAGTGTGCTTTGCTCCTCAAGTGGAACTCGGCCGGGCGTACTGATTCAGCTCACGAACTGAGGCTGGGGTTCAGGAACGGCCGCCCTCGCGCTCCCCGATTGAGGGCGGCGTATGTCCCCTAAACGCTACCAAACCGGTCAAGTCATAGCCTGGCTATCAGAGAGGTCAAGACGAAGACAAGCCCTCTCTCCTTGTCCGTTGTGTTGGGTCTACTGGCTGCAAGTCTCGTACAGAAGGAGAAAAACATCATGCGTTCACCCTTTGTTCTCTCATCCCTGGTTCTGCTCACCGCCATGTTGGCTGCTTGTGGAACCACACCCACCGCTCAAAGTGGCGAGGCGGTTGATATCCCCAGCACTTCCTCTGCCACGCAGCCTGATGTGAATGCCTTCGTGCAACTCGCCGGTGTTCAACCAGATCGCAATAACCTCCTGCTGCTCATTGACGGCAGTACCGATCAGGTCTATCAAATCGAACCCAAAGGCGAGAGTGGCATCAACGCCCAAAGTGTAGGCTATGTCGCAGTACCCTATACCGATGTCCAGTTCACGAAAACCACCACGAACGGGGCTGGGAGAGCGCTCCAGGCGCTAGCCACCTGTGGCGCCAGCACCGAGGGGCCGTACTACAAGAACATCAAGCAGGGCGGGGTCGGCTGGGACTTCGACGCCATCCTGCCTTACGACACAACCGGATATGGTCCACACCTGTACGGAGGTTATAGAACAAGTACCGTAAATATGGAGATTGGCCTCCAATACAATACTGGGAATACCTGGCAGGTTTACATGCGTATTGCCCAAGGGGCCAATAACCAGTACGCGCCTGACACAGGCGGAGTCTATACTACCAAGGGTTGGAACATGGGCAAGTATTACTTCGCAAACGGCGATACAGTACATTACAACACGCGCTCTGTAATCGGGAGTGACGGTGGACATTACATCATTAGCAAGTTCTCCAACACGATTACGGGTGCCTCCTATACGATAGGCTACAAGGGTACTGCTACATCCAACGACTTCGACGTCTCGTCACTCAGACCGTCGAACTCGGCGAACATCGAGCTACGGAAGGTCGTTAGCCTTGCGTCACCCACAACAGGCTCCAAGATCGTCAACGCGAAGATCCGCAACACAACGTACGCGACCAGCTCGGGAACCTCCAGCTCGTGGCCCAGCAACTTCTGCGCCGCCAACTATGGTAGCTTCGTCGTCTCCTATGATACTGCTGCGCCCGCAGGTGCCGATACTGTCACCATCCGGTAACTAGGTAGAATATTAGAACCCCATCGCACAGTAGTTCCACACTACTGGGGTGCCATAACAGCCAGCGTTCGAGTTCGCTCTAAGTAGCTCGCGGGTGAGAACCAGGCCGTGCCGCCCGCGCACCCCCTCTCCCCGGCGCTGCGCACCGACCCTCGCCCGCAGGGGGCGAGGGTGAACCTGCGCCCGAAGGTGACGTGATGCGTTCTCGCTTGCTACTTACTACGGCTAGCTTATTCCCGTAGAAGAACGGTCAATCGAGCAGGAATGTTCTTTGAGTGAACATACCTTCGACCATTCATTTCAAGGAGTTGCAAAGAAGGAGGACGCCATGAGAAGAACGGTATTAGTGTTGAGCGCCTTAGCCTACGCAGGTAGCACCTATGCAGATGGCGTCTCCACGCAGAACACGCAAAAGATGCTCGTGTTGTCCTACTTCAAACAGAACAGCACATCTCCAGCTTGCGGACCGAACAACTTGGAGGCGTTGTCGAGCGCCACATTCTTTCCATCCTCGAACGAAATGTATATTTGGAATGCGGGTGCATTGAGTTATTACAGGCTACAAAATCAGAGGGCCGTTCGGCTCTGGACAGCCACACCTATTGCGCCCAATGGAATCCCCGGTCCAGATGCACGTAAGGTATCAGTCAAGAATACCTTTACCGAGTGGTTCAAGAAAGATCATGGAATGAAAGACCTGTATGTGATCAACGAGTGTGGCTCTCTTCCAAAAGATGTGCGGAGTGGGCCTTTCTACAACGTCCGAGTTCGTGACGTATACCAAGGAAACCTCACGCCCTCAGGGACTGTGCAGAATCGCAAGAAGGTTGCCTCACAGATCACCATTCCACGGGATCACCTGTATAGTCCCTAAAAGCGAGTGCGCTAACCTCAGGTGGCATCATGCAGCAGGCACCTGGCTATCCACGCCATGACATTCAGCAGCATACTCAGGCGCTGGTCGTCATCGGCAGCCTGTAGCACCGGACGTCTAGGCGGATGCCCTCGTTCAAGCACACCACACCCGCAATTTAAATGCTTTGCCGACGCCATCGCCGCACTTCCTCATCCGCCGTCTGGTCATTCACCTCCGCGTATCGCAGGGTCGTCTGAATGTGCTGATGCCCCAGCCGTTTGCGAATGGTCGCCAGGCTCACTCCACCATTGACCAGCTCCGTCGCATGGCTATGGCGGAGCTGGTGCAGCGTGCAGATCCTGGGCCGCTTCGAGTCCAACTCCCGCTACTACAGCATGATTCGCCGTGACGACACCGGGCTGGTGCGCCAGGTGACCGAGGAGGAATTCGAGTTCGCGGTGGAGCAACTGCGGCAGAAAGCTTCCTGAACGGCCCGGGCACTCCCCCGGCCGCCTTCACCTGAAGAGCGTGGGGGGCAGAACCTCCGGGGGGACCCCGAGGCGCTGCATCTGGGCCCGCAGATGCGCCACGGCGAGGTCCACGTCCGGCGAGGTGCAGGCCCGCGCTTCCTCCAGCGCCCGGAGAAGCACCGCCGGTGCCCGCTCATCGCCGCCGCGGAGCAGCTCCCGGGCAAGGTTGAGCTGGGCAATCACGGCGCGCTGCGGGAGCGCATTGCGCTTGGCCAGGGCCGCCGCCGCCTCGTAGAGGTGGACGCCTGCGTCCGGCTGGCCCCGCCGGAACAGCAGCAGGCCCTGCGTGGCCACCAGATTCGCCCCGTTCCAGACGTTCCCCGGTGCCGTAGCCGCCTGGGCGCGTCGCAGGTAGGTCTCCGCGTCGTCCAGTTGATCGTCGCTGGCCAGGTAGTAGGCCATGTTGTTCAGCATGACTTCGTCGGCCGGATGTGCCGTGAGACCGAGCCGGGTCAGTTCAATCGCCCGGGCCGGGGTGGGATCCAGGGCACCGGCCAGGTACGCCGCCATGGTCACCGGCGTGGCGGCGTACGGCTCGTCCTGCAGCCAGCACTCGAAGGCGTCCCGCGCGGCCTCAAAACGGGACAGGCTGTACCGCTCCCAGGCACGCATCTCGAAGTTCCGGGGAACACTCTTCAACTGTTGCTCGTCCAGGGGCACCTGCACCTGCGGCGCCACCCACTGCACCTGCGCGACCGCGTTCTCGGTGGGCTGCTCGAGGGCCTGCCGGAACATCTTCCGCACGTGCTTGCTTTTCCCCCCATCCTTGAGTTCCAGCGTCCCCAGCGCCGCGGCCAGCTCACTGATGTGGAGGGGGTCGAGGTCCCAGTTCTCCACCAGGTCACGGGCCCGGCGAACAAACCGGGGCGCGACCCCCGCCACCATGGACGCGCTGATTTCCGCGGCGATCAGCCAGGGATCGTGCGGCGTGCGGTCTGAGCGGCGCAGGAGCGTCACGGCCGCGCGGGGGTCGTGCGTGTGCACGTGAAACCGCACGGCGGTGCGCAGGGCAAAGCGGTGCTGCGGCGCCAACGCGAGGGCCAGCTGAAGATGCCGCTCGGCCCGCTGCGCCTGCCCCAGGGCCGCGTAGGCGCGCGCCAGGTCCAGGTGCATCAGGGGGTTGTGCGGGAACTCGCGCAGGAGGGGCCGCAGCCGGCGGACCTCCGCCTGGACGGTCAGCAGACCGGTACTCTGCGGTGCCTGGAGAGCGGCCTCACCTGGCACCGGGAGGGCCAGCAGTGTCCGTGCCGACGCCAGGGCGGCGGGCGTCGTCTGCTCGGCATGCAGCAGCAGGTAGGCGGCGGCTTCTTCCGCCACGTCGGGCCGGTTCATCAAGGCCGCCGCACCCGTCAGTTCCGCCGCCCGGCCCACGCTGGGCTTCGCCCCGAACTCCCGTTGCAGGGTCACCAGCCGCTGCACGCCCGCCTGCTGCGCGCGGGCTTTCTCGTCCGCGCCGGCACGCTGCAAACTCCGCATTTCCCCGGTTTCGACGGCGGCGCGCGTGTCCCGCCAACGGGGAAGCACCCGGCGGTTCTTGGGCCTCGCGGGCAAGCTCACGGCCTGCTCCCCCGTTTCCGCGCGAGACCGGCTTTCATCACCAGGCGGTCGTACAGGCTGATGTACCGCTCCAGACCGAGCGGGTTGAGGCCGGACAGGTTGCGGGGATGCCCCCGGCGCGCGGGGTCCGGGTGGCAGAGTTCCCGGATGCTGCGCGTCACCTCGCCAGCGACACTGGGGTGCAGGCGTGGCCGGAGCGCCACCTCCACCTCACGGGCGGCACGGTCGAAGGCCGCCAGCAGGTGCGGCAGGGCCTCCTCGAACGGCCCGGTGAAGTCCCCGCCCCAGAAGAGCGGCAGCAGCTCCTCCGGCAACTCCCGCTTCAGGAAGGTGTTGAAGTGCTGGTGCGTGAAGAGAAACGTGATCAGGCCGCCCAGCATGTACAGGTCGCAGCGCCGACCATGCTGCCAGGCGTCCACCTGCTCGGCGAGGTACGGCACTTCGGGAGGCGCGCAGTCCCAGCTGCCCGCGAACGCTTTGCCGCCATGCGGGGAAGTCCCGGAAGCGTCCACCGCGGTCCCCAGGTCCCCGATCTTCGACCCCAGCGCCTCGAACACCAGCACGTTGGCCGGCTTGACGTCGTTGTGCGCGAACCTGGCGGTGTGGAGCTGGTGCAGGCCCACCGCCACATGGTGGATGCACCTCAGCAGCCAGACGTCGTCGACGGTCGTCGCCTCCAGATGGTCGCGGACGTCCCCGTCGGCCCGGTCGAACACGATGTACGGCACCGGGATGAGGGCGCCAGGGATGCGGTGCTCACCGTGATCAATCGCGTGGACGACCCGGCTCAGGCGCATGTCGCTGCAGTGCTCGAGCAGGCTCACCTCGAAGTTGAACTGCTCGGTGACCTCCTGAAGCGCCCGCATGACGTTCCTGGCCTGAATGATGCCCGACAGGTCGATGGCCTTCAGAAACCCCGGGTGCCCGTCTGCGCGCTCGACGAAGTACCCCACAGATTGATGCCCGCCGGCCGGCTGCCCTTTGACGGTGGTCGCCCGTCCGGTGACACGCCAGCCCCCCTCCAGGGTCAAACCGTGCAAGAACAGAGCGGGATGCGTGCTGATCGTGGGCGGGGGTGACGTCATGACGGGGAGCCTCCAGGCGTGCAACTGAGAAACATTGTCGCGCAAAGGCCGCTGGCAGGGAAGCCACGTTGAGCAGCAACCGTGAGGCGCGGGCACCGGCCCTACCGTTGCGGCAGGCGGGCTGGCGCGGGACTCAGCGGGACGGTCCAGCGGAAGGTGCTCCCCTGCCCGGGCGCTGAGGTCGCGGTCAGGTCGCCCTGCATCGCCCGGGCGAGGCCGCGGGCGATGGTGAGACCCACGCCGCTGCCTTCCCCAGGGGTGCGGGCGGCGTCCACCCGGTAAAACCGTTCGAACACGCGGTCCAGGTGTTCGGGCGCGATGCCGCTGCCGGTGTCCGCGACCGCGACGGTGACCACTGGCCCGTGCACGTCCGCCGAGACCCGCACCGTTCCGCCTGCCGGGGTGTGCTTCAGCGCGTTGCTCAGCAGGTTGGCGAGCACCTGCTGCGCGCGCTGGGCATCCACCCACACCACGACCTCGGCCGCGGGCAGGTCCACCTGCAGGGTGACGGGGCGGTCCTCGAAGGCCAGGTGGAAGCGGTCCTGGGCCTGACGGAGCAGGTCCCGCAGCGGGACGCTCCTCAGGTGCAGCTCGACCCGCCCGCCCTCGACGCGGCTCACCAGGCTGAGATCGTGCGCCAGGCGTTCCATGCCCGCCACCTCCCGGGCAATGGCGGCCAGGGCCTTGTCGGCGGGGAGAATGCCGTCCTGCGCCGCCTCCGCGTACCCCCGCACGGCGGCGACCGGGGTGCGCAGCTCGTGGGCGACATTCCCAATCAGTTCCGCGCGCGTCTGCTCGACCCGCGCGAGGGCGCCCGCCATGGTGTTGAAACTCCGCGCGAGTTCCGTGAGTTCGTCCTCCCCGTCTTCCGGCAGGCGGCGGTCATACTGGCCGCTGGCGATTGCCCGGCTCCCCGCCTGCAGGTGACGCACGGAGGCGGTCACCCGCCGTGCCGCGACCCAGGCGGTCAGGACCGCGACGAGCAGCGCCAGGGGCAGCGCCGCGAGCAGGGCGCGGGTCAGGGTGACGCGCATGCCGTTGGTCAGATCCGAGCGCATGTGGTTGCCTGGCGCGCCGAGCAGTTCCATCATCTGCGCCACGTGATGCTGGATAAATGGCTGCGCACTCAGCTCCGCGACCACCAGCAGCACGGACGCCGTGACGATCACGACGACGAGGTGGTTGAGCAGCAGGCGGGGGAACAGGCGCATTCAGTCCTCCCGGAAACGGTACCCCAGGCCCCGCACCGTCTCAATGAAGGTCGGCGCTTCCGCGTCGTCACCGAGTTTGCGGCGCAGCGCGGTGATGTGGATGTCCACGACGCGCGTCACGCCGGGGTACTCCGGGCCCCACACGCGCTCGATCAGCCGTTCCCGCGACCAGACCAGCCCGGGGTGCTGCGCGAGCGTCGCCAGCAGGTCGAATTCCGTGCGGGAGAGCGGGAGCGGCTGACCGTGCAGCGTCGCGGACCGCCCGGCCAGGTCCATGGCGAGCGGCCCCGCCTCGATCCGTTCCCGCACCCCCACGCGGCGCAGCAGGGCCCGGACGCGCGCCACCACCTCCCGGGGGCTGAACGGCTTCACCACGTAATCGTCGGCCCCGGCATTCAGGCCCGCCAGACGGTCTTCCACCTCACCGCGGGCGGTGAGCAGCAGCACCGGCAGCTGCGGGTGTTCCCGGCGGGCGTGGGCGGTGAGTTCCACACCGCTCATGCCCGGCAACATCCAGTCGATCACCGCCACGTCGGCCCGGGCCAGCAGCGGCAGGGCCGCCAGACCGTCATCCTCGATCACCACCGAGTGGCCCTCCGCCGCCAGGTACGCGGTGAGGATTTCCAGGATGGCCGGGTCGTCGTCCACGATCAGAACGACAGCCATTCAGTCCTCCCCCCGAACGGTCAACTCTGCCCGGCCGTGCATCCAGTGCCCCGGGACCCAGCGGGACGCGGCAAGCCCTGCTCCGGCGTTCCCGGTCCCGGCGCGCCCGGGTTGATGAACGGCGGCACCCCGGGATCCACCGGACCGTCCAGCACCAACGGCGCGTCCCAGGCACTCAACCTCACCGCTGGCGCCTGCAGCTCGTGAGGAGAGGCCAGCACGTGGCCTCGCGCCTTGGCCTGACCCGTCAGCAGGGCATTTCCGGCAATGTTGGGGAACAGGCAGGCCAGTCACGGGTGCTCCGAGGGGGAAGAAGGTCTTACCTTGGAGGTGGTGACTGCTCTGTCACGTGGGTCCGGTTGATGGCGAAGCCGCCACAACATCCAGAGGCTGACCAGAATCAGCGGAATGCTGATCAGGTGCGTCTCGGTAAAGAGGCCGATGCCCGGCGCCTGGAGGCCCTGGTTGAGATACGTCTTGAGCGGCAGGGGGTTGAGGCGGAAGGTTTCCTCCCACCCGGCGCGCAGGATCGAGTACCACAGCCAGAACTGCCAGAAGGCCCAGCCCGCCTTGCGCGAGCGCAGCCAGAAGAAGGCGGCGACGGCCAGGATGATGCCGATGATGACCCCGTAAAGCTGCGTGAAGTGGACGGGCGCCGTCATCACGAGCTGCCCGCCGATCTCCTGACAGTACCTGGAGAGGTCCAGATCGGGGTTCGGGTTGGGGACGCACATGCCCTGGTGGAAGGCGCGGGCGGAGGCGGGCCAGTGGAACCCGATGGGCCAGCCGGTCACCCGCCCGACCGTGTCGGTGCCGTTCATGATGTTCCCGATGCGCCCGCCGATGATCCCAAAGGCCACGCCGGGGACACACAGGTCGGCGTACTGGTAGAAATTGAGCTTGTAGCGCCAGGTGTAGTACAGCAGCACCAGAATCCCACCGATCAGCCCACCGTGGATGGAGATACCACCCGCCCGCAGGTTGACGATGTCCAGCAGCACGCGCGGAAAGGGGATGCCCGCGAACTGGTGCCAGGAGGTCAGCACGAACACCAGCCGCGCCCCCACCAGCCCCCAGACGATCATCCACAGGATCATGTCGTTGAAGAGGTTCACGTTCAGGCCGCGCTCGCGGGCCAGCCGGGTACCCACCCACACGCCCGCCACGATGCCCAGCGTGATCAGCACGCCATACCAGGCAATCGTGAAACTGCCGATTTTCAGGAAAACAGGGTCCATTCCGCCTCCGCCTGGGCTGAGAAGGGTCAGCCCACCGCAACGGTACGGAGCGTCTGTAAAGTTGCTGTAAAGGTGCCGGGTAGGGGGTGGCTGCCCCGCTTTACAGGAACTTTACAGGGCCCCCGTATCTTCCAGGGGTGAAACGAAACCTTCTTTTGGTGGCCGTCCTCAGCGTCAGTGGGATGGGCTTCGCGCAGGGCAGCATGGGTGGAATGGATCACGGCACCATGGGCGGCATGTCGGGGCAAAGTGGCATGTCCGGTCAGAGTGGCATGTCTATGAAGATGGACATGAGCGGCCTGGAGAAGCTGGGGGGGAAGGCGTTTGACCGTGCCTTCCTGAGCATGATGATCCCGCACCACCAGATGGCCGTGGACATGGCCCGGGCGGTGCTGCCCGTCAGCAAGGATGCCAGCGTGAAGCGCTGGGCGAACGCGATCATCAAGGCGCAGGAGAGCGAAATCAAGCAGATGAACACACTGCTCAGGAGTTATGGCGGCAGTGACGCGGCCATGGCGAACATGATGAAGAGCAGCATGAGCGGGATGGCCGACATGGTGAAGAAGGCCAAGAACCCGGATGTGGCCTTCGTGCAGGGCATGATCCCCCACCACGTGTCCGCCATCGATATGGCCACCCTGGCGCTGCAGAAGAGCAGTGACGCCCGCGTCCTGAAGCTTGCCCGGGACATCGTGCGCGATCAGGCGACGGAAGTGCATGACTTCCGCCTGTGGCTGATCAAGCGCGGCGTGTAAAGCTTCCCTCTGACGTGCGTGCCTCCTTCCCGGGGCACGCGCTTTTTTCCGCGCTGCGCCGCGCGTTTGCCGGTCCGAGCCACCCAACCCGCCGTCACCTTTACGCAATCTTTACAAACCTGGGGCAAGCTGACACCCATTCATGCGTCGTCAACTTCTGCTTGCCCTCGTCCTGTCCAGTCTCCATGTCGCTGCCGCAGCGACGGTGAATGCGCAACCGGGCGACACACTGAACCGTCTGGCCGTACGGTACGGCACCACCCCTCAGGCCCTGGCGCGCGCCAACCCGACCCTGCCGCAGGGTGCCCTGAAGGCGGGGACGCGCGTGACGCTGCCGCCCCCAGCCACCCGGATGTGGACGGTCCGGCCCGGCGATACCCTCTCGGCGATTGCCCGGCGTGAGGGGACCACGGTGGACGCCCTGGTGGCGGCCAACCGCGGCCTGAACCCACAGCAGCCCCTGCAGGTCGGCCAGAAGCTCACCTTGCCGTCCCGGTTAGCCGCCGCGCCGCGGTCCGCCGCCACGCCCGTCGTCCGGCCAGCGTCCATTCGCGTCACGCCGGTCATGCCCGTGACCGGCCGCTTGACCACCCCCTTCCGTGACGGGCACGAGGGGGTGGACCTGGCCGCGCCCAGCGGCACGCCCATCCGCGCCGCCGCACCCGGCGTGGTGACCGAGTCCCGCTTCGACGCCCGGAGCGGCTGGGGTTGGACGGTCGTCGTGGACCATGGCAACGGCCTGCAGACCCGCTACAGCCATAATTCCGCAAATCTGGTCCCGGTGGGCCGCCGCGTGGAAGCCGGACAGGTGATTGGCCGCGTCGGGAGTACCGGCAACAGCACCGGCCCCCACCTGGATTACCGCGTGACGGTGCAGGAGCAGCCCATCAACCCGTTCAGCCTGGACTGATGCTGAAGCGGTGAGCCGGGGCGGGTGCTTGAGAAGACGTCGGGACCGGTATCCCCAAAATACCCCGACGAGACGCAACAGGAAGTGAATTCCGCCGTGATGGGAGGCTCCCCTGGGCAACCGTAGGATGCGCTGCTCGTCGGGGGTGAAGGCTGCAAGGTGGGCACTCGCGTACGCCGAAAGGACCAAAGCGCCGGTTGTCCCGGCGCAGGGCGTGCCAGCCCTCATGGGTGACGGTCCGGGCGCCCTGCGCGCGCTCCCAGAGTCCGCCCCGTAGGTCGGTTCGGACCTCCTCGCTCAGGTACACGGCGCGGTCGGCATGGAACGTCGTGGCCCGGCCCTCCAGGAACTCGTCGCGCAACGCCTGCTGCCGGACCCGCCACGCCTTGTCCCCCTCGCCCGCGAGGCGTGCCCAACGGGCGTCGTACTCCGCAGGATGGGGTTGACCTGGGGAAACTCCAGCACACGTCGGCGAGGCGGGGGTACGCCCCCGTGAGCCAGGCCGTGAGTTCTTGCAGCAGCACCTCGGGCGGCTGGGTGCGCAGCCGCTCGTCGCGCGGCACCTTGGGATCGGGCCACCGCTCGTCGGGTCCGGCGATCTTGCGGCTCTCCCGGTCCGGCCAGCGGGTGCCGAAGCGGCGCAGGATCACCGGGAAATTCAGGCGCAGCCCACGCGCCCCAGGATAGCGCCACGCCCCAGAGGGACTCGCCATCCAACCCGGCACCCACCGGCGGCCCCGGCTGGACATCACCGTCAAACTGCGCCTGCTGGACGGGCAGCTCGCCCTCATGCGACTCCTTGCGCGGGCGTTCCTCGACAGGCCCTGTCCCTTAAAGCGTCAGCAAGGCGGCAGGACCGGCGTCAGATCTGGCTGCCAAGCACGTTCAGGGTCAGCGCGAGGATCGCGACGTTGAACCAGAAGGCGGTCATGCCCTGCCACAACGCCACCCTGCGGATCACGGGGCTGGAGATCTCCACGTCCGAAACCTGGAAGGTCATGCCGATAACGAAGGCAAAATAGGCGAAGTCAAGGGCGGAGGGTGCCTTCGACCCGGGGAACTCCAGACCACCGTCCGGGCCCGCCTCCTCATCCCCATCGCTGTAGTAGAGATGCGCGTAGCGCAGGGTGTAGGTGGTGTGCGTCAGGAACCAGCCGCTCAGCACGGCGATCACGGCGACGGCGATGGCCAGCATGGGCGCCCCCGGCTCCAGGCGTTTGGCGTGCTCGATCACGATGGCCGAGGCGACGAGACTCACGAGGCTGGAGCCGAGAACAACGCCGTTCACGGCCGCGCGCCCGGGGTCTTCGGCAGCGGCAGCATAGCGGGTGCGCGCAGGCGACGAACGCAGGATGAACCGCCAGGTCAAGGCCAGCAAGGTGATCGCACCGGCGTCCCAGCCAGCGACGATCCGCACCAACCCGGACGAGGGGGCCGGGAGGACGAGGGCCACCGTGATTCCGGCGGCACTGGCGACGAGCAGACGTGACCAGGACCGCTGCCACTGGTCCTGCGTCTCCCGGAGGGGGGCAGGCTCAGGCATGGCCCGCGCTCCCCGGCATCAAGCCGTGGAAGGGTCCCAGGAGCAGAAGAGCCCGCTGTGCGCGACGGGTCTGAACTCCAGTCTCCCGCTTGCCGCCAGGACGCCGCCCAGGGGGATTGATCCCACCTTCACTGGCCTTCCAGGGTTCCAGCACGTTCAGGTCGGCGGGCTTCAGGAAGGCGGGCCGGGCGCTCTTGGCCTGTCCGGGCACGGCGCGCAGCGCACCTGGCATCAGGCCGGGGGCGTTCCCGCGCAGCGCCCTCAGCCCTGGAGGCACCCGCTGGCCCAGGCCCAGCCCCACCGCACTGAACATCACGTGCCGTCCCCTGCCTGGGGATCGTCCCGCCGCGTCTGCCGCTGCACTTCCGCGAGGTAGGGGTCGAAGGGTTCCTCCGTCACGTATGGGGCCGCCGCGCCCGCCGGTCGCCTGCACCGAAGAAAGCGCCACAGCACCGCACCTCCCGCGGCCAGGGCCACGATGGGTGCCCCCCACAGCAGGAGGTTGCTGCCCTCCTTCGGTGGGTCGAGCAGCACGAGGTTCCCGTACCGCGCCGCGAAGTAGTCATAAATCTCGCGGTCGCTGCGCCCCGCCGCCACCTGCTCCCGCACTTCCCGCAGCATCTGCGCACTCAGGTCATTGGTGCTTTCCGTGATGGGCAGGCCCGTGCAGATCGGGCAGCGCAGGTTGCGGCCCAGCCGCTCGGTCCGGGCCTCCTGCTCGGGCGTCAGGGCCAGGGAAGCCGACAGCAGGAGGCCACAGAACACGGGAAGCAGCCGGCGCTTCACAGGCCCGCCACCCCGATCTTCCGCAGCCCCACGTTCAGCCGCTCGCGGGTCAGCCCGCCGCGGTCCACGTACTGGATCACCCCCTGGCGGTCGATGAAGAACGTCTCGGGGATCCCGCCCACACCGTAATTGATGGCCGTTCTGGAGTTGGGGTCACGGAGGCTGGGATAGGCGAGGGCAAACTCGCGAATGAACTCGCGGGCGTTCTGCTCCTTCGTCTCCTGAAAGAGGACGCCGACCACTGCCAAGCCCGTTCCTCCCGCCTGCCGTTCGCTGAGTTCACGGAAGAGGGGCGCTTCCTGGCGGCAGGGGACACACCACGACGCCCAGAAGTTCAGCACCACCGGACGGCCCCGGAGGGACGACAGGCTCACCCTCGCCCCGTCCAGGCTGGTGAGGGCGAAGTCAGGGGCTGGTTTCCCCACGAGCGGGCCACCGGTGGTGGCGCTCCGATTGGGGCTCAGCAGCGCCGCCCCCAGCACGGTGACGACCCCGGCTGCCAGGAGAGGTGGGAGGAGACGCCGCCACAGGGGGACCGGCGGGACCACGCGAAGTTGAGGAGAGGATTTCGTCACAGGCATGTCCGATCTGGTGCAGAGGGCAAGGGCACGCCAGCCGTCCCGGGAACGGTCCGCAGGGCCGCCGACCCTGCTCTGGAGCCGCACGCCCGCTTCATTTGCCGATCAGTGTCCATGTGGCCCAGAGGGTCAGGCCTACGGCCAGGATCAGCAGAATGGCCAGCAGGGTCAGGAAAGGACCCCTGCCCTGGGGTTCGGCTGCTGGGGAGGTGACGGCGGTGTCCGCGACCGGCTCGCGGCTGGCGGACGTGGACAGGGGGCGTCTTGCGGAAGGGCCGGTTGCCCCACGCCCCTGCAGGAGAGGCTGGGGAGGGCTGGTCGGTCAGGGCGTTGTCTGGCAGCCCGGTCGGTGCGGGGTCAGTCAGATCTCGCGCTGGCGCGTTTGCCGGAACAGGCTGCCGGGAGACAGACTGGGCTTGTTCCGGGCCGTCTGGCCTGGCCGCTTCAGGGAGCGGGCACTCGGGGGCGGGCAGGACCTCGGGGAAGGGGCGGGCGGCATAGCCGAGCAGCAGCAGGTTGTCTTCCAGGACGGACCGTGACGTTCGCGTTTCGTCCAGTTCCAACCGGAGGTGCTGCGTCCGGGCATCCGCCTCGATCTTGCGGGCACCCGGCAGTTTGGCCACCATACGAACCACGTCCTGAACGCGGCTTTCACAGTCCATTCGGGGGACGTGATAGTCGAGGGGGTTCGCGGGGGAGGCCACGTTCCAAGCATATCTGAGTACCTGGTCATATGTGTAGAGGACATTGAACCCGGGAGAGGTGCGCAGCATCTGCGAGTCCCTGTGTTCCCGCCTGATCCCAGTCAACGGGTGTGGGCGACAACGGTCAGGAGGGTGGACCGCAGGATTGCCTCGGCCAGACCCCACACAGACGGCGTGGACAGTGCTGGCCGGCGCAACTTGTGCTGTCCTGCGCCGCTGGAAGGGAGGCGGGGAATTGCGCCATAACGGGTTGCGCGCGCCATGCCCAGGGTCCCGGTGGTCCTGGGCGATCCCGGTCCCCTTACTTCGGGAGGCGGGAGACATTCCGCATCCACCATTCCTCAGGGACGGCGCGGCTGCGGTTGGCCCACACGTCCTCGAAGCTGGCGCGCTGCTCGGTCACGGCCTGGGGGTCCGTGGTCGCGAGCATCGCCTCGTTCAGGCCAAGCGGTCCCCACGAGGAAAAGTGCAGGTTCATGCTCCCCGCCAGCACCATTCGGTCATCCACCGTCATGGCCTTGGTATGCAGGTTGAAGGTGACGTAGCGGGCCTCGAAGCGGTCCTCCAGGCCGCGCCGCCGTGCTTCCAGCCGCAACAGGGCCACGCCGCTGCGGTTCGCGGCCCGGTCGGTGCCGTAATCGACCATCAGGGCGCGAACCTTCACGCCGCGTTCCATCGCCGCCAGAAGGGCGCGGAAGTACGCGTGCCACTCGCCCACCGGGCAATCGTCGGGGTTCAGGTAGGCGTACCAGCACTTCAGGCTGGGGCTGACCTGTGCCTGCATCAGGTCCAGGCTCCGGCGCGCCGCACCGAACAGCGCCAGTTGCGCCCGGTCCGCCTGATCGAACCCCGGGCGGCGGTACAGCAGGAAGGCGCGCGCTTCCCCGGTCGCCGTCAGCACGCGGGCCGTGTCCGGATGGTTGGACGGCTCGGGCGGACCCAGGGTGCAGCGCCGCGCGACTTCCGCAGCCAGCGTGCTCTCCGGGCAGCGCACCTGCTGGGCGTTGCGCCACAGGTCGTCGAACACCGTCACGCCGTCCTGCGCTGCCGGTCCGCTCATCCGCAAGCCCAGATCGTGCAGGCTCTTTCCGCCCGGTTCCGTGTCCGGCAGGTGCCAGTCAGTGTAGTTGTACCCGGCGACCGTCACGTCCTGGCCGTCGATCACGTGCAGCTTCACGTGGCTGTGCGGAAAGTAGCGGTAGTTCGCCACCGCGAGTCGCCACCCCACCGCCGGGTCGTTCAGAGGAATGCCCAGCCGCGTGAGGTCCCGCACGAGTTCCAGCGGCTGCGTGGCCCCGTCGGGGCGTTTGAAGTCCGGAAAGCCGCCCAGCGCCACCCGCACCGTCATGCCCTGCGGGTACGCTGCGGGATTCGCACGTACCTTCAGGTACAGGTCCCGCACCGCCTGCGCGAAGGTCCAGCCGGGGTTCCCCTCGCCCGCGCGCCACTCCATGCTGGCCAGCAGCACTTCGGCCCGTGCTCCCCGGATCTGGTCCGCCGTTACGTCGAAGGCATCCGGTTGTGTGACGGTGCGCGGCGTTCGCAGGAAGCCCACGAACGCGTTCCCGCACGAGCGGTCCGGGCGCCCCCCCTCGGTCGTGACGCGCCACAGCGCGAGTTCCAGCGGATCAACCGGCCTGGAACAGGACAGGCCGGAAGGATTGAGGCTGGCGGTCGGGGGCACGCCGCCCAGCCCGATCGGGAATTCGGAGGCGTCCGCCAGCCCCCCCACGGTCAGCAGGAGCGTCAGAAACCAGTGCGGGACGCAGGAAAGCCCGCTCACCACCCGGAAGACACGCTGGTGCTTCATATGTGAACAAGTATTCAACAATCAGAGATCAAGGGTTGGATCGATCCTGCCCGCACCTGACAATGTGAGAAGAAGCTTTTTTCCCGAACGCGACGGGCCCAAGCTCCACCGCAAGGAGGTTCAGATGCCGGGACGTATTTACGGGCGGTGCTCCCACCTGGGGGCTTTCCCGGATGGGAGCGCCGTGAGGCGGGGTTTCTCGCTGCTGCTGTTGGTGTTCGTCCCGGCGGCCGCGACGGTCCTCGGCGGTTTCCTGGCCACACGCCGCCCCCATTCGGTGAAGGCTGGCGCTGCGCTTTTCAGCACTTCGCGGTGCTCGTCCGTAACCGGCTGCCCGAGATCAAGCAGGAACACCAGCCGCTGGGTGTCCTGCTGGGCTTGGTCCTGACCGTCCTGCTCGGCAGCCTGTCCGGCTTCGCGCCGGAGGTGAGCCTGTCCTTTGCTGGAGTAACCCTGCTGCACCTGGAGCCGAGGAGTGGCCTACCGAGGCGCACCAGATGACCGGACGGCCACTGCGGACTGCGCCTTTTTTCCCGGGCTTCCTGGCCATCTTCCTGATCGAGCTGCGGCGTCCCCGGAAGCCGGGGCGTGGCGCTCTCGTTCCTCGCCCCCAACGCCGCGAAGTTCGTGCCGGGTACGCCCCCGTCTGGACAGCGGACGCCTGGACCGGCCGCGAAGCCGGAGGTTGATGGCCAGGACACACGCCGCCGAACGTGCACACGGGGCATTCCTGCCAGCTTCAAACACCTGCGAGACGGGCGCCCCGTTTTGCAGGATCTCCTGTTGCCGCTGGCGAAATTGCCGGGCACCACTCCAAAAATTAGCTGCATGATTGCTCATTCATCCAAACTTGAGCCAACCTTGGTACCTTACCGCTCGTTCATGCGTAATCACCTACTCACCGCGCTGACGCTCCTGATGTTCAGTCTCGCTGCCGCCAAGACCGTCATCGTGCAACCGGGCGATACCCTCACCCGCCTCGCGGTGCGGTACGGCACGGCGCCGCAGGCCCTCCTTCAGGCCAATCCTGGATTGAACCCCGCGAAGCTGCGTGTGGGTGCAGCGCTCCGCCTGCCCGCCGTGCCAGCCCGGACCTGGACGGTCCGCCGGGGAGATACCCTGTCCCTGATTGCGCAGCGCAGCGGCACCACCCTGGGGGCCCTCTTGGGTGCCAACCGTGGGCTGAATCCCCAGGTGCCCCTCCAGGTGGGGCAGCGCCTCGGGTTGCCTGCTCCCACGACGGCCCGCACCGCCACCACCGCCGTCGTCCGCACGGCCTCCATCCGGGTGAACGCCGCGCTCCCGGTCCAGGGCCGCATCACCACGCCTTACCAGTCCGCTCACCCCGGCCTGGACCTCGCCGCCCCCGCCGGCACGCCCATTCGCGCCGCCCTCCCCGGCACCGTCGTGGAGTCCCGCTTTGACGGCCAGAGTGGTTGGGGCTGGACCATCGTGCTTGACCACGGCAACGGCATGAGCACCCGGTACAGCCACAACAGCGCCAACCTGGTCCAGGTGGGTGCGCGGGTCAAGGCTGGTGAGGTGATCGCCCGGGTCGGCAGCACCGGCAACAGCACCGGGGCCCACGTCGACTACCGCCTGTACCGGCAGGGTCAGGCGGTCAATCCCTTCAGCGTGCAGTGAAGCCAGGCGGCGGAGTCCAGCCTCCGTCGCTGGGATCCCCAGGACACTTCCCCCGGAGTTGGCGTCAGGGCGGCCGTCCAGCCTGCCTGCTGGTGAGACCGGCCCTCAGGCCACGTTTCGCTGAGGCCGAGGTGGAGTGGGGTCACCTCGCGCCGCGCCCCCGCTCCGGTCGCGGCACCGCAGGTTTGAAGAGCATCACGAGCAGGAGCGCGACCAGCAGCGACCTCACCGGCCTCCGGACCGAACCAGGGAATCCCCACTGTCCGCGTGACGAAGTACATTGCCGCGATCGCCAGGTTCCCCAGCACCCCTGCCCAGTAGTACGGCACTTCCAGCCTGCTGGAGCCCACCCGAGGGTGAGGGTCACTCTGGGCGGCCCGCGCCTCGAAGGAGCGCAGGAGCAGGAAGCCGCCCCACACGAACTGTGCCGCGGTGGCCACCAGGAAGAACAGGCCGTACCCGAACCACTCCGTGAAGTGCGCGCCGGTCACCCCGCCGTGCAGGACCGCCGCCAGCATGGAAAGGGCAGCCGCATAGGGAATCCGGCTGTCGGTGAAGGACAGAGTCTGTGCAGTCAAGATATGTCCCTTTCCGCCCCACCCGGGGGAGGCCAGCCCCACCTTTTCACATCGTGGGCCAAGGGGTCTGTGGGCCTCGCCTCGGCCGTCCCGTTTGGGTGGCCGGAAAGGTCAGAGCAGCCCTTGCAGCGACCGCAACAGTTCGTCCTCATCCAGGCGGCCCCGGCGCACGTCCCGGATGAACCCGTCCCGGTCGATAAAGACCGTGGTGGGGACAGGCAGGGCGTGGTACCGCCGCGCGATCGCCTGCCCCGGATCGAGCCCGGTCAAGGTGCTGAACGTGAACGCCGCGTCATACCGCCGCAGCTCATCCAGCGTGGCCTGCCCGTGTAGGCTGACGACCACCAGGCCGTGGGTCACGTACTCAAGCTGGTAGTGGCGCAGCAGGCGGTCGTTCTCCCGGCAGACGGCGCAGCCCACGTCGCCGAACTGTACGATGACCGCCTGACCCCGCAACTCGGCCAGGCTCACCCGCTCGCCACCCAAGTCGGTGAAGGTGAAGTTCGGGGCAGGACGCCGCAGGGCACCTGCCCCGCCCCCCGCGTAGGCCGGCAGGGGCGTGGCGAGGCTGACCAAGGCAAGCAGAACGAGCACACGCTTCATGGGATCCTCCGAAGAGCAGCGGGTTCCCTCAGCATAGCCAGTTCCACCCGTGGCGGCGAGCGGGCCGGGGACAGTCTGGTCTCGCGCCCTCGGCCCGTCCCAGGCAGCCCGTCCCCCCTGCGCCTCCGGCAAATGCCTTGCCTGCTTCAGGGCTGGGGGGCCATCACGTACGCCATCCCGCCCGCGTGGTTCAGCCACAACCGCTCGAAGGTGCTGCGGGGATAGATGCGCTTCACGTTGGCATCGCTCGGCGCGGCCGGGTCGTTGACCACCGGATTGCCCTGCGCGTCGAACCCGGTGAGGACCAGTAGGTGCCCGTCTGACCAGGCGAGCGGGGCGCCGGGCAACTCGCCCGCCTTGAACCGCACGCTGACGGCCAGCGGGAGGCCTTGACGGAGGTAGGCTTCCGCATCCCGCAAGCTGCCCAGGCGCGTGACGAACGCCTGCATCCCCTGCGTGCCCGCGTATGCCGTGTTGAAGGGCCAGTTGCCGAAGCCGCCGTACACCGCATCGAAGCTGCCCTTCGCGGCGTCCGGGACACGCACGGGGTTCTTCCAGAAGCCCAGGAGCATGCTGACACTGGTCGGGCTGCACCACACCGGCCCACCATCTGGGTAGATCATCTGCGAGAGTCCCGGCACCTTCAGCATCCGGTTCCAGGCGGCCACCTGCCCCGCCGCGCCCTGATCGCGGAAGCGCAGCGCCGTGTCCGACGTGTTGAAGGACAGCAGCCGCACCTGCGCGCCTGCCCCCACGGTCACCCGGTACTGAAAGGCGTCCGCACGAAAAGGCAGCGTCAGGGTGTCGGTGTTCAGCGTGCCGTCCGCCGTGCGCGTGACCCGGAGGCTCGCCCTTGGTCCACTCGCCCGCCACTCGCCGAAGCTGAAGTACCGGGTCCAGCGGCCATCCGGGCGGCGCACCCGCACCTCGACCATGACGGGGCTGGTGGCGGACCCCGTGACGTTCCAGCTCGGAATCAGCTCGTTAAAGGGCGGCACGGTGACGGCCGCGCTTTCCAGCCGGCCCCCCTGAAGCGGCGGGAGGGCGTGCCAGGTGGCCGGGACGCTGATCTGCGCCTGCGCGGCACGGATGGCGGGCGAGGGCGTGCCGAAGCTGGTCTGCTTCGCGTAGGGGGCGGCGGCCGCGCTCTCGAGCAGCAGACCAGGCAGGAGGATCCAGAAGGGCTTCACGGCCAGAGGCTACCGGGCAGGTGGCTCCGTTGGGTGACCGTGGTGCCCTTCAGGAGGTCCTGTTCACCGTCGTCCTGCGGCTTGCCCCAGGTTCAGCGGTGCAGGCCGCGACGTACCGCTTTGGAGACCTGAATTGGAGAACGGCTCACCAGACCCTGACACGCCTGGGCTGGCGCTTCGTGCGTCAAGCTGCTTATGGGGACCCTGGATGGATACCCGCCGTGGGCCACCCTCAAGGCCGACCTCCTGGGCCGACTGGCCGGGTCCTCCCGGAAGGCGATGGCCTCCCCCGGAGCGGACGAGGCGATCAAGGAGAGCCTGATGCCCCGGTATGGACTGTCGGCCTACCGCCAGATGTCCTTCCGCTTTCCCAGGGGAACAAGGACGTCGCGGCGTCCCTCCTCTGCGCTTGCCTGGTCCTATGCACGCGCTGACCGGCTGGCCTCCTCCCGCGTGTCACGCCCGGACGTCTGACCCAGGAAATGGGGCATACACTGCGCGGGTGCGCCGCCTTGCCGTTCCCGTGCTTGTTGTTCTGGCCGGCCTCGTCGCCCTGTCCGCTCCCGCTGTCCCGGCCCTCATCCGGTACGGCGCGCTGCCACGCCAAGCGGCGGGGCCAGTCACGGTGCTGCTCGCCGGCGTCACACCCCGGTACCAGGAAAATGCCGCGGTCTGGCCGTGGCCGGTGGCCCCGGAGGACTTTACCTTTCTGACGGACACCCTGATCCTCGCGCAGCTCTGGCCGGGCGGCACGGCCAACCTGCTGAGCATTCCACGGGACACCTGGGTCAACCTTCCGGGCCAGGGCCCGGGCAAGATCAACGGGGCCAACGTGAAAGGAGGGCCTGACCTGCTGGTCCGGGCCGTGCAGGAGTTGACGGGTGTGCCGGTGGACGCCTACGTCCTGCTGTCCCTCAATGCCGTGCGGGCCCTCACCGACGCCGCCGGCGGCGTGACGCTGGAGGTGCCCAAGCGCATGAAGTACGACGACAACGCGGGCAAGCTGCACATCGATCTCCAGCCCGGGCGGCAACATCTGAACGGGCAGCAGGCTGAGGGCTTCCTGCGGTTCCGGAAGGACAACCTGGGCGACATCGGGCGGGTCCAGCGGCAGCAGCTCTACCTGACAGCGCTGGTGCGCCGGGTCAAGAACCCGCTGAACTGGTGGCGGCTGCCCGCCATGGTGGGTGCCCTGGACCAGAACACGAAGACGAACCTGACCCGGGCGCAGGTGGGCGCGCTGCTGGGCGCGGCGCTGAGCGGCCTGAAGGTGAACACGCAGACCCTCCCGGGGACCTTTGGGGAGGGCGGCACCTGGGTGGCCGACCATCCCGCACTGCACGCCCTGGTCGAGGCGCGTTTCCGGGACCCGAACGACCCGCGCACGCTGACCGTCGCGGTGGTGAATGTCGGCGCGCCTGACGGCAGCGCGCGCCGCCTCCAGGCAAAGCTGGAAGCCCTGGGCTACCAGAAGGTCATCATCTCCAATGGCCTGCGCGCCAAGGGGCCGACCACCCTCACGGGAAAGGCGGCGGCGGCCGTGTTGCGGGACGTGGGCTCCGGGCGGGTCACGCAGGAGGAAGGTTTGCCCGGCGCGGACGTGACGGTGCGTCTGGGGAACGACGTGGAGGAACAGTGAGTGGGCTGCGGCGGGAATGCCCCTGTTCCGCTGGCTGACGCTTCAAGTGGGACGAAAGAGGTGCAGGGAGAAAACCTTCTGTCGCCCAGGGTCTTGAGCCGCCCAGCGCCGGTTCGGCCGAGTTGGCGGCGTCAGGGAGTTCCCCGGGCGGTGAGCCTGCCGCCCCAGAGCCGGAGGCCCACCAGGGTGAAGAGGCTGAGCAGGACCGGCCACTCCCCGAACCGGACAGCGGGCGTGAGGCGGGCTGTCACGCCAAAGGACGCGGGCAGGGTCGCGGCGACTGCGCGGGGCAGGCGGGCCATGACCCGCCCGGAAGGGGCGATCACCGCCGTCACGCCATCGTTGCCCGCCCGCAGCACCCAGCGGCGCGTCTCGATGGCCCGCACGCGGCCCATCTGGAAGTGCTGCTCGGCCCCCACGGACGGCCCGAACCAGGCGTCATTGGAGACCACGGCCAGAACCTGGGCACCGCGCTGCACCAGCGCGCGGGCGAGGGCCGGAAACGTCGACTCGTAGCAGATCAGGACGCCGACGGGGATCCCGCTCAGGGGCAGCGGAGCCAGGGTCCGGCCGGGCACCGTGCCGCTCAGCGGGGGGAGCCCCAGCCAGCGGAAGATCACCCGGTACGCCCCATCCAGGACGGTCCGGCCCGGAAAGTACTCCCCGAATGGCACCAGCCGGACCTTGTCCTGCCTTCCCTGGACCTGCCCCGCCTCAAACGCGTACACGCTGTTGCGGTAGCCGCCCTCCTGGGTCGGGGCACCCATCAGGAGCGGCACGTTGAGGGCCGTGAGGGCACCCGCCACCTCGGGAACGGTGGGGGCGGCGGGCGCGGCAGTTTCCGGCCACACCACCAGCCTGACCGGCCCCGCCGCCAGGCCCGTGCGGGTCAGGTCCAGGTACCGCCGCAACTCGTCAGCGGTACGCCCCTGGGTCTTGGCGCGCGGGTCCACGTTGCCCTGGACCAGCAGGGCCCGCGCGGTGCCCGGTGGGTCGGGGGGCCGGGTCAGACCGTAGGTGGTCCCCAGGACCAGCAGAAGGACGCCGCCCAGTCGCGCCCGGGGGCGGCCGTCGGCCAGCGCCGCCGCGGTGAGCGTGACCACCAGCCCCACCAGCGAGACGCCGCCCAGGTCCGCGAGCTGCACGAGCGGGGTCAGCGCGAAGGCGTAGCCCAGACTGCCCCAGGTGAACCCAAACGGTCCCAGGGCACGCGCGGCGTCCAGCAGCACCCAGGCGAACGGCAGCGCCCAGAGGGTGGCCGGACCCATCACGCGCCGGGTGAGCGCGGCGGCAGCGGCCCAGCCCAGCGCGAGCCACGCGACCAGCCCCAGGTACAGCACGGCCATGCCGGGGCCGAACCATGGGGCCAGACTCGAAGGGAGCCACAGCAGCAACGCGGTGAAAAAGCTGGCGGCAAAGGCGAAGGTCAGCCTGAAGGCGCGGCCCGGCGGCTGGCTGGCCACCTGGCGGAACAGCAGCGCCAGGGGCAGCGGCGCGAGGGCACCCAGCGGCGAAGGCGGGAAGGTGAAGGCCAGGGCTGCCCCCGCCAGGAGACACAGCAGGTGAGGCCAGCACACCCGGCGGTTCATCAGAGGACCAGCACCCCGTGGTGTTTGGCCGCCCCCTCGGGCTCGACGTGAATCGTGACCTCACTGTGGGGCACTTCCCGGGCGATGACCCCTTCCAGGCGGTCACAGATCGCGTGGGCCTGGCCCACCGTGAAGTGTTCCGGCACCACCAGGTGAAAGTCGATAAAGGTCAGGCGGCCCGCGTGACGGGTGCGCAGGTCATGGGCCTCCAGCGCCCCCTCGGCATGCTCGGCCACCAGGCGGCGGATCAGGGCCTGCGTCTCGGGTGGGGCGGCCTGGTCCAGCAGGCTGCGCAGGGAGGAACCCACCAGCCGCCAGCCCACCCACAGGATGTTCAGCGCCACCAGCATCGCCATGACCGGGTCAAGGACCGTCCAGCCGGTCAGCGCCACCAGGCCCAGGGCGACCAGCACGCCCCCGCTGGTCACGACGTCCGTCATCAGGTGCTGGCCGTCGGCGACCAGGGCCGGGGACCGCAGGCGCCGCCCGGTGCGGATCAGGTAGGTGCCGTACCCGGCATTCAGCAGCGTCGCGCCCAGGGAGACGAGCAGGCCCAGCCCCAGCGCTTCCAGCGGCTTGGGAGCCTGCAGATCCTGGTAAGCGCTGGAGATGATGCTGATCGCCGCCAGCACGATCAGGACGCCTTCCAGAACGGCGGAGAAATACTCGGCCTTGGCGTGGCCGTAGGGATGCTCGGCGTCGGCGGGTTTGCGGGCGATGGACAGGGCCAAGAGGGCCGCGCCGGCGGCCACCACGTTGATGATGCTCTCCAGGGCGTCGGAGTACAGGGCCACACTGCCGGTGAGCAGGTACGCGCCGCCCTTCAGGACGAGAATCAAGAGGCCGAGCAGCAGGCTGTACTGCGCCAGGCGGATGGTGCGGTCCAAGGGAGGCCTCCAGAGGTCGGGCGGGTCAGGGCCGGCCACTCAGGGTGATCAGGGTGGTCCGGCCTTCCAGGGTGGCGAGGTAGTGCAGCATGCGGCCCTGCCGGTCGAGGAAGGCCGCGTAGTTCCCCGGCCCAATCGGATCATCGGTCAATTGCCGGTACCCGGCCTGCCGCAGGGGGCCCAGCAGCGCTTTGGGGTGCCAGCCGGGCAGGCGGTACTGCTCGACGCGGCTTTCCCCCTGGCGGACCTCCTGGCGGTAACTGCGGCTTTCGGGACATTCGGGCGTCAGACCGTTTGGGAGGGGCACCAGGCCGTTCCAGAGTGTGCCCGGTTGCTCAATGCAGTACAGGGGGCTTTGCCAGCGGCGTTCGGTGGCCCACCACCACGCGCCCAGGGCCAGAAGTGCGGCGACCACCACCGCCGTCAGGGTCAGGGCCCCTTTCATTCTTTTGCGTGGTCGATGGCGTTGCCGATCAGGCTGGTGATGTGCTGGTCGAGCAGGCGGTAGTACACGACGCGGCCTTCCTTGCGAAAGGAAACCAGACGGTGGGCGCGCAGGAGGCGGAGCTGATGGCTGACCGCACTCTCACTGATGCCCACCACGGCCGCCAGGTCACACACACACAGCTCCTCGACGTTCAACGCACTGAGAAGCCGCAACCGGGTGGGATCGGCCACCATCTTGAGGAGGCTGGTGGCGGCCTCCACGCAGACCGCGTCCGGCAGAGCCGTGCGGACGCGGGCGACCGCCTCGGGATGGACACAGGGGACGTCACAGACGTCATCTTGAGAAGCTGTTCTCACCATCTGAGGGTAGCGCGGAAGGCTGCCTGCGAACGTCACCGCATCACCTCCCGCACGTCCGCCACCACCCGGTTCACGTTCGTGAGCTGGGTGTAGTCCCACACCACCCGCCGCCGCCCTTCCCGGTCGATCAGGTACACGCCGGTCGTGTGGTTGACCTGGTAGTCCGCCGGGCTTTTCACATCCGCCTTCTGGTACCCCACGCCCCAGGCCGCCGCCGTGTCGGCCAGATTCGGCTCCGGGATGAACACGCCTTTGGCACCCGGGCTGAAAAAGGTCAGGTACTCGCGCAGCTTCTGCACGTCGTCACGGGCCGGATCGAGCGTGACCAGAACAGTGCGAAAGTTCTCGCGGTCCCGGGGCGGCAGCGCCTGGCGCACCCGTTCGAGGGACGCCAGGGTCGTCGGGCAGACGTTCGGGCAGTGCAGGAAGCCAAAGAACACCGCCACCGTTGTTCCACGCAGGTCGCTGAGGGAGAACGCCTTGCCGTTCTCCCCGGTTCCGACCAGGGCGGGCGCGGCGGTCACGGGGGTGTAGACCGTGCCGTAGAAGGGGAAGGGGCTTTTGAGGCGCGCATAGGCCCAGACGCCGCCCAGCAGGAGTGTGACGGCCAGGCAGGCCAACAAGGCGGAGCGCCAGACAGGGCGCGGGGGGACAGTGTTCATGGACAAAGTTCTCCGGTCAAAAGGGTGGAGTGGAGAGAAGGTCGGTCTGCTGCCGCCTCCGCTTCATGGGTGAACGTGGCCCTCATGTCCGGCGTGGGCATCCGGGGGTTCGAATTGCACCGTGCTGTGCTCAATCCCGTGGCGCTCAGCGATGGCATGCACCTGGGGCAGCAGGTCCCTCTGCGGCTGGCCTGCGGCCACCACCAGATGCGCGGTGAGGCTGTGCAGCCCACTGGTCACGCTCCAGACGTGCAGGTCATGCACCTCCTGCACGCCGGGCAGGGCCGCGAGTTCCGCCCGGAGCCCATCGAGGTCCACACCTTCCGGCACCCCTTCCAGCAGCACGTTGACGCTGGAGCGCAGCAGAACCCAGGTGCGCGGCAAGACCCAGAGACCGATCAGGGCGCCCAGCACTGGGTCCACCCAGGTCAGGCCGGTAAAGCGAATCACCAGCGCGCCCACGATCACCGCCACCGAGCCGAGCAGGTCCCCCATCACCTCCAGGTAGGCGGACTTCACGTTCAGGCTGTGTTCGCTGCCCGAAACGAGCAGGCGCGCGCTGATCAGGTTCACGATCAGCCCGAGCACGGCCACGACCAGCATGGTGGTGCTCTGCACCTCCACCGGCTCGCGCAGGCGGCGGTACGCCTCGAAGAGGATATACAGGCCGATGGCAAACAGCGCCGCGGCGTTCACGGCCGCCGCCAGAATCTCCGTGCGGCGGTACCCGAAGGTGCGTTTCCCGTCGGCGGCCCGCTGCCCGATGCGGATGGCGAACAGGGACAGGACCAGCGCCATCACGTCGGTCAGCATGTGCCCCGCGTCCGACAGCAGCGCGAGACTCCCGGAGAGGAAGCCGTAAATCACTTCCACCACCAGAAATGTCCCGGTCAGGGCCAGGGCGACGCTGAGCTGCCGGGCGCTCGCGTTCGCGCCGTGGCTGTGGCCGTGTTCACTCATGCTGCATCCCGTCCATTTCCGGCTGGGGCTGACCGCCCGTCATGCGCTTCTTCAGCAGGGCGTCGATGGCCTGGATCTCCGAGGTCTGTGCCGCCACCACCCGCTCGGCAAAGGCCCGGACTTCTGGCCGCTTCACGGTCTTCAGGGCCGACTTCGCCATCGCCACGCCGCCCTGATGGTGGCGGCGCATCAGCACCAGGTAGCGGGTCTGTGCCGTGTTGACGGGGAGGTGCTGGAGCTGCCGCACGTCCCCAGCGGACGCCAGGCCCATGCTGGCGCGGTCCATGCCCGCCATCGGTGCTTCTGTGCCGGCCAGCGGGCGGCCCCAGGCCATCAGCCAGCCCTGCATCTGCCCGACCTGCGCCTGCTGCGTGAGGAGGATGTCCTGCGCGAGCAGCTTCACCGCCGGGTCCGCCGCCCGCTTGAACAGCGTCACGCTCATGTCCACCGCCTGAGCGTGGTGCGCGCTCATGTCCCGCGCGAAGGTGACCTCAGGACTCCCCTCGGTGGGCGGGCGGGGCCAGGTGACGGCCGCGCCCACGCCGAGGACCGCCGCGGCCAGCACCCCACCCGCCCAGGCGTTCAAACCGTGCCGTTGTACGCGCCGCTGCATGAGGCACCGATCTCCGGGGCTTCCCCACCCTGCTCGTACTTCTGGAGGAACTGCTTTACCCGGGGGTCCGAGACGTCCTGCACCGCGAGCTGCCTGTTCCAGGCCGTCAGGATGACGGGGGCCGTCTGCGACTCGTGGGGCGAGAGCAGCGTGTAGGGACGCCCCTCCACCAGCTTCTTCAACGCCTCGACCTGATCAGCTGGCAGGTCCGGCCGATAGCTGAGCCACACCGCCCCGTGTTCCAGGCTGTGCACGGCGTATTCGTCATACAGGGCTCGGTCGTACACGCCGCAGTTCTGCCAGGCGGGGTTGTGCGGCCCGCCAGCCGGGGGGGTCTGGGTGTAGGTGATGCGGCCCTCCTGGTGGGCCCCCCCCTTGTTCTGGAAACTCTTGACGCCCTCGATGTCACCACCTCCCTGGTTGCAGGCGGCGAGCAGGACGGGCAGGGTCAGCAGGATCAGTCGTTTCATGGGTTCTCCTTGGGTTGAGAGGTAGCACACCGGTCAGAGGCGGAATGTCCAGCGCGGCGTTCCGTTCGCCAGGCATGCAGCAGCAGCCAGAGGGTGCCCGTACACACCAGCACGTCCGACAGGTTGAAGATGGGAAAGGGGCGGCCCGTCAGCGGGCGCGCGACCACGTCCAGCAGGGGGGCGGTGAGGTAATCGACGACCGCGCCGCGCGCCAGGCCGTCCACGGCATTTCCGAGCGCCCCCGACGCGACCAGCGCGAGCGGCCAGACGTGCCAGGCGGGGAGACGGCCGGAAAGCAGCCCGGCCACGATCACCAGGCCGACCAGCAGGCGCAGGATCGCCAGCGGGGAGGTCAGGCCGCCCAGCAGTCCCCAGGCCATGCCGGGGTTCAGCGTGAAGCCCAGGTGCAGCAGGCCAGGCAGCAGGACGCGGTCCACATCCGGGGTCAGGTTCGCCGCGGCCCAGGCTTTAAGCAGCCCCTCCAGCGCCAGCAGGGCCGCGATCAGGACCAGGGGCGGCCACCTCACGACGCCAGCTCCAGCAGGTAGAGGGCCACAAAGCCTGCGAAGAAGGCGGCGGTGATGAGGGGCGTCTCCTTGACCTCGTGCGCCTCGGTCAGCAACTCCTCGGTGACCAGGAACAGCAGCGCCGCCGCGCCGAAGGACAGGACGATCTCCAGGGGGAGGCCGCTCAGGCCCTGCAGCAGGGAACCCCCCAGCAGCGCGCCCAGGACCACCAGCAGGCTCAGCCCGGTCACGGTGAGGATGGTGCGGCCCCGGGGCGTGCCGGACTCCCCCAGACTGGACGCCACCGAGACGCCCAAAAACAGCAGTTCCAGCGTGAGGGCCACCACCAGCAGGGTGCCCACCCGCGCGCCCGCCGCGAAGCCCACGCCGATCAGCAGGCCGTCGATCAGCACGTCGATGCCGACCACGGTCACCAGGCCGACGTTCCCACTCCGGGCGCGCCTGCCCGCCTCGCTGGGCTGTTCCAGGCGTTCGGCCAGCGCCCGGATGACGAGCATCACCACCACGCCCAGCGCGAAGCCGATCACCACCCCGACCGGCTGATGGCCCGCGGTGATTTCCGGCAACAGTTCCCCCGCCACCGCCGCGAACACCACCCCGGCCGCGAAGTGCTGCACGAAGGAGCGCAGCCGCTCCCCGGGCCTCCGGAAACTGGCGGCCACCCCGCCGAGAATGGTGGCCGCCACGGGAATGAGCGTGAGTTCCAGAATCTGCTGGAGGGCCGCGCTCACAGCGTACCGGCTCCCAGGGCGGCCAGAATCCGGGGCCGCTGCTCGTCGAAGGGGCCGTAAAAGACCTGCTCACCGATGACCGTGACCGGGGCGATGCGCACGTCCGCTTTGGCCTGCATCTCGGCGAGCGCCTCCGGGTCGCCCCGCACGTTCTTCTCGGTGAAGGGAACACTGTGGTGGGTCAGGAGCCGCTTGATGGCCAGGCAGTCCGCGCAGCCCGGGACGGTGTAGAGCGTGATCTCAGGCATGAGCTTCCTCAGGCGCGGTGGGGAGCGGCGTTGACCGGCACTGCACGGGCTGTTTGGTGTTCACGGCCCTTCCAGCGCAGCAGGCGCAGCGCGTTGGCCGTGACGATGGCGGTGGCCCCAGTGTCGGCCAGGATCGCCATCCAGAGGTTGGTGTAACCCAGCAGCGTGGTGACCAGGAAGATGGCCTTGAGGCCCAGGGCAAAGGCGATATTGACCTTGATGTTGCCCATGGTGGCGCGCGACAGGGCCACCAGATCGGCCACACCCGCGACACGCTCTTGCAGCAGGGCGGCGTCGGCGGTTTCGAGGGCCACGTCGGTGCCGCCCCCCATCGCGATCCCCACGTCCGCCTGGGCCAGGGCCGGTGCGTCATTGATGCCGTCCCCGACCATCGCCACGCCGCCCCGCGCTTTCAGGTCCGCGATCAGGCGCAACTTGTCCTCGGGCAGCAGTTCGGCCTGCACGTCCAGGCCCAGGTCACGTCCGATGGCCTGCCCGGTGCGGGCATTGTCCCCGGTCAGCATGACCGCATGGACCCCCAGATTCCGGAGGTCCGCGATGGCGTCCCGCGCGTCGGGTCGGGGTTCGTCACGGATGGCGATCACGCCGAGGGGCGCAGGGCCGTCCAGCAGCACCACGGCGGTGCGGCCCTGCGCCTCGAACGCCTCGATCTGCTGCTGGAGTTGGCCCGGCAGGGGGGTCAGCGCCGCGGCATGCCGCGGCGAGCTCACGCTGAGGGTGCGGCCCTCGACCGTGGCCGAGACGGCCTTGCCGGGGAGGGCCTGGGCCTCTGTGACCGGGGGCAGGGCCAGCTTGGCCTGCCGGGCGGCGTCGGTGATGGCCTTGGCCAGCGGGTGGCTGCTGCCCGATTCCACGGCGGCGGCCAAGCGCAGCACCTCCTGGCGGTCGAGGTTCAGCCCGACAACGTCGGTCACGCGGGGCTTGCCAGCGGTCAGCGTCCCGGTTTTGTCGAAGGCGACGGTCTTCACGCTGCCGATGGTCTCCAGCGCGGCACCACCCTTGATCAGCAGGCCCCGCCGCGTGCCAGCGCTGATGCCGCTGGTAATGGACGCGGGGACACTCAGCACCAGGGCGCAGGGGCAGCCGATCAGCAGCAGGGCGATGCCCTTGTAGAGCCAGGGATACCAGGCCGCCCCGAACAGCAGCGGCGGCACCAGCGCGACCAGGGCGGACACCGCCACCACGCCCGGCGTGTAGTACCGGCTGAAGCGGTCGATGAAGCGGGCGGTGGGGGCCTTGCTGCCTTCCGCCTCCTCCACCAGGTGAATGATGCGGGCGATGGTGTTGTCCGAGGCGGCCTTGTCCACCCGCACCGTGAGCACGCCGTCGGTGTTGATGCTGCCCGCGTACACGCTGTCCCCGACGCCCTTCACGACGGGGACGCTTTCCCCCGTCACCGGGCTGTCGTCCAGGCTGGAGGTGCCGGTCAGGATGGTGCCGTCGGCGGGCACCCGCGCCCCGGGGTTGACCTGCACGGTCTGTCCCACAGCGAGGGAATCAGCCGGGACCTCACGGGTGCCCGGGCCTTCGACCAGCAGGGCCGTCTTGGGCGCGAGCGCCGCGAGGGCCTGAATGCCCGCGCGGGCGCGTCCGGCGGCAGCGCCTTCCAGCAGCTCACCCACGGCGAAAAAGAACACGACGACCGCGCCCTCGGCGGCCTGCCCGATCAGCACCGCGCCGAGGGCGGCCAGGCTAACGAGCATGTTGATGCTGAAAGGGTCGCCGAAGCGGGCGCTGGCGACCGCTTTCTTCGCGAGCGGCCACACCCCCAGCAGGGTCGCGGCAATGAAGCCCCAGGTGGCGAACTGCGGTTCGATGAAGCTGAACAACCACGCGAGGGCCAGCAACACGCCGGAGGTAATGACCAGTTTGCCCTGCCCGGTCGCATACCAGGGCTGACCGGGCTTCGGCGCTTCATGAACATGGCCGTGCCCGGCGTGGTCGTGACCGCTGTGAGCATGGTCATGGCCCTCGTGGTCATGGTCGTGCTGAGCATGGTTCTGGGCGGTGGGGGCGGGGGCCTTTCCCAGCAGGGAAGGGGTGTACCCCAGGGCCTTCAGGTTGCCTTCCAGCGTCGCCCGCCGGGTCCGCCGCTCGTCGAGGTCCAGGTCCAGCGTCTGCTTGTTGAAGCTGGTCTTGACGCCTGTCGCGCCGGGCAGCGTGGCGATCATACGTTCGACTTTCTGCACGCAACTGGCACAGTCCATCCCGTCCACGAAGTAGGTCAGGTGGGCGGTCTCCGCTTGGGAGGGCGCGGGGGACGCCCCCCCGCTGAGCAGGGAAGGGGTGTACCCCAGGGCCTTCAGGTTGCGTTCCAGGGTGGTCCGTGCTGTTTGCGTCTCGTCGAGGTCCAGGTCCAGCGTCTGCCTGTTGAAGCTGGTCTTGACGTCTGTCGCGCCGGGCAGGGTGGCCATCATGCGCTCGACTTTCTGCACGCAACTGGCACAGTCCATTCCATCCACGAAGTAGGTCAGGTGGGCGGTTCCCGGCCGAGGGGGATCCGAGCGGGAGGGCGAGGCGGTCATGGCTCCACTATACCTGAGGGACAGTTCATATGTAAGTCTGCTCAGACATGAAATGAGATTGGCGGTACACTCATCTGGGAGCCGAAAGAGGGCGCGTACGCTGACTACCCAGGAGGCAAGGTATGACGATGCAGTCGCAGATCAAACCCGGTATGCCCGTGAAGTGCGCGAACGGAATGGACCACGGGCAGGTGGACAGCGTCGATGGCGAGTACATCAAGCTCACCAACGATGATTCCGGTCAGCCCCACTGGCTGCCCTTGAGCGCGGTGGACCACGTGGATCAGCATGTGCACCTGAACCTGAACCACGAGCAGGTGCATCAGCAGTGGCTGAGCCAGGACCCCCACCCCGAACATCGACAGTAAGCTGGCCGTGATGAGGGGGCAACTTACGGGTTGCCCCTCTGTCTCTCCCCTACGGTGCCCGTGGACGTTCTGTAAAGAGTGGGCACTCCCGCCGGACTGGCCCGCGCTGCAAGTCGATCTCACCGCCCAGCACACTGCCTACTCAGGCCACTCCAGGCGCTCGTCCTCCGCACCGTCCGGGTTCGGGGCGTGCAGGCGGCACGAGCAGAGTCCATCTTCCCGGTGCTCTCCCTGGGGGTGCGCCGATGCTGGCGCTTCACCGTGCACCGCAACACCAGTGGTGCCTGCTGCCGACATGCTAGGGAACGGCGAGAGCGGGGATACGGCCGCGCCAGAGCGTGCAGTCACGGCCGCAGCAACTCGCCAGGATGAGCCGTTCTCCCATGTGCGGGTTGAGCGGTTCGGGTCCATGCCGCTGCCGTCGTCATCAGGGGAGCGTGGGTACGGCGGTACCCTCCCGTTCCATCCCCACCGCCAGGGGCAGTTCCACCCCGAACGTCGTCCCCTTCCCCTCGGCGCTCATCACCCGGATCGACCCGCCCATCGCCTCGATCAGGTGCCGGGAGACGGTCAGGCCCACCCCCGCCCCGACGCTCTCCTCCGCGTCCCGGGCGCGGGACTTGTCCGAGCGGTAAAAGCGCTCGAAGACGTGCGGCAGGTCCTGCGGGGCGATGCCCTCGCCGGTGTCCTGCACGTCCACCCGGCCGCACCTGCCGTTCCCGTCCACGTAAACCGTCACGCCTCCCGTGGAGGTATGCCGGAGCGCGTTCGACAAGAGGTTGACCAGCACCTGCGTGACCCGGTCCGGGTCTGCGAACACCCGAACCTCCCGCCGCACGTCCAGTGCCAGGGATAGCCCCTTGTGCGCGAAGGGCCGCTCGAACTGAGCGCAGGCCGCGCGCACGAGTTCTGCCAGGTGAACCGGCCGCGGTACCACTGGAATCACGCCCGCCTCCGCCTGCGTCACCAGGGACAGGTCCTGCGTGAGCCGTTCCAGCCGCCGGATCTCCCGGATGAGGTCCGGCCCGGCCTCCTCGATGCGAAAGACGCCGTCGAGCAGCCCCTCGGTCAGTCCACGCATCCCAGTCAGGGGCGTCCGCAACTCGTGCGCGACCGTCCCGATCAGTTCCCGCCGCCGCACCTCCGTCGCCTCCAGGGCCTCCGCCATGCGGTTGAAGCTGCCGGTCAGCTCGCCGAGTTCGTCCCGGCCCATCTCCGGCAGCCGCTCGGCGTAGTGTCCTGCTGCGATGCGGGTGCTGGCATGGCTGACGCGTTTCACGGACCGCAGAATCTGTCGGCTGACAAAGGCACTCACCACCAGGGCCACCAGCAGCGTCGTGAAACTCGCCACCGCGAGGGCACTCCCGAACGCACCGGTGAAGCCCTCGGACAGTTGGCGGCGCATCTCCGGGATGTTGCGGATGCCGAACATTTGGACCATCTGCTCAATGTGCGTGTGGTAGAAGAGCGGGGCCGTCCACTCCGCGATCACGATCATCGTCGTGGCGGACAGGGCGATCACCGCCAGGTACGAGAGCAGCAGCTTCACTCTCAGGCCCAGACCAGAAGTGGGCTTACTCGGCGCGGCCAAAGCGGTACCCCACCCCCCGCACGGCGTGAATGAACCGCGGCGACTGCCCGGACTCTCCCAGATGCTTGCGCAGGCTGACCAGGTGCACGTCCACCACACGGTCCACGCCCGGGAAGTCCTCTCCCCACACCCGCTTGATCAGCTCGTTGCGGGTGAACACCCGCCCCGGCGCCCTGGCGAGTTCGTACAGCAGGTCGAACTCCAGCGCGCTGAGGTCCAGCGCTTGCCCGGCCAGGCTCACCGTGCGCGTCACCGGGTCCACCCGCAGGTCCTCGTACACCGCGGGGAGGGGCGCCGCCTCACCGGAGGTGCGCCGCAGGACCGCCTTCACGCGCGCCACCAGTTCCCGCGGGCTGAACGGCTTGACCACGTAATCGTCCGCGCCCAGTTCCAGGCCGAGGATCCGGTCGAACTCCTCCCCGCGGGCGGTGAGCAGGATGACCGGCACGTTGGAGGAGGCCCGGAGGCGCTTGCAGACGTCCAGGCCGCTCATCTTCGGCAGCATCACGTCCAGCACGACGAGCGCCAGGCCACCTGCTTCCGCTTGCCGCAGACCGTCGATGCCGTCCGCCGCCGTTCGCACCTGAAACCCTTCGCGTTCCAGGTACGCCGAGGCGACCTTGCGCACGCTCGGCTCGTCGTCCACCACCAGCACGGTACTCATGCTTCTTTCCAGTATGTCAGGCGGGGGACGGCGCGCACCATCAGAAGCGGACGCCGATTCGCCGGGCGCTGTTCCAGAGGTCCTCGCGGGTGAAGGGCCCGTTGTGTTTCTCGCGGATCACGCCGCTGGCATCGATGAAGAACGTCTCCGGAATGCCCGCCACCCCGTAGTCGATGGCGACCCGGGACTGCCGGTCCACCATGCTGGGGTACGGCACGGCGAACTCCCGCACGAAGGCCCGCGCCGCGTCCGGCTGATCCTGGAAGACCACGCCCACCATCGTGAGGTTCTGGGCATCTCGTGCGAATTCACCCAGCATCGGGGCTTCCTCCCGGCAGGGCACGCACCACGATGCCCAGAAGTTCACGACCAGCGGCTGCCCGAGGTGGTCCTGCAACCGGAACGGCTGGCCGTCGAGGGTGACGAGCGTGAAGTCGGGGGCGGGTTTTCCCACCCGTGGGGACTTCGCTTCCTTGTTGGGGCGCAGGAGGGCAACGGCCAGCACGGCGACCATGATCGCCGCGAGCACCGGGGGCAGCCAGCGCCGCACGCCGCCTGTCCGGCGAGGTTCAGTCGGGGAAGCGTTCGGGGGCACGATTCTTGTACCGTTCGATGAAGTCCACGATCTTCGCCTCGGCCAGCGTGTCCAGGGTGTACAGTCTGCGCCAGGCGGTCAGGGCCAGCGGCACCTCCAGCTTGGAATCCGGCGCGACGACCGTCTTGTTCGGGAAGCGCCGCTGAATGTCCTCCAGCTTCGCGACGTCGCCCTTCAGGAGCGAGGGGTTGTACTGGATGACCACGCCACCGTGTTCCAGATTGTGGACCAGGGTTTCGGGGGCGATCTCGTACACGAAGGTGCCCCAGGGCTGCGGCCGCACGTAGTGCCAGCCACTGGTGGCGGGGAAGGAGTTGTAGGGGGGGTGCTGAGCACCGAAAGCGATGTGTTGCTGGCCCTGGTTGGGGAAGGTCTGGCCCAGTTCTCCGGCCCCTCCACCGGAACGGGCCCACCAGGCCCCGCCCCCCAGGGCCAGCAACACCGCTCCCACCAGCACCCCCGGCCACGGACTCCGGCGCTGCGGCTTTGACGAGAACTTTGGAGGCTGCTTACTGAAAGCCTTCGACATTCCCGCAAACTACGAATGTTGTGTTCAAAAAGAATAAAGGGCCTCACGGCGGAGTTTCTCGCCAGCCACTCCACTTACAGCGACTCAGCACCGGGGCGTTTCCGCTAGACGGTTCAACGCCCCCTCGGTGGAACAGGCTGCCTCGAGAAGCTCTCGGCCGCGTGCGGCTGCGGAGAGAACAGCTGAGTTGCAGGACCCGGGGCCAACGCCATGGGACGGCCAGCGTCACGAGTAAGCATCGATCAGGTGAGGCAGGTCACGTGTCAATGTCCCGTCCATGACGTCCAGGGGGAAATAAAAGCGGCGGAAGTGTCCGTCCTGGTCGACGATGGCGATGGAATCACCGTGGTTGATCTGCCCGCCGGGTTCGCGGTAGGCATGGACGTAGAAACCCTGCCGCGTCACGTCCAGTGCCTGCTCGGTTCCGGTCAGGCCACGGAAGGTGTTCGGGAACATATGAAGATATTTGCGCAGTCTGCTGGGCGTGTCGGTTCCCGGATCAACCGTTACCAGAATGATCCGCAGGCGCGCCCGGTGAGCAGGTGTGAGTCGCGCGGCTGCCTCGGCAAGGCCCTTCAGGACGATGGGGGTCAGGTTTGGACAGCGCGTGTACCCAAACACGACGACGCGCGTCTGGCCAGCCCAGTCGGAGAGGCGGTGAGTCCGGTTGTCCTGGCCGGTCAGCGGCACATCCGGGACGAGGGGCCGCGTGTCCACTTCGCTCCCCCCCAGCGGCATGAGGTACGCGCGTTGCACCAACACGCCGCTCAAGACCAGGGCCACGGCGAGCAACAGGGCTGTCAGGAGGCGGGACATGAACGCCGGGTGGAGTCCGCCAGCTGGAACGCTGCTGGGTTGAGCGGAACCGAGTCGCGGTAGAGGCGGTAGTCAAGATGAGGGCCGGTGCTGTGTCCGGTGGAGCCGACGCGGGCGATGACCTCCCCGCGAGTCACCTGCTGTCCCACGCGCACGAGATTTCTGCTGTTGTGGCTGTAGCGGCTGGTGAGCCCATCACCGTGGGCCAGGACGATGGTCCAACCCCACCCGCTCACCGTATCCAGCCGTGACTCGACGACCACTCCAGTTGCCGGGGCGATGATAGGCGAGCCAACCGGGGCCGCGATGTCGAGGCCCGGATGTCCCGGGCGAAAGTACGTGGTGATCACGCCTGCCAGGGGTACGGTTGCGGCGCTGGAGCGAAAGCCGGCCGTCCGGATGACCTGTACCTGTGCGGGTGAGCGTGAAGCACTCCTCGCTGGGAGGGGCAGGTGCAGCGACTGGCCGACCTGCAGCGCACGGGCGCGATCGACGGCAGGATTGGCTGCAAGCAGCGCGTCCAGACAGAGGTCGTGCTGCTGGGCAATGCGGCTCAGGGTATCACCGGCCTGGACCGTATAGGTTGTATAGGTTGTGGTCGCAGCCGACGCGGGTGCCATGAACAACAGACACGTGAGGGCCCACGAGCGATGCAGCTTAGACAGGAGAAACACGCGGAATGGTTTACCACCCGTCCACGACAAAGTCACCTGCACTTAACTAAGATTTAACATGAACATCGAAGGTCCTGAGGTTTAGCGCCCGTTGTTACCGAAAGTGACCATTGTTCACCTCCGGCGCGCCGACGACCCACAGGATGATTCCTGCGCGTGTTGCCCGTCCATCCTGCGCGATGGGGCGATGTCCTGGGTAGACTGCTCGGGCGCCTTCCCAAACGTCGCTTGGCCCTCCAATGGTCCTCTTTACCAGGAACGGCTGGCGTGGATCGATAGCCCATGGACTGTCTCATGCGGCACGCCAGACGACACAAGCGCGTTGGCGTCTCCTGCCAGGCAGAACGCCGCATGCCGCTTCCCCTCTGAACGGTCCGTATGGGTGAACAGTTCAAGCTTTATTCGGGCTGAACATGTCCCTGGTACTGATTAGTCCATGACCGCTGCACAACTCCACGTTCCCAGCCACCATCCGGAGCGTTCCTCGTTCGTGCGGGTGGCGTGACGTGGCCTGCAACTGCGAGTGCGCCTGCTGCAAGCCGCAGTTTGCCGTGCAGGTGCTGGAGACTTGGCAGGAAACACCCACCATCCCTGTGGTGCGGATCGCTAAACCTGATCCGTTCCACTTCCGGGCGGGACAGTATGCACAGCTCAAGCTGAAACTCCAACCATCCACCCTCGGCGGACCATCGCCCGTTGCGGGCCGCATGCTTTCCATGGCCTCGTCGCCCACCCGGCCGTACCTGGAATTTGCCGTCCGCATGTCAGGCAGCTCCTTCAAGCGCACCTTTCAACAGTTGCAGGTGGGCGACGAGGTGTTGATCAGCGGCCCAGCCGGCAGTTTCGTGATTGACCCTGCGGAGCACCTGGTGCTGCTGTCTGGCGGGGTGGGCATCACGCCGCTTAAAAGCATCGCGGAGTACGCGGCGGACCTGCGTCTGCCCATGCGACTCACGCTGCTGTACAGCAACCGGGACACCAGTGAGATGGCGTATGCACAAGCCCTCGCTGAACTCGCCGGGCGCAATCCTCTCTTTCGGGTCATTCACACCCTCACGCGCGAACCGGGTACGTGCTGGTCGGGCCAGCGTGGACGCGTCGACGCCGCCCTGATTCAGCAGCATGTGGTTGACCTGGACCGCGCGGTCTTCTTTCTGTGTGGACCGCCGGGTCTCGTCCGGGGGCTTCACGCGACGCTCAACGAACTTGGCGTGACGGATGAACGCATCCGTTCTGAGGACTTCACAGGGTATTGAGCGCAGGGGCGCAGGATCTCCGCTCGCCCAGACTTTCCATGTCCTGCAGGAGCTGTGACTGAGATGGGTGACACCGGCGGACCTCAGAACGTGAAACGGCAGGACGTGGCCATGAACGCGGACTCGGCGGAAATCAAGTTCCCCCGCGAGTGGGCGGCAGCACTGTCGCATGAAGTGCGGACGCCCTTGGCGGGTATCCGCGGGTACGTCGAAGGCCTGGCCGACGGCGTTCTGAGCGGTGAGGACGCCCACCGCGGCGTGCTGCGCGAGGTGAGGCGGCTGGACGGGCTGGCCGCGGACCTGGCCTTACTGGCCGCGTCGAGCGCCGACACGCTGCCCCTCGACCCGCGTGTGTTCTCGCTGGGTGAACTTCTGGTTCCCCTGATGGAGCAGTACGCCACACTCGCCCAGGCGCAGCGGACGGCCGCGGTCCTCGAGGGGAACCTGGGCGCGACTGCCTTCGCTGATCCGCGGTATGTCGGCGTGGCGCTGTCAGCAGCGCTTCATAACGCTGTGTGCCATACCCCGGGTGGTCGCGTGACCATCACCGGTCAGCGGCGAGGGACGTGCGCAGTGGTGGTCATCGCGGACAGTGGCCACGGCTGCACCGAGGTGGAACTGGCCCGTGCCTTTGCCCCCTTTTTCCGAGGGGATGAGTCGCGCACACGCGCCCACGGTGACGTTGCCCCCGTTTTGAGGTCCAGCGCTGCCACCCCAGGTAGAACAGGGGGAGCGTATGGGTAAGGAACGACACAGTGAGGAGAAGGTCCTCGAAATCCTCGGGCGGATCGAGAACGGTGAAGCCATCGCTGCCGTGAGCCGCTCCACGGGCATCAGCCGCAAGACCATCCAGAACTGGAAGGCCACCTACAGCCGTCAACCCAAAACCGACGACGCCAAGCGGCTTAAACAGCTTGAAGACGAAAATGCTCGGCTGAAGAAGCTGGTCGCCGACCTGGCCCTCGACAACGCGATGTTGAAAGACGTCGTGGGAAAGAAGTGGTAGCGCCCGTGCAGCGCCGTGAAGCGGCGCGCTACCTCCAGAGCCATCACGGCGTCAGCGAACGTCGAGCATGCCGCGTGCTTGGTTTCGGCCGTTCCTCGCATCGCTACAAGGTTCGCAAAAATGATCAACAGTTGGGGGCGCGACTGGCAAAACTCGCCCAGGAGCGGCCTCGATTCGGATACCGACGACTGGAGGTGTTGTTGCGCCGCGAGGGTGAGGTCGTCAACCACAAGCGGGTCTACCGCGTCTACAAAGCGCTCGACCTGACTGTCAGGAAAAAGACCCGCAGAAAGCGGGTCGTGCAGCGTCGCACGCCGCTGTCAGTACCGACAGCGGCCAATCAGCGCTGGAGCACCGACTTCGTGAGCGACCAGCTCGCCAGTGGGCAGCGCTTTCGGGTGCTGAACGTGGTGGACGACTTCACGCGGGAGTGCGTGGTGTGCTTCGCCGACACCTCGATCACGGGCGACGGTGTCGCCCGTCTGCTGGCGGAGGCGATCAAAGAACGGGGCAAGCCCAAGGTCATCATCAGCGACAACGGCCCGGAGTTCACCAGTCGTGCCCTGGATGCTTGGGCACATCAGGAGGGGATCGAGCGGCATTTCATCGACCCAGGAAAACCCGTGCAGAACGCCTATATCGAGAGTTTCAACGGGCGCTTTCGGGACGAGTGCTTGGATCAGAATTGGTTCGTGAGCCTGCCTCAGGCCCGGTTGGTTCTGAGCGTGTGGCGACGCGACTATAACGGGGTTCGGCCGCACAGCTCGTTGGATAACCTGGCACCGCAAGAGTTCGCCCGCCGTTCGACGGGCTGAGGTAGGCTGCCATGAGGGGTCCAGGTTGGACCACAAAATGGGGCAGGCTCAACGGTGCCGGACCCGGCCTGGGCCTGACCGTGGCCCGCACCTTAATTCGTGCCATGCACGGCGAACTTTCTTTGAGCAGTCGTGGGCGAGGACTCGGAGCGCGGGTCCGATGCGTCCTCCCCACAACCGGCCCTTCGCCATGACGTCCTGAGTTCCTGGGTGCCAGACCTCTGCGAAGGGCCGGGGGCCAGGGCGGTGCAGGTCAGACACCTCCCGGCCCGTGCGGTGATCAAGGACGCGTTTCCACGCTCGCTTGTCTCTGCGGGTGCGTTGTGGCGCCCGAACCAAGAGGCGCAGGCCAGGCCCACAACACGCGTCTCTGGCCCTGACGGCAGGGAAGCTCTGGCTACGGGTGATCGACCTCAAGGAATGCCCAATGCCCCACTTTATCGAAGCTGAACACAAACTACGTACTGTTGCGGCAGTCAGAGCTGGAGGTCATGGCCAATTTGTACTGAAGCACAGGAGGAATGAGGTCATGCGGATCGGAGGCTGGCGCACCAGGGGAAGAGGGCAGCCCTTGAACGGGTCGTCTTGGGTGAGCCGCAGGCAAGCAGCCGAGCGGCGAACATGACACCCCTGCGCTGCTGCCCACCTGGTGAGGGGTTGCTCCGCCCAAAAGGAATGCGGGGGAACATCAACTTGAGGGTGATTGCATGCGACGGTGCCGTTTCGCCCGCAGCTGGAGCAGGCTGTCCCCGCTGTTCCACCTATGGGAGGGAAGGGCATGAACACGACGCAGTGGATCGTTACGCTGGTGGGCTTTGGTTTGATCGCCTGGATCGTCTGGTACTTCTGGTTGTACCGGCGGGAAAGCGTGCAGGCACACGCGAAGGAGGGGGGCATGCAGGAAATTGACGTGACGGTGAGGGGCGGGTACCAGCCCGCCGTGATCGAGGTGCAGGCCGGGCAGCCCGTCCGGCTGAACTTCACCCGGCGGGAGGCCAGTACCTGCGGGGAGGAAGTGGTCCTCCCGGCGTTCGGGCAGCGCGCGCACCTGCCGGAGAACCAGACCGTGCCCCTGGAGGTGACGCCCGCTCAGCCCGGCGAGTACGAATTCACCTGCGGGATGAACATGTACCGGGGCAAGATCGTCGCCCGCCAGGAGGGAGCAACGGTGAAGTAACAGGACACGCAGCAGGACCGGCTGGTGCCACCCGAACCCAAGCTCCTCAACGCCACGGGAGAATCACATGACGAACGCGCAACAGCAGGGAATGAGCAGCATGAACTCGATGATGCAGGACTGTATTCAAGCCTGTTCCGACTGTCACGACGTGTGCTTGCAGACGCTGACGTACTGCCTCCAGCAGGGCGGGCGGCACGCGGAGGCGTCGCATGTCCGCTTGCTGATGGACTGCGCGATGATCTGCCACACCAGTGAGGACTTCATGCTGCGCGGCTCGGAGTTGCACGCGCGGGTGTGTGGGGTCTGCGCGGAGGTGTGCGAGCGTTGTGCGCAAAGCTGCGAGGGAATGGGGGACGACCCGCAGATGCGAACGTGCGCGGACACCTGCCGCCGCTGCGCCGACTCCTGCCGGCAGATGGCGCAGGCCTGACACCAGGGCCAGATCGACAGGAACCCGCAGGGTGCGGGTTCCTGTTTTTATTGAAGTTGAACAGAGGGGCGCTACCTTGCCCTCGATCACGCGACTGTCCGCCCACCCCGGCGCGGACGTTGCGGGCAAGGAGTGACGCGTGATGATGGGAATGATGGGGTGTGGCGGGACAATGCTGCTGAGCGTGCTGTTGTGGGTAGCAGTCATCGCTGCCGTGGTGTACCTGATGGTGCGGCTCACCCGCGATGGGCACCGCGACGATGGGCGGGACCGGGCCTGGCAACTGGCGCGTGAGCGCTTCGCCCGTGGCGAGATCAACGCTGAGGAACTGGACGACCTGGAGCGCCGACTCCGCCCATGACCTGGAAGGCTGGTCGCCGGATGCGGGCCGTCTTGGCGCTGTGCATCGCCCTGAGCCTGAGTTGGCTCTCCGGCGCCGCCGCGCACGCCTTCCTGGTCAACACCCTCCCGCGGGCCGGGGCGCGCTTTAGCGAGGCGCCACGCCAGCTCGCATTGCAGTTCAGTGAACCGGTGAGTCCGCGCTCGGCCCAGGTCAGGGTCCGCGCCCTGAAGGGGGACGCACTGGAGGTTCGTGAGCTTCACCCTGGGGCCGACGCCCGGAACCTGCTGGCGACCCTGCCATCACTGAAGCCGGGCGTGTACGTGGTGTCCTGGCAGGTGGTGGCGGCGGACGGGCACCTCTCCAGCGGGGAGTTCGCCTTCGGCGTGGGTTCCGAGGGGGCGATCCCCGGGTTGCAGGACAACGTGGACGGGGTGCCGCTTCCCTGGGTGACGGGGAGCGCCCTGCTGCTGGTGGGGCTCGCCCTCGCGCTGGGCGGGTGGATCAGCGAGCGATACGTGTGGAGGGGGCAGAGCGTCCCGCGCGCGTGGATCGGCCTGGGCGCGGTTCTGGCCGTGCTGGGCGGCGCCGTGCAGCTCGTGTCCCTGGCTAGCGCTGGCCCGCAGGCCGTCAACACGGTCCTGACTGGCCGCCCGGGCGTCGCGGCGTCCCTGGCGCTGCTGGCCTTCCTGGTGAGCGCCCTCATGGCCAGGGGTCGCGCGCGGCCTTTCGTGGGCCTCCCGTTGGGCGTCGGGGCGCTGGCCGTGGCGTGGCAGGGGCACCTGGGCAACGCCGAGAGTTTCTGGTTCACGCCGCTCGGTCTGGCGCACCTGCTGCTCGCCGCGGTCTGGGTCGGAGCCCTGGTCCACCTCGCGCAGGTGCTGTGGTCGGGGAGGGCCACCGGGTGGACGGAAGGGATCAGGGCGGGCACCGGGCGGTACGCGGGGCTGGCGGCCTGGACGGTGGGGCCGCTCCTGCTGCTCGGTCTGGTCCTGGCGTGGCCGAAGTTCGCAGTCCCGGATGAACTGTGGACGACGCAGTACGGGCGGCTGCTCCTCGCCAAGGTCGCCGCAGCGCTCGCCGCCCTGGCGCTGGCCTGGCTGGCCCGCACTCGGGCGATGCCGTCCCGAACGACCACCCCCTCGCGCCTGTCGCGGTTGGTGCCCGGGGAAGCTGTCGCGCTGCTGGGCGTGTTGCTCCTGAGCGCGGGGCTGGTGAACGCCACCCCGCCGCAGGCGCTCACGGCCGCAAACATCCTCGGCGCGCCTCCTGCGGGCTCGGCGGTGCGCGCAGCCGATCAGGTCGGATTCCTGAGCGTGTACGTCACGGCCACCGAGGGGGAACTGCGCGTACAGGTCACGCAACCCACCGGAAAGCCGGGCGAGAAGACGCGTGTCTGGGTGAGTGGCGGGGGGCCTGCTGGAAGCTTCACGCTGTACCCGCGTTCCTGCGGCCGGGGGTGTTTTCGCGCTCCGTACGAGTGGAAGAATGGGGAAACGACTGTCCAGGTGAGGGTGACCGACCCGGAGTGGCCAGGTGGGAGGGCCACGGTGAAGCTGCGCTGGCCACCCGGCCCGGATCAGGCGGGGCGGCTCGCGCGGGTGGTGGAGGCCATGAAGCGTGCGGGAAGCTTTACCGTGACGGAGCAGGCGCTCAACAGCCTGGACCCGTCTCCCCATTCCTTTCCGCTGACGGCAGAGACGCTCGCCGCGACCGACCTCTACCTGGGCGGTGGGGCGGAGGACGTGCGGGAGGTGGGACGCGACGAAGAGGGCCACACCGTGCTGTCGCTGTTCGTTCCCGGCTCCAGCATCTGGTACGAGCTGCATGTCGACGGGCGCAACCGCATCCGGCGGGAACGGGTCGTTGGCCCCTCATACGCTGTCCAGCGTGAGATCGCGTACCCTCCATCCCAGAAAGGGGACTTGCCTTGACCAGCCGGATACAGTCCTTCACCGACCTGCGCATTCCGCTGGCGGCGGGCCTCTCCATGCTGGCGGCCGTCCTTCACGGCGGGGTGACCGGCGCGCATTTCGAGGAGTGGTTCGGGTACGGCCTGTTCTTCCTGGTGGCGACGGCCACGCAGTTCGTCTGGGGCGGCTTCCTGCTGCTGCGTTACTTTGAGACGAAAGCGGCGCAAAACGACCCTTTCCCCCGGGTGGGGAGCAGCCGACTGGAAGTGCCGTACTCCTGGGCTGGCGTGCTTGGGAACCTGCTGATCGCCGGGATGTACTTCGTCACCCGCACGGTCGGGATTCCCTTTTTCGGGCCGGAGGCGGGTGAGATTGAGCGATGGGACGCCTTTGGGCTGATCACCACCTCCCTGGAACTGCTGCTCGTGGCGCTGCTGCTGGTGATGATCACCGGGAGGCGGCATCAGCAGACCTGACCGGGTTGCCAGCGCCCCCAGGACCGCACTCTCGTCGCTGCCAATGTTCCCAGTCCTCGACCTGGAGGCCCGCGGTGGCCGCCACTTCACGGCCAGACGCCGCACCGGCCTCGTTTATTGCCTGCACGGTAGCGTCGTGGACGGGGAAAAGAGACAGCACGTCCGGTTGGGCGTCATGGTTGTGCGGGGGTTGCTCGGCAAGGTGCAGGAGGTCCACCCGCGACGGAAAGTCCGCAAAGATAAAGTGCCGCCGGGCGTGCTGATCGGGAAGACTGCGGTCGTCGTGGGGAGGTGAGGCGAAGCCCAGCCCCGTGGGAGGAACAAGGGGTGCAGCCGATCAGGTCAGGCCACTTGCGCCCGTGGGCACGAAGGGCTCATCCCTCCTCATTCCAGCCCTTCCTCGTAATGCACCCCGCCCAGGGCGTTGTTCAGGCCCTCCGCCAGGGTCGGGTGGATGTGGATCATGTCCTGCAAGTCGGTGTACCGCGCACCAAGCTGCATCGCCGTCACGAACTCGTGCACCAGTTCCGCTCCCTCGGCCATCAGCACCGCCGCACCCAGGATGCGGTCAGTCGCTGCGTCCGCCACCACCTTGATCAGTCCCCGCGTCTCCCCGAGGGCCCGCGCTTTGGCGACCTTGCGCGCCTCGTACCGCCCGATCTTCAGCTTGAAGCCCGCCGCCCGTGCCGCGCGTTCGGAAAGTCCCACTCGCCCGAGCTGGGGGTCGGTGAACACGCCCCACGGCACCACCCGGTCCCGGATGCTCAGGTCCTGCCCCTTGACGACGTTCTGGTAGATGATCCGCGCGTCATCCCGCGCGGTGTGCGTGAACATCGGCCCGCCCCGCACGTCCCCCAGCGCCCAGATGCCGGGCGCGGTCGTCTCCAGCCGGTCGTTGATCCGGATGAAGCCGTGCTCGTCGAGGTCCACGCCGGCGTGCTCCAGACCGAGCCCATCCGTGTTCGGCACGCGCCCTGCGGCGATCATCAGGTGGGTTCCGGCATAGGTGCGGTCCTCGCCGTCCACCGTGGCCGTGACCCGCACGTGCCCCTCGCCGCCCTCCACGCGCTGCGCACGTGCCTCCACGACGACCTCGATGCCCTCGGCCTCCAGTGCCTCCCTCAGCGCCGTCGTGATGTCTTCGTCCTCGCTCGCCAACAGGTGCGGCGCACTTTGCAACACCGTCACGTCACTGCCGAAGCGGCGGTACATCTGTGCGAACTCCCCCCCGATGTACCCGCCGCCCACGATGACCAGGTGCGGGGGGACCTCACGCAGTTCCATCGCCGTGGTGGAGTCGAGGAACGGCACGCCCTCCAGCCCCTCGATCCCAGGCACCCGGTTGCGCGTTCCGACCGCGATGAAGACCCGCTCCGCACTGATCTCCTCCCCGTTCACCTCCAAGCGGCGCTCCCCAACGAACCGCGCGTTCCCACGAATCAGGGTGAGGTTCTTGTTCTGCGCGACGTTCCGCTCGGACCCGGCGCGGATGCTGCGCACGAGATCGTCCTTGCGGTCCACCACCCGGCCGAGATGCACGCGCACCTCGCCGGTCTCCACGCCCCACTGCTCGCTCAGGTAAGCCAGGTGCGCGACCCGGGCGCTGGCGATCATCGTCTTGGTGGGAATGCAGCCCCGGTTCAGGCACGTCCCGCCGAGTTCCGCGCGTTCGATCAAGGCCGTCTTGAAGCCCTTGTACGCGAGGCGGTGCGCCAGGGGCACGCCAGCCATCCCACCACCCAGCACGATGGCGTCGTAGTGCGTGCCTATTCCCGTGCTCGGGGCCACCCCTTGGGTCTCCTGCGAGGCGTCACTGGCAGGATCGCTGGGGCGGGCGATGGACTCGAACGTCGCCTGGTCACGGGTGTCCTCAATCTTGTTCACGTCGGGTTGAGTGCGGTCGTTCGGCTGGTCCGGCATGTTGACCTCCTGGGGAGGGGGAAGGGAGCGGCTGCGGCTTGTATCAGGCGGGAGTGGAGGGAGCGCCGCTGGCCTGGCGCTTCAGCCGGCGCTGGCCGAGCCACAGGGCGAACACGAAGTACCCGGTGGCGAGGGCCAGGACGAGCGGCATGGTCCGGCCCAGGAACCCCGCGACGACCCCGCCGCCGAAACCACCAATCAGCAGCGCAAGCAGGACGGGCAGATGACAGGGGCACAGCAGCAGGGCACTGCCGAGCAGCAGGTATGCGCGGAGGTGGCTCACCGGCTTCCTCAGCAGCATCCGGCACGCCCTTTCTCGGCGGGGGTCTGGAGGGCGGCCAGGGTGCGGTTCACGTTCCCCAGGCAGCAGCTTCCCTGGGGGTTGTTCACCTCGCACCCGCAGCGTCCGGCCTGGATGTGCGCCTGGATCGACTGAGGAATGGCTCCGGGATGTCCCTCCCGGACGGCGTGCTCCAGATCGGCGCGGGTATGACCAAAGCAGTAGCAGACGGGGGTGAGCCCTCGCTCGTCCCTCTGGAAGACGGGCACCTTCACTTCCGCCTGCTGGTAGGTCTGGGAGGCGCTGAAGTACACGACGTCGCAGGCCGCGTCCGGGCAGAAGCGGTGCGTCTCCTGCGGATCGAGGGTGGCGAGCGCCGCTGGAGTCAGCAGGGCCTTGAGGGTGATGAGCTTCACGGCCCTGGCCGTGGTGGCACAAACAGGACAGGTGGTCACCGCGACCGGCATGGTCGGAGCGCAGCAATCAGGGGTGGTCATGCCCCGAGGCTAGGATCTCCCGCCCAGGGGAGAGTCAAGCCCTGGGCGTGTCTTCCAGGTAGACGCATCCCGCGGAATCGCAGGCGGGGTCGGGGTGTTCCTCCGCCCACGTCACCCTGGCCTGCAACTGCGCTTCGAGCGCCTGGAGTTGCGCGATCTGTGCCCGCACCGTCTTCAGATGCGCGTCGAGGTCAGCCTTGACGTGCGCGCAGGGTTTCTGCCCGTCCTGACGGGCCAGGAGAATCCGGCGGATCTCGTCGAGGGTGAAGCCGGTGGCCTGCGCGGAGCGGATGAAGCGGACCTGCTCGGTGGCCTCGGGCGGGTAGTGTCGGTAGCCGCTGGGGCGGCGCTCCACGGTCAGCAGGCCGAAGTCCGTCCAGTAGCGCAAGGCCTTGACGCTCTCGCCGGTCAACGCGGCGAGTTGACCGATGGGCATGTCAGCGAGGTCCGTCATGCCCTGATCCTGACCGATCCGTGGGAAGTGATGGTGACGCGGCGCGGCAGGTAGGCCGGACCAGAGTGAAAAACGCTTCAAGTTTCCGGCAGTCATTTGGGTGAGCAAGTCCGAGGTCGTGTGGATGAACCCACGCGCTCGGCGGTTCCGGGCCGTCCACTCGGTCGCCGCATGTGATTGGGGAGCCCGAGGTGGGCTCAGGAACGCGGGCCTTGACGGTCTCGCCGGTCTCGTGAGCGAGACGCTCCCTGGAGCGCTCGTCCGGCAGGGTTATCCGAGGGGCATAAGGGCGCTTGGGGGCGGACGTGGGATGGCGGCTCCCGTCCGCCAAGTCGAGGCGAAGCAGGCGATGGAGCTAGGCACCGGGCGCCGGGACCTCTCGCGGCGCAGCTCCCCAGGCTACCCAGACGGCCAGACCCGCCAGGAGGGCCAGCAAGGTCAGTGACCACCCATACCCCCCGGAGACGGTGTAGAGCCAGCCCACGCCCAGCGGCGTGAACGCCTGCGCGAGGTTCACCGGCCGCGCCATGCGCCCATTTGCCGTTCCAAAGGTCTCCGTCGGGTACTGCCGGGTCAGCAGCTCCGCCCGCGCCAGGGTGAGGGCGCCGCTCGCTATGCCGAACAGGACGATGCCGCTGACCGTCAGGGGAAGAGCTGCCGGGAAGTGCAGCAGCAGCGCCCCGAGTTCCAGTCCGGCGAACAGACAGCATCACGGTCAGCGGTAGGGTGCCCAGTCGCTCCAGCAGGGGCACGAACACCACCCGTCCGGGCAGGGCGGTCAGCCCCGCTGCCAGCACCGGAGCGGACCCAGCGGCCAGCAGCAGTGGAGCGAGTTGCAACCCCACTCCGACGGTCACGATCCGGGCGAGGGTGAAGGCCAGGGTCAGCCGGACAAAGGTGCGGTCCGGGGTGAAGGAAAGCGGCACGGTTCCCACCGTCGTCCTGCCGTCCTTCGGCAGCGCCCGCCAGCTCAACAGGCCGACCGCGAGCAGCAACGCCGCGAGCCCGAACAGCGCCCCACGCAGCCCACCCGTCAGCAGGGCGGTGGTGAGCGGGACGAAGATCGTGCTCGCCAGCCCGGCGACCAGAGTTGATCGTCAGGGTGGCCCGGGTGCGCTCCTTGCCGCTCACCACCTGCCCCAGGACGGTGAACACGGCCTCGTAGAAGGTCAGGGCCATCGCCACACCGGCCAGCAGCCATCCGATCACGAAGGGGACGTAGCTCGACGACAGGGCCAGGAGCACGAAGGCCAGGCTGCCCAGCACCGCACCCCCGCCGATCAGGACCCGGCCGCCGCGCGCATCGAGGGCACGACCCACCGCCGGGGCAACCAGGGCCGTGACCAGGAGGGCCAGGGTGAAGGCGATGCCCGTCTGAGTGCGGGTCCAGCCCCGCTGATGCTCAGCAGCCACCGCGAGCAGCGGTTGGGCGTAGTATAGGGCACCGTAGCTGACGGTGGAGAGGACGGCCAGCGTCCACACGAGCGGGCGCTGGCCTCCCTGGAAGTCGGGCATCAGCCCAGCAGGATCAGGTCGGCGCTCGTCGGGCCACAACAGCCACTCTCAGGCGCACAGCCTCCAGCGTTCTGCGCCTGATTCGTCGCAGGTTGACCGCAAGAGTCAGCCGCCTTGCACTGCACGCCCGGCGTCCGCAAATGAACGATGACCCGCCCGGCCTGGGGTTCGACGTGCGTGACGTGGTACTGCATGGCCGGAGTCACGCTGTTGCCGTACTCGAAGCGGACCTCCGCCTCCCCACGCACGGGGACGCTCCTGGCCACCCGGTCGTAGATCCCCAGGAACTTGCGGGTGGTCATGAAGCCCGCCTGCGCTTCCTGAGCATTGCCGTCCTTGAGCTGGATGACCGTCTCGCGCCAGGCGTCCGCGCGCCCGCCGCAGTCCATCGACTCGATGGTCACGGCCTTGACCTCGGTGACGTGGTAGCCGGGACCGACCAGCAGCTCGCCGTGCAGGTGGAATTCCAGGGGAAGTTGCGGTTGGACCCGGAGGGCGTCGAGGAGTGCAAGCGTCGAGGTCTGGTCATGGATGCCGGGAATGGTCTGGGTCATGGCGTTCTCCTGGAGCGAGAGGTGCATCAGAGTGGCGGACTGAGGGCAGGCGTCTTGAAACTCGCGGGACGCCAGCAGGGCAGTAGGAGCGGTCGAGTGAGAGATCCGGGCGAAGCCGAGGCGTGGGAAGTAGGTCTCGGCGGTGGTGGTGAGCAGGTAGATCTCCTGAAGTCCCTGGGAGCGAGCCTGGTGGAGGACCTCGCCCACGAGTTGCGCCGCGATGCCCTGTCCCTGAGCAGAGGGCGTGACCGCCACCGAGCGCAGCAGGCCGACGCTGCCGTGGGGCTCCAGTCCGGCGAGCCCGAGCAATTCGTCGCCTTCAGCGAGGAGGAAGGTGCCCAGGTGGTCCTCGACGTCCGCCGTGGGTAGATCGAGGGCCGAAAGCAGGGCGAGGATGGCGGGCAGATCGGCAGGGGCAGCACCTCGAATCAACACGCGCAGCCCCCTTCCCCGTCGAGTTCGGCCTGAAGTGCCCCGGCCAGGCCGGTCAGCAGACGGAGGGCCGCGGTCCGGTCCTGCTCTGGGAGGCGGGCCAGCACCTGGGCGGACTGGGCGTTGAGCTGGGCGTTGAGGTCCTGGGCGGCCGTATGCCCGGTGTCGGTCAGGCGCAGCAGCAGGGCGCGGCGGTCCCCGGGGTGTGGCGTCTTGGCGAGCAGGCCCTGTTCCACCAGGTCGTCGGTGCTGCGGCTGAGCCACGCCTTGTCCAGGTTGAGGCTGCGCGTCAGGGCCGTGAGGGTCTGGTCGCCCTCGCGCTCCAGGGTGGTGAGGATCACGCATTGGGTGGCGGACTGCACGTCGCAGCAGGCGAAGTTGCGCTGCTGCAACTCGGTGAACAGCCGCGTTACCGTGCGGAGTAGCGCCCCTGTCTGACTCACCTCCTCCACTTTGTTGTCTTTAGCAACGGTCATGCGGCGACTGTACGCTCGTCCCACTTGGTTGTCAATAACAACTAAAGGAGACAACAGGAGGCGAGCGGGCACACCTCTCCCCTGGGCTTCGTTCTCAGTTCACTTCCCGCTTAGGCGCGAACTCCTGAGCATGTTGCGGCTGGGTTTCGATAGGCTCGGCGGGGCTCAGCAAGTGGCTGGCGGTGGCTGCCAGCGCGGCGCCGCGCAGGGGGGCGGCCCAGTACAGCCAGTGGGCGGTCCAGATGCCGCTTGCCAGGGCGGGACCAAAGGAGCGCGCCGGATTCATGCTCGCCCCGGTGATCGGGCCACCCATCGTGGCCTCCAGCGCCACGACGCCGCCCACCACCCAGGGCAGCCCCGAGCGCAGGGCGACGAGCAGCAGGAAGAAGGTCAGCACCGTTTCGAGGACGAACGCCTGAGCCACACTCCCGGCGGGAACCGTGGCACCGAGGTGGCCCCGGAGTCCGAAGAGCGCCAGCAGCACGAAGGCCGCCACGCCTGAGCCGAGCAGTTGAGCGGCGACGTAGGGCAGGACCCTCCCGGGTGGGAAGCGGCCCGACAGCCACAGCGCGAAGGTGGCCGCCGGGTTGATGTGCGCCCCGCTGATGGGTGCGAAGGTGGCGATCACGGCCGTCACAGTCAGCCCGAACACGGCGGCCACGCCAAGGTGCCCAAGCGCCCCCGTTTGTGCCTGCACGACCGCCGCGCCGGGGCCGAAGAACACCAGGGCGAAGGTGCCCAGCGCTTCGGCGACCAAGGCACGCGACAGGGGAACGGTCACGTCAGGCGACGGAGACGGCGGGGCTGTCCCCGTAGGACTCGGGCACCGGCTTCCCGTCTTTCAGTGCCTGCACGAAGGCCTCGAACTGCCCCTGGAGCTGGTCACGCACCGTGCGCCAGCGGTCGAGACTCCCGCCGCTGGGATCGACGAAGGGATAGTGCAGCCGGTGCGTCCGGCCCGGGTAGGCGGGGCAGGCTTCTGCCGCCGAGTCGCAGACGGTGATCACGTAGTCGAAGTTCTGGGGGTCCGGCACATCCCACAAGGTCTTGCTGGTGTGCCCGTCGAGGTTCAGCCCGACCTCCGCCATCATGGTCTTCGCCTCGTCCTTCACCCGCGTAGCTTCTGTCCCAGCCGAATGCACGTCGAGGTCGAGACCGGCGCGTTGCGCGGCGGCACGGGTCAGGGCCTCAGCCATCTGGGAGCGGGCGGAGTTGTGGGTGCAGAGGATCAGGACGCGCTTCACGCCCTCAGCATATGAATTTCGCTTGATGCGTCAAACCGGAGAGGTCCGCAAAAATCTCGGTGAGGAGGGCGCCACCCAACCGGAACAGTTGATCCTGCCGCAGGTGGTAGTAGGTGTTCTTGCCGCGCTGCTCAGAAGTCACCAACTCGGCCTCCTGCAGGATGCCCAGGTGATAGGAGACCTTCGATTGAGGTAGGTCCAGCAGGGCTTCCAGGTCGCAGACGCAGCGCTCGCCCCCGGCGAGGTGCCGGATCAGGTCATAGCGGATCTCGTGGGAGAGCGCCTTGAGCTGGTCAAGCACGCCGGGAACAGCCAGGGTCGTCACCCAACCACTCTAGGGGATGGGACGCTTCAGCAAAAACCAATCTGGTTTGTTAGGACCCGGCCCCTTCATAACGGGCCAGGCCCCGGTGCCAGACCAGCAGCCCCAGGGCGAACACCCCCACGCCCACCGGTAGGGTGAGCCACCCGAGCAGGGCGTACTCCCCGCGCAGCAGTCCTGCCGCCGGGTAGAAGGCCAGGAAGGCGTAGGGCAGCACGAAGGTCAGCACGAAGCGCACGGCCGCCGGGTAGAGGGTCAACGGGTAGCGGGAGAAGTTGATGGTGTTGTAGGCGAGGGGGAAGAACCCGATGCCCCGCTCCTGCGTCCAGAAGCTGGTGCTCGCCGCGGCCACCCACAAGCCGCCGTACACCAGCCAAGCGCCGAGGATGCCTGCCAGGGCCACCAGCACGTCGAGCCCCGTCCAGGTGAAGCCCAACCGCGCTGACGCAATGGCAAGCACTACCACGCCCAAGAGCACTCCATTCAGGGCCTGCGGGCGCAGCAACTCCAACTGCACCTGGAGCAGGCTGTTCAGGGGCCGGGTCAGGATGCGGTCGAGTTCACCCCCCACGACGTAGCGGCCCCCCACGTCCGACAGTGCGGCGAAGGACGCGTTGAACAGCGCGAAGGGGATCAGGAAGAAGCCGTAGATGAACAGCGCCTCCTCGAACGACCAGCCCCCCAGGGCCTGCACCCGGCTGAACACCACCGCCAGGAAGGCCAGGTCCACCGCCTGCAACAGCAGGTCGGAGCCCACCTGCACGAAGAAGTCGGCCCGGTACGACAGCCGGGCCTGAGCGAGCAAGGCGACGTAGGCCCCCACCAACCTCAAGTGCCGCCGCACGTTCAGCCCCCCTGCACGGTGAGCTGCCCCAGCGCGCGGCGCCACAGCACCCGGACCAGGACGAAGAGCAGGGCTGCCCAGACCGTTTGCACCAGCAGCCCCCGCGTGACGTTCATTTCCCCCAGATACATCGCCACCGGGGTATACGTGACCGCCTGGAACGGCAGCCAGGCCAGGACCGCCTGCGCCCACTCCGGGAAGAACGTCAGGGGGATCAGGACCCCGCCCAGCAGGTCCACCATCGCGTTCTTCGCCCGCTGGAGGCCAACCGTGTGCTCGGTGAAGACGGCACAGAGGCCGACGAGCAGGTTCAGTTGCGAGTACACCACGAAGGCCAACACCGTCCCGGCCAGGAACCCGGCAGCGGCGAGCGGACCGGCCGGTGGCCGCAATGGGTAGACCAGGGCGATCAGCACGGCGGCGGGCAGGGTAAAGATCACGGCCCGAACCAGCGCCTCCCCCGCTGCGCTGGCGAGCCGGGACCAGGGGTAGTCCACCGGGCGCAGCAGGGACAGCGCGATGTCGCCGCGCCGCACCTCCTCAGTCACCTCGCGGTCGAGGGGGTTGGTGTACAGTGAGCGCAGCACCCAGGCGACCGCGACATAGGTCAGGCCTTCCAGGGGAGTCAGGCCCCCCACCTGATCCTTCCCCTGGTAGATGGCGCGGGCGCGGGCGGCGTACACGCTGACGTAGATGAAGTACGAACCGATGCCGATGAAAAAGCGCGTGCGGGTGGCGATCAGGTCCGCGAAGCGCAGGCGGGCGAAGCCCCAGTACACCCCTCTATCCGTCATGCCGCCCCCGCTCGTACAGCTCCCGCACCACGTCCTCGATGCTTGCCTCCCGCAGTTGCAGGTCGTCCACCGGGACGGCGGAGAGCGCCCGGGACACCAGGTCCGGGGTCCGCACCCGGCGCCCGTCGTACACCGTGCTGTAGCGGCCCTGCCCCTCGTCCGTCCAGCTCAGGTGGAAGGGTTGGGTCGCGGCATTCAGGGCGCGTAGGTTACCCCCAGAGGAGACGACGGTGATCCGGTCTCCCCGCCCCAGGTCCTCCCTCAGGGCCCGGGTCGTGCCGTCGAAGATCAGTTGCCCGGCGTCGATGACCAGCACCCGGTCGCTGATGGCCTCCACGTCTCCGAGGTCGTGGGTGGTCAGCAGCAGCGTGGTGCCGAACTCGCGGTTGATCCGGCGCAGGAACTCGCGGATACGGGCCTTGACGCTCACGTCCAGCCCGATGGTGGGCTCGTCGAGGAACACCACCCGGGGGTCGTGCAGCAGGGCGGCAGCGAGGTCGGCGCGGACCCGCTGCCCCAGGGAGAGCTTGCGGGCGGGGGTGGCGAGCAGCCGGCCGAGGTCGAGTACCTGGTCGAACAGCGCCAGCCGCTCCTGAAAGACGGGCTCGGGGATGGCGTAGACCCGTTGCAGCAGGCGGAGGGATTCGATCACCGCCAGGTCGAACCAGAGCGTCGTGCGCTGCCCGAAGACCACGCCGATGTGCCGGACGTACTGCTGCCGGTCCCGGTGCGGGTGATAGCCCAGAACGCACAACTCCCCGCCGCTGGGCTTGAGGATGCCCGCCAGCATCTTCACGGTGGTGGACTTCCCCGCGCCGTTCGGGCCGAGGTACGCGACGCTCTCCCCCGGCTGGAGGGCGAAGCTCACATCCTGCACCGCCTGCACCGCCCGGTACTCGGGGTGCAGCAGGTCCTGGAAGGCCCCGCGCAGGCCCGGTCGCCGGATGGGTACCCGGTAGCGGCGTTGGAGGTGGTGGGCGTGGATGATGGGGTCGCTCATGGCCGCAGGAGGGCAGCCTAGAGCTTCCAGTCTGGTGGAAGGTCAAGCCCGGCCGAGGGCCGAGCGTTCGATGATGCCGCACACGCTGCCGCCGCACCCCTCCACGTCGGCTTCCACCCGCAGGGCCAGCAGTTCGGCGCGGAACCGGGTGAGGGCCTGGAGGTGCCGGTCCACCTCCGCGAGCCTGGCGTCGAGCAGGGAGCGGACATGCGCGCAGGGGGGTTCTCCCCGCTCGCGGACCTGGAGGACTTCGGCGATGTCTTCCAGGCGGAGGCCGACGGCCTTGGCCTGGACGATGAAGTGCAGTCGGGCGCGGTCGGCTGCCCCGTATTGCCGGTAGCCGCTGGTGGACCGGCCGGGGGCGGGGAGCAGGCCGATGCTCTCGTAGTAGCGCAGGGTTTTGGGGTTGAGGTGGAACTCGGCGGCGAGTTCACCGATGCGGACGGGGGAGGTGGACATGAGGGCTCCTAGCAGGAAGGGGGTGGGCGCAGCGCGCCGGGCGTCAGGAGGATTGTCGGTCATGGGGGCACGGTGGGAAGGGCCAATGGGTTCAGAGCGGAGGGTTCTATACGATAGGAACAATCCGAGACTTGGCCGCTGGAGTTGCTGCTCGTGGCGCTCCTGCTCGTGATGCTCGGACACCGGCGTTTCCTGCAGAGGGAGGGGCGCTGCGGTGAGGTTCACGGGTGAGGTGACCAGGCTCCCCACCGGTCACCCGTTCATCCCGGCACCGATCCCCAGCTTTACAGGAACTTAACGGCCTGCCGGTAGCCTCACGCTGGAGGTGAGTGTCTTGTCCCCAAAGAGCCGGGCCACCCTGGTCTTCGGCAACGCCCGGGTCCGCGCCGTTCAACAGCCGCAAGTGAGGCAGGGAACCAAAGAACCGGTCGGGCAGACGACGAACATCAGGCGCAGGTTGCGGACCGGTCACCCGGCTGCCAACGGCCTTGAGTGGTCGAGGGCCGTCCTCCAGACCGCCGCGTCCGGGTCGCCGGGCGGGCCAGGCCGGGACGCCCGGATCAAGGGGCGGCGGACATGGTGGTCCAGCCTGGGGCCGGAGAACAGGCCGTCCCGTAAGCGCGCCCGGCGAGGTGGGTGCGCTCAGGAGCGGGACCGGCCCGTTGACCTGGAGGCCCAGTGCCCACCGTGCTGATCGTGGATGACGACCCGGCCATCCTGGAAATCCTGCGGGTGTACCTGCGCCAGGAGGGCTTCCGGGTGCTGGAAGCCCGCGACGGCACGCGGGCGCTGAGCCTGTTGCCGCAGGCAAATGTGGCGGTGCTCGACTGGATGCTGCCGGGCATGACCGGCCTGGAACTCGCGCGGCGGGCCCACGCCACCTTTCCCGAGCTGCCCCTCCTGATGCTGACCGCACGCGACGGGGAAGAGGACAAACTGCGCGGTCTGGAGGGCGGTGCCGACGACTATGTCACCAAGCCCTTCTCCCCGCGTGAGGTGGTCGCGCGCGTCAAGGTGCTGCTGCGCCGCGTGGGCGTGCGGGAGGTCATCGAGCACGGCGAGTTGCGCCTGGACGTGCGCGCGCGGGCCGCCACCCTGCGCGGTGAACCCCTCGGCCTGTCCAAGCTGGAATTCGACTTGCTCTTCACCCTGGCGCAGTACCCGGGGCTGGCCTGGACCCGCGAGCGGCTGCTGGAGCGGGTGTGGGGCCTGGACTATCCCCGGATGGAGCGCGTGGTGGACGTCCATGTCACGGGACTGCGCCGGAAGCTTGGGGACGACGCCGAGCGCCCCCGGTACATTGAGACGGTGCGCGGCGTGGGCTACCGGTTTCGGGAGGACGGGCAGGACGAAAGCCCGAGGACGCCATGAACTTCTTCTTCAAGATGCTGCTGTCGCACGTGTTGATCGTCGTCGTCGCCCTCGGCGCCCTGCTGCTGTTCGCCGAGCTGCTGGCCCCGGCCTTTGTCCGCGGCCATGTCGAGCAGATGGTCGCCCTGATCGGCCCGCGCGGCGCGGAGCTGCGCCCTGACCTCGAGCGCGGCGTGCGCGGCACCCTCACGTCCGCGCTGCTGGCATCCCTGCCGCTCGCGCTGCTGGTGGCGGCCGTCACCGCCCTGCCGTCCGCCCGGCGGGTGGTGCGCAGCGTGGGCCTGCTGAGCGAGGGCAGCCGCGCCCTCGCGTCGGGGCGCTACGAGCGCCGTCTCCCGGAGGAGGGCAACGACGAGCTCACCGACCTCGCGCGCAGCTTTAACCGCATGGCGGCGGCCCTCGGGCAGGTCGAGCAGGAGCGCACCGACCTGATCACCAACGTCGCGCACGAACTGCGCACCCCCATTGCCGCGCTGCGCGGCTACACCGAGGCGCTGGCGGACGGTGTGATGGAACCCAAAGCGGCACGTGCGGCGCTGCAACGTGAGGTGAGCGCGCTGGAACGCCTCGCCCATGACCTGAGCCTGGTCTCGCGGGTGGAGCGCGGCACCCTGGAACTGCACGTCAGCACCTTCCCACCTGCGGACCTCCTGCAGGCCGCGCGGGAGCGCTTCGAGGGGGCCTACGACGAGAAGGGCGTCGTCCTCGCGGTGCAGGTGACGTCGGACCTGCCCCAGGTGCGCGCGGATTTCGGACGCGCCGCGCAGGTGCTGGCCAACCTCCTCACCAACGCCTTGCGGCACACCCCCCGGGTGGACAGGTCGCCGCCGGCGCCGCCCTTGAAGGCACCTTCGTGCGGTTCTTCGTCGCGGACACCGGAGGCGGGATCGCTGCGGAGCACCTGCCCCGGGTGTTCGAGCGCTTCTACCGGGTGGACGCCGCACGTTCCCGTGGGGAGGGCGGCAGCGGGGTGGGCCTCACCATTGCACGCGGCCTGGTCGAGCGTATGGGCGGGCAGATCAGCGCGGAGAGTACCCCCGGCCAGGGCAGCCGCTTTGCCTTCACGCTGCCCGCCGCAGTTTGAAGGGGCAGCCGCGGTGCTGGCAGAAGGGTGAGGTCGAAACGCCGACTTTACCCCCTGCCGTTTGGTTCGTGGAGGACCGGCAACGGCGGGCCGCCGTGTGCCTGAGCTGGGGTGCAGGACCGGGTGGGGGACCCGGCGACACGGCGCGTGATGCCGCTTGTCCAGCGGGGCGACCGGGGGTGCGCGGGTTGCCTGCCGGGTTCGGTCGCCCTGACCCTCTTCCGCAGGGCGGCAGGACGGGAAAAGAGACCGGCGGGACATTCGTTGCCACGCTGTCCCGCCGGTCGGTGGCTTCAGGTCTGGGGCGGCGGGGCCAGCGTCTCGGCGAGCCGCACCAGCAGTTCCTCGGCCCGCTCGTACCCCGGCCGCAGGTACACGGTGGCGAAGGTCGTCCAGTCCTGCACGGCGGCGACTTCCTGGCCGTTCTCGTGCAGTTTCAGGTGCGGGTACACGCCGTACTCCACGTGGCAGCCGAACGCGCTGGCGACGTCCTCGAGCCGCCGGGTGTTCTCGTCCGTCCAGGTCAGGGTGTAGGGGAGGGCGAAGCAGGGCTTCCCACAACTGCCGCCCAGACCCACCAGCGGGAAGCCGGCGACCGTCTGCGGGTCCTGCCGGATCCGGACGCGTTCAAGGAAGGCGAGGCGGTCCCGGGCGGCCTCCCGCTGGGGAAGCTTCTGGGCGGCAATCCAGGGGCCAACCGTCAATTTGGTCATGGGTCTCCTTGAGGGGCAGGAAGGCGAAGCTGAGCAGCCATCCGGTGAGGGCGGCGAGCGTGACAGCGCCGGACGTGAGCGTCACGCTCCAGCCCAGCAGGCCCGTGTAGGCCAGGGTAGGCAGCGTGAGCGCGAACAGCGTGGCGGGAACGAGGGCGGCGAACACCTGAAAGGCGCGGGCCTGCTGCGCGGCGGGCCGCAGCCAGGCGGCGTACCCGTCGGCGAGCAGGCCGGTCGCGAGCAGCGCGGGCAGCAGCACGTAGTTGACATGCACGAGCAGCATCAGCACGGAGCTGAGCGTCACGATCAGGGTGAGGCCCAGCGGGGGCAGCGCGAAGCGCCGCACGGCGAACAGCAGGGTGCCGGTCAGCAGGGCCGCCTGCACCAGCACGCCCGCCACGCCGAGCGCCTGGGTGAGTTCACCCCCCTGTCCGAGTTCGCCCGCTTCCGTCAGCGGGTTGGCATACGTGGTGAAGAAGGTCAGGAGTGCCAGCAGCAGCGCGAGGGACGCCAGGGCGGGCCACGGGGCGCGGGTTTCGCCGCGGGCGAGCGCCGCCCGCAGCGGTCCTGTCACCATCAGCCCGGCCCCCAGGGCGAGCAGCAGGTGCGGCGGGCTCAGCAGCGCCTCGACGCTCACCTCGATGCCGAACAGGGTGTGCCACACCAGGTCGCTCACGCCGCCGAGGGCGAACAGGCCCGCGCCCACCAACGCGGGCCCGTACCCGGCCGGCATCACCCCCGGCCGCAGCCCGCCCTCACGCAGCGCCGTCCCGGCCAGCAGCAGGGCCAGCAGGGCGAACCCCGCGTACAGCAGCCCGTGCCAGGGTGTGAAGAAGCTCTCCAGGGCGAAGCGGTGGTGCGCCCAGGCGTCGAGGTGCACGCCGAACAGCATCAGGCTGCCGAGTCCCACCACCGCCCAGTCGAAGGTGCCTGTGGCAAAGGTGAGGGGGGCAAGGCCGCGGGTGGGGCGACGGGTGGTCATGGGTGGGCCTTCCTTCCAGGCAGGAGAACGGGGGGGCTTCAGACCGGGACCGGCGTGGCCGAGGGCGTACCGGCTGGCACGGCTTCTGGGCGGACGGGCGGGCGGAAGGCGCGCAGCCGCAGGGCATTGCTGAGCACGAAGACGCTGGAGAAGCCCATCGCCGCCGCCGCCAGGACCGGGCTGAGCAGCCACCCCAAGGCGGGGTACAGCACGCCTGCCGCGACCGGGATCAGGATGATGTTGTAGGCGAAGGCCCAGAAGAGGTTGAGCTTGATGTTCCGCAGCGTGGCGCGGCTGAGGGCCAGGGCGTTGGGCACGCCGCGCAAGTCGCCCGACATCAGGATCACGTCGGCGGTCTCCACCGCCACGTCCGTGCCCGTCCCGATGGCGAGGCCCACGTCGGCCTGGGCCAGCGCGGGGGCGTCGTTGATGCCGTCGCCCACGAAGGCGACTTTGTGGCCCTTCACCTGCAGCGCCTTCACCGCGTCACTCTTCCCACTGGGCAGCACCTCGGCCAGCACCTCGTCGATGCCGAGCTGGCGGGCGATGGCATTCGCGGTGCGGGCGTTGTCCCCCGTGATCATGGCGACCTTGAGCCCCTGCCGGTGGAGGGCCTGGACCGCCTCCGGGCTGCCGGCCTTGATGGGGTCAGCCACCGCGATCACGGCGGCGAGTTGCCCATCGATGGCGGCGTACAGGGGGCTCTTGCCCTCGTCCCCGAGTTGCGCCGCCTGGGCCGCGAACTCGCTCACATTCAGCCCGAGGTGGTGCATGTACCGGTCGGCGCCGACCTGCACCAGGCGGCCTTCCACCCGCGCCTCCAGGCCATATCCAGGCACCGCTTCGAAGTGCTCGGGTGGCACGGTGGCGACATGTTCCGTCTTCGCGGCGTCCACGATGGCGCGCGCAATGGGGTGTTCGCTCGGCTCCTCGGCCGCCGCGACCAGCCTCAGCACGTCCACGCGCTGGAAGCCGGAGGCGGTGACGAGGTCGGTGAGTTCGGGCTTGCCCTTGGTGAGGGTGCCGGTCTTGTCTACGGCCACCACGTTCACGCTTTGCAGGCCTTCCAGCGCCGTGCCGTTGCGGAAGAGCACGCCGAGTTCAGCGGCTTTGCCGGTGCCGACCATGATGCTGGTGGGGGTGGCCAGGCCCATCGCGCAGGGGCAGGCGATGATCAGGACGGCGACCGTGTTCACCAGGGCGAAGCCCAGCGCCTGCGGCCCGCCCACGACCATCCAGATCAGGAAGGTGAGCGCGGCGATGCCCAGCACGATGGGCACGAAGACGGAGACGACCCTGTCCGCCAGCCCCTGGATGGGGGGCTTGGAGCCCTGCGCGCTCTCCACCAGCTTGATGATCTGCGCCAGCGCCGTGTCCGCGCCGATCCGGGTGGCCCTGAACTGGAAGGCGCCGTTCTGGTTGAGGGTGCCGCCCACGACCGACGCGCCGGCCTGCTTGGCGACCGGGATGGGTTCCCCGGTGATCATGCTCTCGTCCACGAAGCTCGCGCCGGAGACGACCTCCCCGTCCACCGGCACCTTCTCACCGGGGCGCACCGAGATCAGGTCACCGATCAGCACCTCGTCCACCGGCAGTTCGAGTTCCTGGCCGCCGCGGACCACGCGCGCAGTCTTGGCCTGCAGGCTCAGCAGCTTCTTCATCGCCTCGCTGGAGCGGCCCTTGGCGATGGCCTCGAAGTACTTGCCCAGCAGGATCAGCGTGATGACGACCGCGCTGGCCTCGTAGTACACGTGCGCCGTGCCTTCGGGGAAAATCTGAGGCGCCAGGGTCACGAGCAGGCTGTAGAAGAAGGCCGCGCTGGTGCCGATCATCACCAGGGCGTTCATGTCGGGGGAACGGTGGGCGAGGCTCTTCCAGCCCAGGCGGTAGAAGCGCAGTCCCGGGCCGAACTGCACGGGGGCCGCGAGGGCCAGCATGATCCAGTTCAGGGTGCCCTGGCCCAGCCGCTCGGTCAGCCACATATGGAAGGGCATGGAGAGCATCGGCACCATCGCCAGGATCAGCAGCGGCAGGGCGAAGAGGGCGCTGAAGGTCACTGCGTGGCGCAGGCCCCGCACTTCCCGCGCGCGGGCCTCCCGCTCCTGGTCGCTGCGGTCCCGGCCCGCCTCGCTTTCGAGCACCGCGTATCCGGCCGCCTGCACGGCAGCCTTGAGCTGGCCCACGCTGACGGTGGACGGCAGGTAGCGGACGCTGGCACGTTCGGTGGCGAGGTTCACCGAGGCGTCGAGCACACCGTCCACCTTGCGCAGGGCGCGCTCGACGCGCGCCACGCAGCTCGCGCAGGTCATGCCCTGCACGCTCAGGTCCGCTTCGCCCACCAGCGGCTCGTACCCGATGTCCTTGACCTGCGCCAGCAGTGCCTGCGGGCTGGTCTGCTCGGGATCATACGTGACGGTGGCGCGTTCGGTCGCCAGGTTCACGCTGGCACGTTCGACCCCTCCACCTTCTGCAGGCTCCGCTCGACCCGCCCGACGCAACTGGCGCAGGTCATGCCCTGAACTCCCAGTTCAACTGTCTTGCTCATCTTCGCTCCTATCCCCCTCAGGGGGGTACGGGAGAAGCATACGCCACTCAGCACTGTGGAGCAACTATGCCTGCGCTTTTCAGGGGAGGGGCGCCGAAATACTCCCCCAAATACCTTGACATCCCCCCCTATAGGGTCTAAGATTTGGCCATGACCACCGAACTGACCGTGACGGGCATGACCTGCGGACACTGCGAGAAAGCCGTCCAGAATGCGCTGAAGAGCGTGCCCGGCGTGCAAGACGTCCATGTGAACCTGCGGGAAGGCACGGCCACCGTGCAGGGTGAGGCGGACCCGCAGGCCCTCGTCACCGCCGTGGCCGAAGAAGGCTACGGCGCCCAGGTCCGCGCCTAACGTGACCGCCGCGAAAGCCGACCCCACCACCTGTCACCCCAGCAGCCCGGCCACCGGCCACCTGTGCATGCCGGAGGACGCGCGCAAACGCGCCGCCCGGCGGCTGAAGATCGCCCGGGGGCACCTCGACAGCATCGTCGCGATGCTGGAAAAGGACGACGCCTACTGCGTCGACGTGCTGCGGCAGCTCAAGGCCGTGCAGGGTGCGCTCTCCGGGGCAGGCGAGGTCGTGCTGCGCGGGCACCTCGAAGCGCACGTCGCCACCGCCTCCACCCGGGGTGACAGCGTCGAGATCGTCGAAGAACTGATGGAAGCCCTCAAGTACACCTGAGCGCCACAGCGTCGCAACAGCGGTCTACCAGGAAGGTAGACCGCTGTTCGGATTCCACCCCAAGGTGAGCCTTCACTGGCCAACTGAGCGGGAACCCCTCCGTGTGACCGCCATCAGGTCGCCTCAAGTGTATTTGAGCGCGTGCATCAGCTCATTCACGATCTCCGAGGTGTCACCCCTGGACTCCGCGGTGGCCACATGGGCTTCCAGGTGACCCCGCAAGACCACCTCACCGGTCCCTGCCAGCGCGCCCTGCACAGCCTTGAGCTGTTTGAGGACATCCACGCAATACACGTTCGGGTCCTCCAGCATCCTCTGAATGCTTTCCAGATGGCCGTGGGCGATGGCGAGGCGCCGCCGGGCGGCCTTACGGCTGGACTCGGGCATGCACAAGGTGTGTTCCCCATGCAGGCAATGGCTGTCTTTCTTGGTGGTGGTCATCGGTTGGCCGCCAGGCCCAGGGGAGGGACAGCGCCTTCGGCACACGAAGCCAGGTGACCTTTCAGACGACACCGCACGAAAAACTGGTTGCGTCTCACAGCAACGCCTCCAGCCGAAAAGGATTCATGTGCCGGAACGCCTCGGCCAGCGTGGCCCCGCTGTGGCTCAGGAGGCCGTGGCTCAGGGCGTCGGCCTTGTTCATCTCCAGATGCAGGGCTCGCCCGAGTTCCAGGTCGTCGCCACTCACCTCCCCGCTGGGGACGATGTGCTGGAGCGCGTTGCCGTCTAGCCGGGCACGGAGCATCTGCGCGGTGAAACGCATCTGACTTTCCAGGACGTTCATGGCCTGCTGCTTGAGGGCGAACGTGCTGCCAATCTCCACCACGCAGTTCGGGTGCAGGGGCGTCATGAAGTACACGGACGGAATCAGGTGCGGGGGGTGTCCGCCGCATTCCTCCTGTCGCCATGTGCGACCCGCGATAGCCGCGGCCTCGAGGTACAGCAGCATGGCCACCCGGCGGTCTGGATCCAGGTCCTGGTAGGAGTGTTCGGGGTCCTGTGTGATCAGGATGTCCGGGCGAAGTTCGCGGAACATTCTGACCAGGGTGATCTTGGAAGGCAGGTCCAGACTCACCTCCCCGGCAGCAAAGTCCAGGAACCGGACCGATTGCACGCCGAGGACGCGTGCGGCGTCCTCGATGCCGACCCGCGACTCAGGCCGGGCGAGTGTCACGGCAGCATGCACGCTGTCTCCGGCAGCCACGTGTTTGGCGAGGGTTCCGCCGACTTCTACAATTTCAAGACCGAAGGTCGCCAGCATCAGGATGGTTCTGGGCATGAGAGTCCTTTACGAGCGCTGCTGGAGGCGGGGAAACAACGCCGTCTCGATGGCGCGGCCAGTCAGGGCGAAGCCCAGCACCGCCATGGAGATCAGTACGCCGGGCGGCACGACCCACCAGGGCCACGAACCATTGAGAAACGCTCCGCGGATCTGCGCGTAGTACAGCACGGTGCCCCAGCTTTTGCGGACCGGATCGCCCAAGCCCAGGAAGGCCAGGGAGGCTTCGATCAGGATGCTGCTGGACGCGGCCAGGATGAACTGCGAGACCGCGATGGGCAAGACGCCCGGCAGCACGTGTTTCCAGAGGATGTGCAGGTTCGAGGCACCGAGGGCCTGCGCCCCCTCGACGTAAGCCAAGCTCCGGATCCCCAGTGCGCTGGAGCGGATGACGCGCGCGGGCCGCGCCCAGATCAGCAGGGAAATGGCGATGATCAGGTTTCCGGAACTCGCGCCGAAAAAGGCCGCGAGGACGATCATCAACGGAATGAACGGCAGCACCAGCACGACGTCGACCAGGCGCATGAGCGCGGCGTCCGTCCGGCCACCCAGAAAGCCCGCGATGACCCCCACGAGGGTGCCGATTAGGATTGCGAGCGCCGCGGCGGTAAAGCCGATAGTGAGCGACACGCGCGTGCCGACGATCAACTCCGACAGGATGTCCTGCCCAATGTCGTTCGTGCCCAGCCAATGTGCGGCGCTGGGCACGGAGAACGGCGCGCCGGTCTGCGCCGCCGCGTCGTAGGGGGCGATCCAGGGACCCGCACCAGCCAGGAACAGCAGCAGCAGCAGCGCCATCCCGGTTCGGCCCATCCAGGTGGAGAGCAGCAGCGCCACTGCGGATTTCAGGCCGCCCGCTGGAGGTGGCTTGGCGCGCGAGGTCAGGGCAGGTGCCGAAGAACTAGCCACGTTGCACCCGGACACGGGGATCCAGCAGCGGGTAGACCACGTCGGCGAGGATGTTCCCCGCAAGAATGGAGAGGGTGACCATCAGGAAGGCCCCCTGGAGCAGCGGATAATCGCGGTTGCTGGCCGCCTCGAAGAGCATCCTTCCGAGGCCAGGGAAGGCGAAGACTGTTTCAATCACGACGGCCCCACCCACCAGGGTCCCGAGATTCAGCATGAACACGGTGAAGACGGGCATGGATGCGTTTCGGAGCGCGTGCTTGTACAGCACCTGACGTTCGCTGACGCCTTTGGCGCGGGCGGTGCGGATGTAATCCTCGCCCAGCACCGACAGCATCGCGTACCGCATCACCAGGAACGTTCCGGACAGGCTCACCAGGGTGAGGGTCACGACGGGCAACACCAAGTGCTTGGCGATGTCCACGGCGTTGGCCCAACCGGTCAGGTTGGACCAAGGCGTCTGCGCCCCGAAGACGGGAAACAGGGGCCACTGCACGGCGAAGAGGGCGACCAGCATCATACCCAGCCAGAAGGAAGGCAGGGAGTCCAGCAGGATGGAAGACGTGAGCGTGACGTGATCCAGCCAACCATTACGGTGCCAGGCCGCCAGTGCCCCCACGATCACGCCGAAGACGGTCGAGAGCAGCAGCGCCGAGCCAGTGAGCAGCAGGGTCCACGGCAGGCGTTCGAGCAACATGGTCAGCACCGGTTTGTTCGCCTGATACGAGTAGCCCAGGTCGCCGCGCGCGAGCGACGCCACATACTTCCCGTACTGCACAGTGAGCGGCTGATCGAGGCCCGTGCGGGCGAGCAACGCTTGGCGGTCCTCGGCGGGCAGCAGGGCCACGTCCTCGCCCGCCAGGAACTGCAAGGGGGAGCCGGGCATAGCGCGCGGCAGGAAGAAGTTGAGGGAGATTGCGGCGATCAACACGAGAACGTACTGTCCAGCCCGCTCCAGCATGACGTCCCCTTATTTTAAGAACGAACGTTTGTTGATGATGCCCTGACCCTTCTGAAACTTCCAGCCGTCGTAGGCGTTCGCGTCGAACGCGTACACCGTGTCGGGGTACCACAACGTCAGGAACGGCAGGTCCTTGGCGACAATCTCCTGAACGCGTGCGGCCAGCGTCTCGCGGGCTCCGGCATCCACTGTCGTCAGCATGCGCGTGGTCAACGTGTCCACGGTCTTGTTGCGGTACCCACCGACGTTCAAAGTGCCGATCACGGGGTTCGAGTGAAACAGCCCTGCAAGGTTGAGCTGCGACTGGACGGGCGCAGACCATCCCCACATGGCCACATCAAAATTGCGGCCTTTCGCCACGTCGAAATCAGGCCACAGGGCCTGCTGAACCGTGGTGGGATCCAGGGATTTGATGGTGAACCGGATGCCCGCTGGGCGCAGCTGCGACGCGATGATCTCCGCCGCGCGGATGCGCTGCGGGTTGTTGGAGGCGACCAGAAAGGTCAGGTCCAGTGGCTTGCCATCTTTGCCGGTCCGGACCCCGTCGCGGTTGAGCTTGAAGCCGAGTGTTTCCAGGGTTCTGTTCGCCTGTGCCACCGTCATTTTCGGGTAGGTGGGGGCGGCTTTGCTGTAAAAGGGACTGTCAGGGTGCACAAAGCCTGCGGCACCGGGCGTCCCGTAGCCCAGGAGGACCGTTTCGACCAGTGCCTTGTTGTTCACCAGGCCCGCGACCACGCGCCGGAATCCCACGCTGTTAAACGGTGCGGTGGTGGTGTTGAACTGCAAGAGCGTGCTGGTATAGCTGGGGCCCCGCAGGGTCTTCAGGCGGGCGTTTCCTGCGAACCGTTGAATGAGTTCCGGCGGAACCTCCCGCGCTACGGCGTTGATCTGCCCGGCCTGGAGTGCTTGGAACATGGAGGTCGGGTCAGGGATGACTGCCAGCACAACCTCATCGGCACCTGGCTGGGCGGCGAAATACTCCGCGTTTTCCGTCAGGCGGTAGGACTGGTCGGTCTTATGATCGACCAGTTTGTAGGGTCCGGAGCCAACGACGTTCTTGAACGTCTTCGGAGCCGTGACGCTCTCCCAGATGTGCCTCGGCAGGATAGGCGCGTCCGCAAGGGGCTGGAGGAGGAAATTGGCCCCCGGTTGCTCGAGGGTGATGATCACCGTGCGCGCGTCCGGGGTGCGGATGCTGGAGATGGGGCGCACGGCGGAAGCGAAGCGGCCCACAACCGGATATTTTTTGTAGTACTCGAAGCTGAACTTCACGTCCCCGCTGGTCAGCGGTTTACCGTCGTGCCACTTGACGCCGTCTTTCAGCTTCAGTGTCCAGACCTTACCGTCCTTCACCGAGTACGACTCGACCAACCAGGGCCGGGGCACGTCGTTGAGATCGTTGACGAACAACGTGTCATACACGAGGCTCATCAGGTTGTATCCAGGGTAGCCGGTGACGTACGTGAACGGCGAGAGTTCACCTTCGTCCTGGGGGATCGCCAGCACGATGCGCTTCCCGGTGTGTCCGGCATGCGCGGTGGTCGCGAGGGCAACTGCCAATGCAGCAGTGAGAAAGCGGGCAACTGGGCTCCGTCTCATATGTGACCTCCCACATCGGTTTCCCACCGATGGTCATGCGAACACGACGAATGGTGTGACACGAACTGCCCCGGACACGCGCTGAGCGTGTCAGACCTCAAATTCAATCCCCCTGGGTGGGTATCACCTTAATCCTAAGGCGCGGAAAATGCAAGTGATGACCCAATTCAAAAAACACAGTGCAGGCCGACAAACTCCGGTCGATCACCTGCAACGGGCAGGTTCGAGATCCCGGTACAGGCCGGACCCCCCTCGCCTGAGCGCGATAAACGACGTTCCATCCGTTGCCCTAACCCCCTACGTGGGGAGGGGGAATTGCATCAGCTCCCAGCACGCCGGCCAACAGACGATGCTGACGGCCGCCATCCCGGGCAAAGTTGTGGTCAACACGGCATCACCACAGGTGGTTCAGAGAGGGTGGCCTGCCCTGGACTCGCTGTCTATTTCGGCCAGAGTCGATTCATCCACCCGGCCGGGTCCGTGCCCTCACCACGCACCCGTATCTCGAGGTGCAGGTGCGCCCCGGGGCTGAGTCCAGTGCTGCCGACCTCCCCGACCTTCTGCCCGCGCGTGACCTGCTGCCCGACTTTGACCGTCACCGCACGCTGATGGAAGTACATGCTGGTCAGTCCCGCCCCATGATCAATCACGACCAGGCCCCGCGCACCGGGTACATGCCCGCCATGACGACCGTTCCGTCATTCACGGCCGTCACCGGCGTTCCTGCGGGTGCCAGGTAATTCGTGCCGTAGTGTTACCCGACCGGCCCATTCGCCACGTACGTTCGTGACTGCCCGAACGCGCTGCTTTGCGCCCGCACTTTCGCCGCCAGTTGAAAGGGCCGCGATCACGCCTGGGTGGTCCGCCGGGCGGACGCCTGCTCGACGGCGGCGTCCTCCGCCTTTCGGGGCGGGTCTTCGAGCTTGCTCAAGACGCTGAGCAGCAGGTTCAGCCGTTGAAGAGGCTGCGCCAGCCCAGTGATGGGAATCCGGCCGCGCACCACTTCCTCACCCACCTGGATTTCATACTCGAGGGGCGTGCTTTTCCCGAGGACGACACGCCCCAGCACCAGGAACTCACTTCCCTTGGCAATGGGGGTGAGGCGCTCACCGGGCAGGCGGACGTCCTCGCCCACCTCGCCGGGAAATCGCACGGTCGCCTGTCCGGCCCTGGGGCCACTCAGGCGCAGGACGAAGGTGTCCCCCATCCGCAGCGTCACAGGTGCGCTGACCGCTATCCCACTGATCCGGGAAGGCACGCCGGGCGGAGTGGCTGGCGCGGAAGCGCTCCCCATGGGCGCGCCCTCACCCGGCAGCCGAAGGGACTGCCCGACTTCAAGGGTCGTGCCGGTCAGGCTGTTCAGCCGGCTAAGCTCAGTGACGGTCGTTCCATGGGCCTACGCGAGACGGTACAGCGTCTCGCCCGGTTTGACGGTGTAAGCCCCCGCAGCACCTGCCCGCAGGGCGGCCACGAGGAAGCTGCGGCGCAGGAGAGCAGCGTTGCGCGCTGAAGGCCGAGGCTGAGGACTGACGGCGTGTTTCACGCTGGCTCCTGGCTGCGGGGGGCCTCAGGCGCCTGGCCGCCCTAAAGGCTCTTCTTGAAGAACTCCACCGACCGTTTGAGCGCCACGCTCAGGTTCCGGGTGAGGTTGTGGTCGTCTCCCGGGTACGTGAAGAGGGTGTAGGGCTGTTTGGCGGCCTTCAGTCCACTTGCAAGCGCCTGCGAGAAGGAGATGGGCACGTGTGTATCCCCCGTGCCGTGGTGAAGCTGGAGGGGACGCCCCTTCAGGTCCGGCAGAAAGGCGTTCGGGGAGATCGCTCGGTACAGGGCCAAGTTGCGGTCTGGCGGGCCGTACTTTGCGAGCATATGCGCGCGCGGGTCATTGTCTGCGGCCCCGCTCCCCCAGCGGGGCAGGTCACTAAAGATTAGGTCGTACGGCCCCACGACCCCCGCCCAGATGTTCCCGGCCTTGATCTGGGGGTTGATGATCATGGCGCGTAGGGTGATGTGCCCGCCCATCGAGTGGCCCCACATGCCGATTCGCGCCGGATTGACGCTCCCCAGCTTCTGCAAGGACGAGAAGGCGTTCAGGACGTCCGTGGTGTACTCCGGAGACCAGTAGGCCGCCGCCGCGGGCTCCCCCTCGGAGCTGCCGTGACCCCGGTAGTCGGGCTTCAGGACGACAAACCCGGCTTGGGCGAAGGCGTCCACGTACGCGACGTACCGTTCGGTGGTCTGGTACTGCCGTGGGGGGATGTAGCCGTGGTTGAACACGATGGCGGGCCAGCCCCCTTTCGGCGGTGTGCCGTTGGGCACGGTGAGCAGCGCATTGATGCGCAGCCCGTCGGACTGGTAGGACACGATGCGACGCTGGTAGTTCGCGCCGGGCGTGAGCCTCTGACGGGTGGTGAGGGCACTGCCCGGGTACGAGCGGGCCCGCATGCGTTCAATCGAGAGGGCTGCATCGCCGGTCGGGGCGGGTTGGGCCTGGGTGGTGGCAACGCCGCTGACGCTCGCAAGGATCAGAGCCATTCGCAACAGGTGAGCCATCGTGGAACCTTTCAAGGGGAAGATGCGCGGGCCACCCGTCTCGGGATGGGGCCCGAACTCGACGGTGTACCGGCAGGAGCGTTTTCATGACCGGGACAGTGCCACCGTCGTTCGGCTGCCGTTCAGGTCACCTGGATCAGCATCGTCAGCCCGCCGCCGCCCTCGACCTCCACGTTGTCGTTCGTGATGTGGTGCGGGATGTGGCAGTGAACCAGCCAGGTACCCTTCTCGCGCGCCTTCCAGAGCACGTCGTACCGCTGCCCTGGACCGACATTCACCGTGTCGGCCAGGAACCGCGCGCTTTCCTTGAGGG